>NZ_JBJGXU010000029.1:0-73500 GCF_045447305.1 Pseudomonas sp. D47 | reverse complement strand
CATGGCCATGGGATACTGACTCGCCGATGGTTTAGGCTTTGGATAGGAGTCTAAGTCTGGGGTGAGCGCTGTGCGATGACGGAGAAAGTAGAGCGCTGCCGACTGCATTACCAGTCGTGATACGAACGGAATCAGCCAACACCCAGTAAGGGCCGTGCTCTTGATGAATGCTTGCATCATTTCCTTTATCAACACCCTGCAGGCAAAAAACAATACAAGTTGGTGATCCAATACGTTGAGCTCGCGGCAAAAAATGATGATCGTCGAAGGTTCAAGAAGGGCATTGAAGGGGCGCAGTACCTGGGCATCAAGGTGCGCTGGCTGCGTGATGATGAACCGACCGAAAAGAAACTTGATTACGTCTAGTTCATGCTGAAACTGGCGCGGTATGACCACCAAATCTAACGAGGTTCGGTGCACGGTGCATCCCCTTCTTCATAGTCACTCTGTGCGTGTGACGTGCACTCGAAAGCGCTTCCAGCGACGTTGCTGGCGTGGAGTGCGCCAAGAATCAGCGCGTTGCTCATGAGGAGTCGTCAGCGGCTGTTTTTATGTACAGTTCTCGTCGGTGTTTAGATCCAGCAAGGCGCATGCGTCGGCGCAGGTCGGCGTACGTTCTAAATGTTTACATACCAAAAGTTTACATATCGCTTCCGAGGTCAATGATGCCTATGGTTGGGTAATCGATACCCGAGGAGATCCGCCGTTATCATGCTGAGTTCGCTGACTGAGTATCTTCTGCGGATAGCTGCTTTGACTCTGATGCTGGGTTTGGCTCATGTTGCCTATGGTGGTCAGCCGGACTGATATTCCGCCATGCCATTACGTCGCGTCTTTTCTAAAACGACGTAACCATGCACCTATCTTTGCTGTGTTTATGCCTAGGCTCTGGCTCACAAGGCGGCATGCTTCTTCGCCATGACTGCTGTGCCGCTTTTGAAAACTGTAGGGGGCACTTATGAGTGTTGATATGTATCGTCGTCAAGTTGCCAGCGTTCGTGAAGCCCTAGCAAAGCTATCGAGTCTGAGGGCCAGAGAGTCGCAAAAGGCGGCTGATGCGGGGAGAAAATCTCTTGCTGCTGGATCTGCCGCGAGCAAAACCAAGCAGTTGTCTACAGCTACCTCCAAGCTTAAAGAAGCCAACCGTTATGCTGATTTGCAGGCGAGGCATTTGGTTGAAGTTGCCAAGCTAGAGAAGAAGATTGCCGCAGAGCAGAAAAAGCTGGCGACAGCTGAGTCGCGTGTGGAAAGCGAAGAAGCGAAGGTGCTGAAGAAAAGAAATACGGAGCAGCAAAAAATGCAGGAGGCACAGAAACGGCAATTCCGCGAGGTAGAGTCCAGCCTGAGAATGCATGATTCTCTGCACCGGGAGGCTGCTGCCCGCATTGATAAATTGGCTGCGCTGCCCGAAGAAATTAAGGTTGCGTTCTTTGCGACTGATCCAGCGACAGCCTCTGATCGCAGGCTATTGCTGGACGAGGAAGTCCGAGAGATTCATCAAAAAATTCGACTCTCGGATCATCGTGATGCGGTTAAGCTTGAGTCGAGGTGGGCGCTACGTTCAGGAGATATCTTGCAGTACATGAACGAGCTCAACCCCACGATTGTGCATTTTAGTGGACACGGCAGCGATCAGGATGAGCTCGTTCTGTTGGACCGAAATGGTGACGCAGCCTTTGTCCCGATGGCGAGTATTGTCGCCACCTTCGAACTTTACGACTCAGTTCGGTTGGTCTTCTTTAATACGTGCCACTCATTTAACCAGGCGGCCGCATGTACGCAATATGTGGATGCCGCAATTGGCATGAATCAGTCAATTGGTGACGAAGCGGCCCGCGTATTTTCAGCGCAATTTTATTCGGCTATTGGATTCGGTTGTTCAATTCCGGCTGCTTTCAAGCAAGCCAAGACTGCGTTGATGCTGGAAGGCATTTCAGAAGAGTCCACGCCAGAGCTATACCTTCGTGATGGTGTAGATGAAAGCGATCTCATATTGGTTAAGCCTAGGGCTCAGTGATAAAGCCACTCCTGCAGCTCATCCAAATTCACTACTACAATCTGTTGCGCTGTGGCCTTGGTATGCACCTTGGTCGTATCGATCTGATAGCGCTGCAGCACGTACTGCACCAGCGCGCCTCGGGTCTCGATCACCAGGCGACCATCCTGCATGGCGTAGTCTGTTTCGATGATGGATTTTTGCTCGGGTTTGAGGCGTGAGTCAGGTTCGATAATGACCTGTACCTTAGTGCTCCAGCCAGGGTCTAGCTCGCGCGTGTATCCGGTTTCATCATCCATCAGCTCGGGTACGCCGCGAAAGCGGCTCAGCACAAAATCCCGGTAATCGCGGTTTTTCTCGCAATAGGCGCGCAGGTGCCAGCGCATGCCAGTGTAGATAAGTGTGTGTGGTGCGATCAGCCGGGTTTCCACCACCGGCGTATTGAATGACACATACTCACATTCCAGACGCAGTCCGGCCCTGCATGCTTTCAATAGCGGGCGCAGCACTTCAGGGCGCACCGAGCGATCCGGCACTTGCAGCACTTCGGTGTGGGCGTAGGCTAGAGCTAACCCTTCCACATGCGGGGCGCGGTCGTGGCTTTGGCTGACCAGGTGTAGATAAGCGCTGGCGCTGTCGACTATAAACAGCGGGCTGAACTGCTTGCTAGGTACATACCCCTTCAAATGCTTGTCATATTCGAGGTTCTTAGGCGCGTAGTCGTTGATATAGGTATTGATGTCTTTCGACGCCTGCTGGCGGCTGATGCCGAAGCTCTGCATCAGATGACTCGTGGTCAAGCGACCTTCCCACCATGCTACTGTTTCGATCAGGCGGTAGCGTAAGGCCAAATCCCAGCGGACGGATTCAATCGACTGTTTTCGTTTCATTGGCTCTCCACCTGCTCGAAAACTTTACCTGTACAGGTAAACACTCTAGATGAGTCGCTTAAGCTTACATATCGTGAGCGCTGTGCTCAATGAGAGATCTGAACGGTTCTCTCTTAACCCACTTAATCCATAGGTTTTTCATTCGGTTGAATCGCTTTCTCCTAGGGAGCCCCGCGAGGGTCCTAATTGAGTGATTCATTTATCGAAATACCTGAGGGCCAACAACCTTCACAAGGAAGTCGATTTTGTCGTCAGTGATTTATAGCTATCTGGCCAAAGTTCAATCACGGCAGCCCATCAACTTTGATGCGCTGATCGCAAAGCTTGTGGCTGCAGGCGTAGCGCGAGAAGACATCAGTCGCATTTTTTTGGCCAAGAAGCTTAAAAAAAGTAGCTATCACGTCGAAGTGCTTCTTTCGGCTGCCTTCGATGAGCTCTTGATGAGGTTCAGGCCGTCTGGTGTTGGAGGTCGAGTCGGAGCAGCCATAGACGGCAATAGCCATCGAGTTAGTGTCTCCGAATCGTTACTGATATTTCGCTCTGCTCAGCATCGGCATCCGACTGTGGCGGTAACTGAGGCTGGCGCATGGGTGCTACCGAGGGTGCTGGGCAGGGTGGGGGTTATTGTTGAGAACCTGGAGAATTTCCTTCGAGTCGATGAAACGCTGCCTTTCATTGCTGGGATTTTGGCTGTTACAGCCAGTGATATTGAGCTGATCTCTGGTTCGGGAAACCAGGTGACTAACAGGCTGAATGCAAGCGTACTGAATCATTTCGATGAGCTGTATTGCTTGTTCGATGTAGACATGGGAGGCCTACGGATGTTCGCTTCTTTGACAGCCCTGCTGCGTGAAAAGCCCCCCGTATTCCTTGCCCCGCCTGACGTGAAAGAGCGTTTAGCTCAATCCAAGTACGCGTTGACGGATCAGCAGCGGCAGGAGGTCATTAAGTATCAGGGGTTGTCACCTGAAACAGATCAAGTGATCCAGTTTATGCGTGACAGCAGCAGGGTGCTTGAGCAAGAAACCTACTTGGTACCTGTAGTACTTGAGGAGCGTCCATGAGCATCGAATCTATGTTCCACGAAGACTTCAAGATGAAGCAGATCGTGCTGATCAATAGTGGGGCTTATTGCTATACGAAGGTTCGTATCGACCAACACACGGCCTTGCTCGGCGATAACAATAAGGGCAAGACCTCGATGCTCAACGCATTGAAGTTCTTTCTCCTGCCCGAAGAAAATCTCCACGATTGTGAGCGGAAATTCGGTTTCAAGAGCACAAAAGGCCACTACGGCCGAGATGCGACTTTTGGCTTCTATTTTCCCGAGAGAAACTCCTTCATGGTTCTTGAAGCGGAGAATCCGCATGGGGCGTTCTGCATCATCCTTAACATGGGCACCAAGCAATACAGCTATGAGCGTACTGCTGTGCCGGTGCCATATTCGGAAATCGAGCACCTGTTCTGGAATCATGAATCAAGCCTCAATGGAGGCATGGGAGCACCGATTGAAGGGTTGTCGACTTCACAAATTGAGCCGACCCTGAAAAGGCTGCGTGCTGTAGTGATCAAGGATGTAGTGAATATTAAGGAACGAATCTACAAGCACCAGCCTACACGCCCCGATGCTGGTCGCTTTTGTCTGCTGCCGCTCAAGAGCGGTGGTAACCAAACTCGTGAGATTGATGCCTGGAAACGCCTGATTCACCTGGCTTTCGACATTGCAGCCAAAGATAAACGTACTCTTCCGGACACCATCGCTACGATCATTGAGGGCAGAAAGGATCGTACTGAAGCCGAACTGAACGTCAATTTCATCGAAATCTTGTCGAGGTACGAAACCCTCAGCACGGTAAAGAACCGACTCCAGGTGATTCGCAACGGACAGACGTACTGGGACCGTTTCACCCAGAATTTCACCGACCTTCACGCTCAAAGCTCGGATCTCATGAACCTGTTATGTGACGTTGAGCAGGGCATCAACGAGCAGGGCTCGGTCTACCTCGACGCTCGCATGCAGTGCTTTGCGAACTACAGTGCGGTCAAAGAAACTGCTGACCACCAGCGTGGACAGGCGGCTAGTAAAAACACCCAGCTTAAGGAGCTGAAAGGCGCTATTGGTGAGATCACGAAGAACTACGAGCGGATCAAAAAGGATTCAATTGACCTCTCAACGGCGATGCATGGCTACGCGTCTATGACCCCGGAAGAGATAGCTGCCGCACTGGCTGAACAGGTTGAGGAGGATCGAGCCGACATCAAGGCTCTCAAGGACGACGGTGAGTTTCGTCTTGAGTTCGAGCAGCTAACACGTGAAGTCAACAACGGCAGCCAGAAAGTCAAGGATCTTGAAGTGCTCATTGAAGGGGCGAAACCGTCACTCCTAGATCTGGACCAGATCCCCAACCGCGCAGCGGACACTCTCTACTCGCTTAACCAGGAGGTCTTCACCGGCGAGTGCCCTCCATTGTTCGAAGATAACATTGAGACGATTCGACGTTTCGCCGCGCTGTTTAACGAGGAGGGAGGCTCTCTCACGTTCCTGAGCAGTCCGACTCCAGTCCCGGTTAAACACTACGATGCCGGAAAGCTGCTACAGAGTCGCAAGGACGAATTGGCATCTGTCCAGAAACGCCTTATTCAGCAAAAACGCCGCGCTAGTGATCTTGCCAATAAGACGAAGATGTCAGTCGAGCAGATCGAAAGCACCATTGCTGCCAAACAGGCTCAGATCGAGAAGGATGAACGCAACATTGCCCTGCTGAAACGTCATGAATTCGTTGAGCAGGAGTTCGTGCGATTAGAGCGAGAACATGGCGAGGCTACTGAGCGATTCGGGCTTCTTGAGGCCCGCTGCCATGAGCTCAACCTGCAACTCGAAGAAGCCAACCGTCTGGTTGAGCAGGCTAGAACAGCATTGGAAGCCGCTAAGGAGCGTGAACAATCCGTGCTCCGCTGGAGTAGGACGGTCAACGACATCCTGCATTCGCGTCTGGAGTACCTGAAAACCGGCTACCAACGTGCGGAGCGCCAGGAGGTCGTGGTTACTCAGGAATTAATGGATGCCATCGAAACCCGCAGTCAAGGTATCAGCCGTAGTTTCAACCAGATCAAGTCGCTGGTGTCCGATCTGTTAGTTGCGGTTGCTCTAGACGACGATGCCGAGCATGCCCACCGTAGCGCAGTAAGCCTGGAAACGTTGACCAATTTGCATGAGAAATACAGGGTTCTCTATGGTCGTCTCGATATGGAAGAGAACAACCATTTCAACCAAGTGGTTCAGCATAACGATGACACCATGATCCAAGTTCAGTCGATCAGGCATGCGCGCACCCTTATTAGTACTTTTATCAAAGAGATCGAGAATCACCTTTCGTCAATCAAGGTCTCTAACCTAACGGCTGTGGCAATTGACTGCACGCTACATCCTCAATTCGACGAGTTGCTGAAGACTGTCGACACTGTGAATCTGACCGGAGGCGAGCTACCACCACAAGTCCTCTACGACCGCCTTGGTAAATTCTGCACTCAGTTCGTCGAGTCTGATCAGCGTCGGGATGCAACCCTGAACATGGCTCGCCTGATCGTCAGCGTCGATTACCGTGTCAAGCTGCAAGGCAGCGATGAGTTCACTGTCGAAGCTCAATCAACGGGCACCTCAGTGATGATCAACTGCCGTCTGCTGGCCTTCCTGCTCAAAGAGTTGCTGCAAGCCGACACCAAGGTAAGCTTGCCTTTGTTTATCGATGAACTGTCCAACCTCGACGACAAGAATCTGCGTTCGGCCCGCGACATTGCCGACGCGGATGGCTTCTGTGTGTTCGGGGCCACGCCTGGTCTGACCTCCGGAATCAGCAAAGTGCTAGGCAATTACATGAATCTCGACTACTTCAACGCAACTGACCAGTCCTACAGCCCGAATCGGACGATTCTCTATACCGGAGTCAGTGAGTCCTTGATCGCCCTGGAGTGCCGTGAGGCAGTCGAGCCGGTTCTTGCTGCCGAAATAGAGGCGTAGAGTAGCTGATGGTCGTTAAAACGGACGTAGCACTAATCAACATGATCCAGAACAAGGGTGTTTTCCTTGATCTGATTGATCACATGGATAAAGTCGGTGAGTGTGAGGAAGTACGCATTGTCATGTACCAGCAGAAGTTACGCGCCCTGTTGGATTCTGTAGCACCGCTGCCGAGCACGCGGGTTGTGCGCGAGTTACCGGCCGAGCGGCGCAAATTGGAAAGCGCTCTTTGCATTGAAAACCTTGAGCGTGTTGGCCTAGTCATTCAGGTAGACAGCGCTCGTGGAGTGATGGTTTTCGCCCCCTTCGTCATCGAGATGTTCCGGCACTTCGATGGGGCGCGACTGCGTCATTTGAACAGTGCTGATTATGAGTTGATACGGGCCTCGTTCAACCGGCTCTACGAGATTTTTATCACTCTGCCATCTCTGATCCGCGAAGACATTGGGTTTCAGGAGCAGGTAAGTGTGCTTCGTAAGGAGATACGCGCTGCAACCGCCAAGATGAAGGAGTGCGTGGATGCGCTACAGGGCCGGCTCCAGCGACTCGGTGAGATCGTCGATCAGATGCGTTATGACGTCATCGATGAGGTGGCTAAGGCTCAGGAGGCCCTAGGCGAGATCAATAGCATCTACCTGCGCAACATCCTGCCAGCCTTGCAGTTTCTGGGCGAACACACTGACCTGAAGGGGACTAAGCCTGCCCTTACGGCACTGACCTGCATCGGCGACCAACTGGCTCACTATGGGCACGATACGCTGGCCAGCTCGGTCTATTACTCCGTCGAGTCGATTCGCTCATACCGGCACGACATTTCGATCATCAGTGGCTCGTTAATGCGCTATGTCCAGCAGAGTGAGGCGCACCGTCGAGCCTATGACAAGGTCGAGCAGGCCTGGAATCGTCTCTATGAGGGCGTGCGTGAGCTGCATGATGGGAGCTTGAAGGACAATATCCTGCCCAGCACACACCCTGTATTCGCCCGTCTGAATACCTACTCCGGGCTGAAAATGCGAGTGTTCGAAGCAAAAGTTGAGTGGCAAGACGCTAACCAGCGCTTGGCGCTGGCAGAACATCTGCGCACGACACTGCCCAACATCAAGATCAGCAGCGGGAGTATCCACCGGCTCAGTGGGCAGACCAACGAGTCGGGTGAGCTCAAGCGTCGGCGTGATGCTCGCTTGTTGGCCATCGGCAATCTGGTCGAGGAATGGGAGCCGCGGCTTACCGATGACGCCCACGTCGCAATGCATGAACACTTGAAAGACCGCCTTAAAGGGTATGAGTTGACCGATCTCCTAATGTCGGTGGGCTGGTTGCGCAAGCGAGAAGGAATTTGCCTCATCCCGCACTACCAAATCGGAAATCTTGCAACTGACTGCGAGAGCCTGAGGTACTACAAACTGCAGGTGGAGACTGAACATGCTTGACCAAGAACCTTCGCTGCCGTTCGCGCAGGCCAAGGTGATGAATCGAAAGCTGTCGATAGAGCTCTATGGGCAGCTCATGTACGGAAAGATGATCAACCGCACCGTCTCTATTGATGGGGGCTTGAAGTCAAATCCGTACTTCGAGGAAGTACTGAATAATTTCGATCACTACCGCAATCTCTACGATCTGATTGGGTATGAATTGGTCATGCGTGATGGCTTCGCTTTCATCCGCACTACCGACGGCACTGATGCCAAGGATGACCTGGCACGGAACATCCAAGGCCTGCTACTGGTTCTGTTTAGGGGGACATTGGAGCTGGGCTTCACAATGGACGTGCTGTTGAAAGACTCGGCAGGTCTGTCAAACATCCATATCGAGGAAATCGGTAAGGGGGAGGATAAGGTCGAGGTGCTGATAGCTTGTGGGATGAAAAGCGGTGTGTTGATGGAACACGTCAAGAAGCTTGAAACACGAGCCATTGCATACCGCAATGGTAAGGGGAATTTAGTTTTATCCGAGTCGGGCGCTGCATTTTTCAATGATCTCCTTGGTGAGGGTGACCTCGACCTTTAGCAAGGGCTTGCCTCAGAAGGACGGTTACGTGGCCCTGCGTTAGGGTGGCACATAAGGTAGTTGGCGGCGCACCCGTTTTGATTTCTTTGTGTCGCTATTGATATCAAGGCGCAGTACATTTGCAGCACAAAAACTGCAGGACTGAGTCATGAAGCGCCCCAAGGACGAAACCCTGTCCATTCGTACCTCTAGAGACATCAAGCAGCTGCTGCGAATTGCAGCGGAAAGAGAGCGGCGCTCCATTGCCTCGATGATTGAGGTGCTAATCCTGAAATATGCTCAGGAGCAGGGTCTGCAGGCAGAAGCACCGTTAGAGGAAGAGACGAAAAAAGGTAAGGGAAACGATGGAGCTCATTGACAATATTACAAGGCTGCTGGGTGATGACCTCAAAGCGACGTTAAAGCCCGGTTCCCGCCTGAATATCGCAGCGTCTTGTTTTTCGATGTACGCATTCGAAGCTTTGAAAGCAGAGCTGGAAAAGATCGACGAGCTGAACTTCATCTTCACCTCGCCGACGTTCGTTGCCAATGAGGTTGCCGACAAGATCCGTAAAGAGCGAAAGGAATTTCACATCCCGAAGCTGGATCGTGAGCGCAGCCTGTACGGTAGCGAGTTCGAGATTCAGTTGCGCAACAAGCTCACGCAGCGAGCGATTGCTAAAGAATGCGCAGAATGGATGCGGCGCAAGGCGACCTTCAAGTCCAACCGCAGCAAGGCCCCGATGCAGCAGTTCGCCTGCGTGCAATCTGCTGAAGCGGACATCTCTTACATGCCATTACATGGCTTTACGGCCGTCGATCTCGGTTACCAGCAAGGCAATGCTGTTTCCAACCTCGTCAACAAAATGGATGAGCCAACCTTCACAGCAACTTACCTAAGCCTGTTCAATCAGATCTGGAGCGACCCGGAAAAACTGGAAGACGTCACCATGCAGATCTGCGATCACATTGCGGCTGTCTACCAGGAGAACTCGCCCGAGAGCGTCTATTTCCTGATGCTTTACAACATCTTCAACGAGTTCCTGGACGATATCGATGAGGACGTTTTACCCAACGACCGTACCGGCTACCAGGACACGCTCATCTGGAAGAAGCTCTTCAACTACCAGAAGGATGCGGCCACTGGGATCATCAACAAGCTAGAAACCTATAGCGGCTGCATCCTGGCGGACAGCGTTGGCTTGGGGAAAACCTTCACAGCGCTAGCGGTCGTCAAGTATTACGAACTGCGCAACAAGTCGGTGCTGGTGCTCTGCCCCAAAAAGCTGGCGGACAACTGGCTCAACTACAACCGTAACCTCAAGACCAACATCTTTGCGCGTGACCGATTCAGCTACGACGTGCTGTGTCATACCGATCTCACTCGCACCAGTGGCGAGTCGTTTGGCACTCCGCTCAACCGCATCAACTGGGGTAACTACGACCTCGTCGTCATCGATGAATCGCACAACTTCCGTAACAACGATGCCTTCAAGGATAAGGAGACCCGATACCAAAAGCTGATGAACAAAGTCATCAAGGAGGGGGTGAAAACCAAGGTGCTGATGCTTTCAGCTACCCCAGTGAACAACCGTTTCAATGACCTGCGTAACCAGCTCGCCCTAGCCTACGAAGGTGACTCCGAAAACCTAAGCAAGAAACTGCGTACTGGCAAAACTGTCGAGGAAATTTTCCGTGGTGCGCAGGCTAGTTTTAACGCTTGGTCAAAACTTCCGCCCGAGGAACGCACGGCGCGTGCCATCTTGGACTCGCTCGACTTCGATTTCTTCGAGTTGCTCGACAGCGTCACGATCGCACGCTCGCGCAAACACATTCAGACCTTTTACGACACCACGGATATCGGGCAATTCCCTGAGCGACGCAAGCCTTTGTCGTTTCGTAGCCCACTGGTTGTAGATGCTGAGCAACGAACGGATGTAATGAACTTCAACGAGATTTTCGATCAGCTGTCTTTGCTCAAGCTCGCCGTATATGCCCCTATCAGTTACATCTTGCCTAGCCGATTGGCGAAGTATGAAGAGATGTACGACACACAGGTTGAAGGCGGTCGAGGCAAGCTGCGTCAGGTAGACCGGGAAAAAAGCCTGGTTGCACTGATGACAACGAATTTGCTGAAGCGCCTTGAAAGCTCTGTTTATGCATTCCGCAGCACACTTAATGCTTTGAAAGAAAACCACCAGCGCGTTCTCGGGCTGATTAAGGAGTTCGAGAGTCGGGGCGGAGTTACAGAAGTCGCCAGCCTTACGGACGCCATGGACTCAATTGACGCTGAAGAAGACGGCATCCCTTCGTTTCATGACTTGGAAATCGGCAACACTATTCGGATAAAGCTGGCAGATATGGATCTGCCTTCTTGGGAGCATGAACTCCAGGTTGACTTGGAAATCATCGCCGCTTTACTGGCCTCGATGAGCAAAATCACGCCAGCCGAAGACGCCAAGTTGCAGCACCTGAAATCGCTAGTGCTCGACAAGATTGCCAATCCCATTAATCCAGGCAATAAAAAAGTACTGATTTTCACGGCTTTTGCTGATACGGCCAATTACCTCTATGACAATCTGGCTACTGAGCTGCTCGCCAATCAGAACCTGCATACAGCGAAGGTCACTGGTAGTAGCGCGCCTCAGTCGACGCTAAAAAACACAGCTCAAAAGAAAAGCTACGACTTCCAAGAGCTGCTTACCCTCTTCTCGCCACGATCCAAAGAAAAGGCCATCGTGCTGCCCAACGAACAGGCAGAGATTGACTTGCTGATCGGCACCGACTGCATCTCCGAGGGCCAGAACCTGCAGGACTGCGATTACCTCATCAACTACGACATCCACTGGAACCCCGTGCGCATCATCCAGCGCTTCGGCCGAGTGGATCGGATTGGATCGCCCAACAGCAGCATCCAACTGGTCAATTACTGGCCCGACATCTCGCTCGACGAGTACATCAACCTCAAGGAGCGTGTCGAGAGCCGGATGATGATTGCCGACGTCACTGCCACGGGTGACGACAATGTGCTCAGCGCCCAAGCCAACGACGTGTCCTACCGCAAGGAGCAGTTGCGCCGCTTACAAGACGAAGTCATCGAACTGGAAGACCTAAAAACGGGCGTTTCGATCACAGATCTCGGGCTCAATGACTTCCGCATGGACTTGCTCAACTACGTCAAATCCAATGGAGAGTTGAGCAACGTACCGAGCGGCATGCACGCCGCTGTGTCAGCCAAACCTGAGCTTGGTCTGCGTCCAGGCGTGATCTTTACACTGCGGAACCGCAACTCGAGCGTCAGCGTTAGCCAACATAACCGTCTGCACCCGTATTACCTCGTCTACATCAGTCGTGAGGGTGAGGTCCTTCATGATCACACCGAGGTCAAACGCCTGCTCGATCTGGTGCGCAGTTGCTGCAAGGGCCAAGCGCAGCCCATTCCGGAGGCTTGCAGTCTGTTTAACAAGGAAACTGCTGACGGGCGGCAGATGCAGGTGTATTCCGATCTGCTTGGCAAGACCATTCGTTCGATGATCGAGGTGAAGGAAGAGAAGGATCTGGACAGCTTGTTCAGCGGCGGCAAAACCACTGCGCTGGTCAACACTATTGCCGGACTGGATGACTTCGAACTCATCACCTTCTTGATAATTCAGGAGGCCGGATGAGTCATGTCTCTTCATGGGAGTCGAACGCCGCGTTCATCAGCTACCCAAAGCAGGCCGCTTTTGGCCGTAACCTGCCAAAGAACAAGATCTACGAACACAGTGGAGCCAACACACGGCTGAAAGACTTGTTCGTTGAGCAAGTGGAACAGGTCGTTTGGCAATAC
Source organism: Pseudomonas sp. D47 (assembly GCF_045447305.1). Taxonomy (NCBI): domain Bacteria; kingdom Pseudomonadati; phylum Pseudomonadota; class Gammaproteobacteria; order Pseudomonadales; family Pseudomonadaceae; genus Pseudomonas; species Pseudomonas sp. D47. The sequence goes on along the minus strand of NZ_JBJGXU010000029.1, from coordinate 60,781 downwards.
AAACTGGCTCCGGAAACGATCAACCTGCCCGCTAGACCCAATGTGCCGGAGCTTCAGATCTTCGCCATCCAGCTCAAGACGTCGGAGCTGAGTTTGGATGTGTTGCGCTGCATAGATGGTGCGGTGCAGTTCCCCATCATCTTCGAGCTGAGCTTTGACAGCCGAACGCAAGTAGTCGCCGCGTTCAAGCGCCCGAACGAATCAGACGCGAGCCGTTGGGTGTTGAGCGACTACTTTGCGACGGAGTGGTTATCGAGCGATGTGGAGCGCGCCGTCATGCCATTGGCGCTCGACTTGGGTGGCTTGTACGAACAGTTGCTTCACCGCCTGATTCCAACACCTGCGCGCCGGCAAGAAGGCCTTGGTGACTTGGTCGCTCGTGTCGAACAGGTTGCGGCGAAGCAGCGTGAGGTCGAGAAGGTCGCAAGCAAGCTTGCCAAAGAAAAGCAATTCAACCGCAAGGTAGAGATCAACGCGCTCTTGCGACATCTAAGAAACGAACTTGAACAGTTGACCGGTAGGGATAGCGTATGACGCAGAGCCTGAATGACGAATCGAAGAGACACATCGAGCAGGTCGCGGGCGAGGCGTTAGCGCAACTCGAAAGCATTGCCGAAGCCTCCAAGAGCAAGCTTCTTGATGGACGAACACTGGGGTCCGATACCCTGGCAAGCATCAATACGATGACGTCCAGTTCGGCTATCCAAAGACTGGATCAGATCAGCCAGGCGAACCGTGAAAGCTATCGGGTATTGGTGGCAGAGCCCGCCATTGCTCGCGTTGTGGTGGTTGATGAAGAGGGCGAAGAGAAAACCTACTACATCTGCCGCACTACGCCGGTATCGGGCATTCCTAACTTGGCCAGCTACCGGGCTCCTGTTGGACGATTGGCCTCATTGGCGATTGGTGCAGAGTTCACGCTTCCCAATGGAACCGTTGTTGAGGTTCTTGAGCGAGCTCAACTACGGCCAAGTGCACTCGCTGATGGGTGGGACTCTCGTGACACCGTGGTTGAAGCCGAGCATTTCGGGCCTCTCACCATCGAGTCGCTGCGAGCTCTGCTGACTGAGGTTGCCGGGGAAGAGATCACAGAAGATATCCTGGGTCAATTGCTGGCTGAGGAGACCGTCAAGGCCAACATCATCGACGGCGTTCGCCGCAGCGTTATCACCAAGATGGGGTTGCGGGATCAGCCCGTACTCGATCAATACCAGGACGAGATTTTCCGTCTTCCTCTCGATAAGCGCCTGCTGATCTTGGGTCCACCCGGTACCGGCAAAACGACGACCCTGATCCGGCGCCTCGGTCAAAAGCTCGACACCGCTTTTCTGGAAGAAGGCGAGCAACGCCTGGTTGAGACAGTTGCTGCAGTGCAAGGCGTTGCGCATTCCAACAGCTGGCTGATGTTCACGCCTACCGAACTGCTCAAGCAGTACCTCAAAGAGGCTTTTGCCCGAGAAGGCGTTCCTGCCTCAGATCTGCGCATTAGAACTTGGCAGGACTATCGGCGCGAGTTGGCCAGAAACGCTTTTGGCGTTCTTAGGACTGCTTCTGGCGGCGGCACCTTCGTTCTGAAAGAGAGCTTGCCTAGCCTTAGCGAAGCTGCGCTCGACCGGCCTATCCAATGGTTTGACGATTTCGATGCATGGCAACGTAGCGTCTACGTCCAGGAGCTGCATGAAGCAGCGGCTCTACTCCATGATGCCAAGGCCCCTGACGTCAAAAGCTTGGGCGCACGCTTGCAAGACATCTTAGCGCGTGCCGGTGATGGCACTCTGGCCACCACATTCGGATCATTGGCCGCAGAGCTCCCCAAGGTGCAGGCGCTTGTCACCAGCCTGAAGGACGCCTCCGACGGCAAGATCAAAGCTGCGCTCAACCTGCAGCTCAACCGCAACCGAGAATTTTTGGATGAGTTAGCTCGTGTCATCGACAGTTTGCAGCAGGCGCAGGCAACTGAGGCCGACGAGCAAGACGATTTCGATGCCGACGAAGAAGAAGACACCACAACATCGCGCACGGGCCGCGCGGCTGCTCTCAATGCCTACATGCAAGCCGTGCGTGCCCAGGCTCGGTCAGCAGCCTCGAAGCGTATGCTGAGCAAGACTTCTCGCAACGGCAAAATCATTGAGTGGCTGGCCGATCGTGGCCTGGCAGAGACCGACCGTGCAGATGTGGGAGCGAGCCTTCTGGTGCAGACTAATGCCCGGCGCTTCGTGAACCCGGTCAAACGCTACCTCGACGGCATTCCAAAACACTACCGTGCGTTCCGGCGTGAACGCCAACATACCGGGAACTGGTATCGCAGCGAGGGCTTCGAGGCACGTGACATCCATCCACTCGAACTCGATGTTGTGCTGCTGGCCATCTTGCGCGCCGCAGGTGACCTGCTCAGCCGGCCCAGCGTCTTTCGCGATATTGGCAACCCCGCTTGGTCATCGCTCCAGACCATCCTGGGGCATTACCGCAACCAAGTATTGGTGGACGAGGCGACCGATTTTTCGCCCATTCAGCTCGCCTGCATGGCAGCACTGGCGCACCCACAACTGCGCTCGTTCTTTGCCTGTGGCGACTTCAACCAGCGCCTGACGACCTGGGGCGCGCGCTCTTCTGACGACTTGAAGTGGGTCTTTGCCGATTTCGACATCAAGGAAATCACCGTCTCCTACCGTCAGAGCAAGCAACTGAACGACTTGGCTCGAGCCATGATCCGCGCTGTCGCTGGTACCGAGCAAAACGTCAGCTTACCCACGAATATGGATAGCTCGGGTGTGGCCCCTGCCTTGTTGGAGCATGCTGGCGAGACGTCAGTCGTTATTAGCTGGCTCGCAGATCGCATTCGTGAGATTGAGCGCTTTATCGGCCAATTGCCGTCCACGGCTATCTTTGTGAATACCGAAAACGACGTGGCTCCGGTGGCGGATGCACTAAATGCTGTCCTGTCCGAGCACAACATTCAGGTCATTGCTTGCCGCGAGGGTCAGGCCGTCGGGCAAGAAAGCAATGTGCGTGTGTTCGATATCCAGCACATCAAGGGGCTGGAGTTTGAGGCTGTTTTCTTTATCGGCATCGATCAGCTTGCTGAGCTACACCCTGAGCTATTTGACAAATACTTGTATGTGGGCACTACCCGTGCGGCTAATTATCTGGGCGTGACCTGTGAGGGCATCTTGCCATCGACTATCGAGAGTTTGCGTGTGCACTTTTGCCAGGACTGGCAATAAGACAACTGAATTTATCAAAACGAACTTGAACAATTGAGCCTCTGAGCTTCTTTCACGGAAGCACGGAGGGCAGAGGAAAAGAATATGGAAAAACTGAAAATGCACTCACCCGATCTTACGCAGGGCAACGTCGCCCGTATTCGCGAGTTGTTCCCGAACTGTGTCACCGAAGCTAAGGGCGAAGATGGCGCTTTGAAGCTGGCTGTGGACTTTGATCAACTGCGCCAGGAGCTTGCTGAATCGATTGTCGAGGGGCCGCAAGAGCGCTATAACCTGAACTGGCCGGGTAAGCGCGAGGCGATGCTGACGGCCAATGCGCCTATTGCCAAAACATTGCGCCCTTGCCAGCACGAAAGTGTGGACTTTGATAACACGAAGAATCTGTTCATCGAGGGAGATAACCTCGACGCTCTAAAGCTGCTGCAGGAAACCTACCTCGGCAAGGTCAAGATGATCTACATCGACCCTCCGTACAACACAGGCAACGACTTTATTTATGAGGACGATTTCGCGGAGGAGACTGAAGGCTATCTGCAACGTTCAAATCAAAAAGACGATGAGGGGAATAAACTAGTAGCAAACACTGCATCGAACGGGCGCTTCCATTCTGACTGGTGTTCCATGATGTATTCGCGCCTTCGTCTCGCAAGAAATCTTCTTAGTGAAAACGGTGCCATCTTTATTTCGCTCGACGATGGTGAACTTGCAAATCTTCGCAAGATTTGTGATGAGATCTTCGGTGAAGACAAGCTTATCGCGACGTTTATTTGGAAGAGCAGGCAAAACAAAGATAACCGCTCAAAGAACGGAGCGTCGGTCGATCACGAGTATGTGCTTGCTTATGGCAAGTCAATTCGGGGTTCGGACAGAGATCTGACTGCGTATTCGAATCCAGACGGCGATTCGAGGGGTGACTGGACTAGTGCAAATATGGTTGGCCTTGCTACCGCAGATCGTCGACCGAACCTTCATTACGATTTAATCGACCCAGCAACCGGTATTAACTACGGACGTCCGCCAATGGGGTGGCGTTATGACCGAAATACAATGGCTAAGTTGATTGCAGAAAATCAAATTCTCTGGCCCGCCGCGTCGGATGGAAGACCTAGGAAAAAAGCGTTTGTTCAAGAGTTAGGTTCTGAACAGACTGGGTACTCTTCAATAATTGGCAAAGACATTTACACTAGGAATGGTACGTCTGATATTGAGGCGCTTTTTGGAAGTCGCGTGATGGATTTTCCAAAGCCAGTGTCTCTGCTAGAAGAACTGATCAAGCAGGCAAATGTAGAGTCAGACGAAATCGTTCTGGACTTTTTTTCAGGTTCAGCGACAACCGCGCATGCAGTTTTAAAGCTGAATGCAGCCGATGGAAAAAATCGAAGATTTCTAATGGTTCAGCTCCCTCAACACTGCGATGACACATCTGAAGCCTCCAAAGCTGGATATGGAACCATTGCTGATATGTCGAAAGAGCGAATCCGACGTGCAGGGCAATCAGTTATTGATACGGTGAGAGCTCACGAAAACTGGAACAAAGATGTGGGTTTCCGCGCCTTTAAGATCGATACATCTAACATGGCCGACGTCTACTACGCACCAGATTCGATGGACAAAGCAAAGTTCGACTTGTTCGTTGACAACATTAAAGTGGATCGCACGCCAGCAGACCTGCTGTTCCAGGTGATGCTGGATTGGGGAGTCGACCTGGCCCTGCCCATTAATAATCAATCTATTCAAGGCAAGGAAGTCTATTTTGTTGATGGCAATGTGCTTGCCGCCTGCTTCGACGCCAGCGGTAGCATCGACGAAGATTTTGTGAAGGAACTGGCCAAGCAGCAGCCGCTTAGGGTGGTGTTCCGCGATGCAGGTTACAAAGACAGTTCGGTCAAAATCAACGTCGAGCAGATTTTCAAGCTGCTGTCGCCGTCTACCGAAGTCAAATGCATTTGAGGCACGCGCGATGAAACTTAAATTCAAGATGCAGGCCTATCAGACAGCAGCTGTGCAAGCTGTCATCGACTGTTTTAAGGGACAACCACCCACGTCAGCAGAGGCCATCAGCTACCGCATCGACCCGGGCAAGGCCAAGAAGGGAATTGAGGACCTATTTGCAGAGGGCGGATTTAAGAACGCCGATCTGAAGCTGACTGAACTTGCCGTTCTGGAAAACATCACCCAGGTGCAGCATCAGCAAAATCTGCCGCTGTCCACCAAGTTGGTGAATACCAAAGTCAGCAAAGTCAATCTCGACATCGAGATGGAAACCGGCACCGGCAAGACCTACTGCTACATCAAGACCATATTCGAGCTTAATAAACAGTTTGGCTGGAGTAAGTTCATCATCGTGGTGCCCAGCATCGCGATCCGTGAAGGAGTGGCCAAGTCGCTGGAAATTACGGCTGAGCATTTTCTGGAGACATATCACAAGAGGGCACGCTTCTTCATTTACAACTCCAAGCAGTTACACCACCTGGAGAGCTTTTCGTCGGATGCAGGTGTCAACGTGATGGTGATCAACGTCCAGGCGTTTGCCGCCCGGGGTGCTGACAACCGGCGCATCTATGACGAGTTGGATGATTTCCAGTCCCGCCGCCCGATTGATGTTATCAGCGCCAACCGCCCTATCCTGATCTTGGACGAGCCACAAAAGATGGAGGGTGCGGCAACCTTGAAATCGTTGGAGGAATTTAAGGCTTTGATGGTGCTGCGCTATTCGGCCACCCACAAGACGACGCATAACAAGATCCACCGACTGGACGCGCTGGACGCATATAACCAGAAGCTTGTGAAAAAAATTGCTGTGCGTGGCATCTCAGTGAAAGGGTTGGCTGGTACCAATGCCTACCTTTACCTGCAGTCCATCGATATTTCGACCAAGAAGCCGCCCGAGGCCCGCGTTGAGTTCGAACAGAAGCTCAAGAGCGGCGAGATCAAACGCGTGGTGCGCAAGCTCTCCAAGGGCGACAACCTCTTCTCTGATGGCTTTTCAAACGAGCTGGATCAGTACCGTGGCTATGTGGTCGCGGACATCAATGCCAACACCGATACCCTGAGTTTCACGAACGGCATCGAGCTTTTTGTTGGCGAGGCCACCGGGGATGTCAACGAAGAAGCGCTGCGCCGCATCCAGATTCGGGAAGCCATCAAGGCACACTTCGATAAAGAGCTGGCCTTATTCCAACAAGGTATCAAGGTGTTGACCTTGTTCTTCATCGATGAAGTGGCCAAGTATCGCGATTACTCGGTAGCGGACGAGAAAGGCGACTACGCACGTATCTTTGAAGAGGAATACCTTCAGTACCTGAACGAGGTGATGGACCTGGATGAAACACCGTATATCAAGTACCTGAAGGGAATTGATGCAAGCAGGACGCACAGCGGCTACTTCTCCATCGACAGGAAGACCAAACGGTTGGCCGATCCAAGTGTGGAGAAACGCGGAGAAAACGCAGGGCTGTCCAATGATGTGGACGCCTACGACCTGATACTAAAGGACAAGGAGCGCTTGCTGTCATTCGAAGAGCCCGTGCGTTTTATCTTCTCGCACTCCGCTTTGCGTGAAGGCTGGGACAATCCTAACGTGTTCGTTATATGTGCGCTCAAGCACAGCGACAACACCATCTCGCGGCGGCAGGAAGTAGGTCGCGGTTTGCGCTTGTCCGTTAACCAGAGCGGTGACCGGATGGATAACCCCGCCATCGTCCATGACATAAACGTGCTAACCGTGGTGGCAAGCGAGAGCTATAAAGACTTCGTATCTGCGCTGCAGAAAGACATCAGCGAGTCTTTGTCGGCGCGTCCTAAAATCGCTGACGAAGCCTATTTCACCGGCAAGGTGCTCAAGACTCCGACTGGCAATATTGAAGTTACGCAGCAGCTGGCCAAACAGCTCTACAAGTACCTGCTCAAGAATGACTACAGCGACGATGCGGACCACATTACAGGCGCGTACCACGAAGCTAAGAAGGAAGGCACCCTGGCTCCGCTGCCTCCGGAACTGCAGGCTCATGCCGAGCAGGTATACCAACTGATCGACAGCGTCTTTAGCGACAGTCTGATGTTTGAAATCAGCGACGACCGTCGGCCAAAGAAGAATCCGCTCAACAGTAACTTCGACAAACAGGAATTCAAGGAACTGTGGAATCGAATCAATCGCAAGGCAGCTTACAGTGTCGACTTTGATTCGGCGGAACTGGTCAAGAAGGCGGTCGAGGAGCTGGACAAGAGCCTACGAGTGACGCCCTTGCAGTACACGATCCAGAAAGGTGAGCAGATCGATCAGGTAACTGCCGATGCGATGAAGAGCGGTGATGGTTTCAAGGTTTCTGAAACGACTGTTGAGTACGACAAACAGTCAATTCATTCAACGGTGAAGTACGACCTCATTGGTAAGGTCGCCGAGGGTACGCAACTGACGCGACGCGCTACGGCGGACATCCTTAAAGGCATCAGTGTGGCGATATTTGCGCAGTTTCGTACCAATCCTGAAAGCTTCATCGCCGAAGCAATTCGACTGATCAATGAGCAGAAGGCGACGATGATCATTGAACACTTGGCCTACGACCCCGTTGAGGACAAGTTTGATTTGGACATCTTCACCTGTGGCCAGACCAAGCAGGACTTCAGTAAGGCCGGTGACAAGCTCAACCGTCACATCTACGACTACGTAATCACCGACTCCGGCATCGAACGCGACTTTGTGAAAGAGCTGGACACCTGTACTGACGTGGTCGTGTACGCCAAATTACCGCGCGGCTTCCTGATCCCCACGCCGGTTGGCGATTACAACCCCGACTGGGCAATTTCGCTCAAGGAAGGAGCGATCAAGCATGTGTACTTTGTGGCTGAAACCAAGGGCTCAATGTCATCAATGGATCTGCGCCCGATTGAGGCTACAAAAATCGAATGTGCACGGAAGTTCTTCGACGAGATCAATAGGAAGTATGCCCCCGAGAACGTCAAGTACGATGTGGTGAACAGCTTCGGGAAGCTGATGGAGCTGGTTAAGTAAGCAGAATTAACGCCCAGACAGATAAAATTAAAAAATGATCTGTTGCTTATCAAGGGCGGTGAAAAAAGAAAAGTCCTGTATTGAGCCGTTAAAGCGTTACTCAGACAGGGCTTTTTTATTCAATATGTTTTCGATAATATCCTCAGTTCAAGTGGAGAACTCGGAGCAATTTCGCGATTGCGGGTATATTTCACACCGACGCGTCTGTTGACGCGGCGGGCGGATGATTTTGTGCTGTAGCCTAAATGTAAGTTGCAATGGGTGTTGTGTACGTAAGGAAAAATATCTTTCTCTCTTGAATTGAGAATCACGGCGAGCTAAATAGCTAACGGTCTGTTGTTTCGGTTGTGTTATTTTTTTTAGTAACGAAGGTCTTCATATAAAAATAAGGCATGGGGGAAGCTCCCATGCCTATATGTATCAATGAATTCCTACCGGTTTATCATTTTTGTCATAGCAAATTGGATACTCACAGTGCCCGCCAGAATTGAGCACTTCTAGTTCATATACCGCCGGCAGGTATTGCTTGAGCTCCGCCTTGGATACTTTCTTGCCATTGATGGTGCATTCATCGTCTGCACGCGGGTTGCACCAGGCTTCTTTTACTTCGATGGCTTTTGTGGGTTTTGTCATGGGTGTCTTTTCGACCTGTGGCACGTCATCGACTGACGAATCACTCGTTGCATTCGCATCCAACGAGTAGGCATTAATAGAGTCTTTTGCGCTCGCTTTGCTGATGCCGTGATCTAGCAAAAAGTCTTGAAGTATTTTTCGGGATTGTGCGTAGGTAACCTCTTTCCCCTTTTTATTTGGCCCACCATCCATGCGATAGGCAATCGGATAACCATCCTCACTTTCATAGATGTAATAGTAAATTGAGAGACTAAAGCTGAGGTCTTGGCCGTACGTTCCATAGATACCTGAGCCATTGGATGCACGGCAAGTGCCTCGTACGCATTTGCCGCTGATGTGGTTGCTGAAGGTGACGTTGCGCTGCTGCTGTGCATTCCACTGAGTAATGTTTCTTGGGATGCTATACCAGGTGCAACGGAAGAACTTTGCCCCGTACTGGTTTTTGGCCTCTGCGCACGGAATGGCATAAGGTAAATCATTCATATTTTGTTCATTTGGTAGCACGGGCGGATACATGTACCCGTAGTCAACTTCGGCTTGTGCGTTCAATGAAAGTGCAAGTGCCAAGCAGCTTGCTGCTTTGAGTGCAGTTGATTTTATATTCACTGTCTTAAACTCAGGGTGGGAGGAAGGAAACAGTTGGGTTTTTTGTAAGGTTCTTTGTGAATGGCTTTTGGTTTTAAAACGGTGATGGGTATTTACGGACTTCATCAGCATTTAACTTGCCGACAATCTGTATTTCATTTTTGCTTGTTGCTTTTGCAAATAGGAGGCTCCCGTATTCGGGGCTCCATGAATACCTGTGTCCGCTGGATTTTATTAAATCTTTCATGCAGGTGTTGTGGGTCATCACTATAAGATTTCTGCCGGAGTTCTTGTGTTCGAGTAGCTTATCCACGATGTCGTTTCCGCAAATGGCCTCTCTATCGGATAGCAGGCTCGCTTTACCTAGCATGAAGTCGGATGTTTGAACTGTTCTGGTCATTGGGCTGGTAAAAATGTCAGCATCTTCAAAATCAAAGTGTGCTTTTAAATGAATGCCTGTTTCTTTTGCTCTTTCGCCTCCAAGAGCAGTGATTCCTTCGTCTGGGCCTAAGCAGGGATTGTTTGAGCGATCACAGCGCTCTTCGTGCCTTATTAACAGAATAACGTTCCCACTTTTCCAGTGTTCAGAAAGTCCAGAGCCGATTAGTTTTTTATGTGAGTCTAAATTTGCTACGGCGTTTCTTGTAAAAGCCTCGTAAGCAAAGAGTGTTGTGCTTATAAAGCCAGCGATTAGTATTGTTTTTGTTAAGCTGATATTTATCATTTGAAGTGTCCAATATTTTAGTTTTATTGGTTGTGTTCGGTATGTATTGACTTTTTAGCGTGAGTACGAGCGCAGACTGACTGTGTTGCTTGCTATTTTTTGTAGACAACTCTCAGTTTTTTATTGATGTAGTCTTTTATGATTTCGTAATCGGGGTTGTAGGTGGCTAGAGTGTGGCCAGTACTGGCCAAGGTAGCAGCAGCTGCTAATGCTACGCCGACGGGTAAAGAAGCTGCGCCGATGAAAGTGCCCAATATGCCGCCTTGAGCGATAGCGCCTTTCATGTCGCTTTTAACTCGGCATTTTAATCCAAGACGCTCAATTTCGTTTTCTACGGACTTTATGGACGCCGTGAAGCTTCCTCTAAGTCCGATAACTTCAAACGAAGACTTGTTTAATAAAAGCTTGATTATTTCTGCTTTATTAAGTCCCGTTATAATTGGTGATGTCATATCTTCCTCTCCTATCTTTTTCAAATTTATCGTTCTGTGGGTATCCCATACGAGCTCTAAAAAGCTAATCCCTGCTTCTGAGCTGACTGCTTCGTCTCGGAGGGATTCGTGCACCAAGCGACAATTTCGACTTGAGGAAGGACTGTTGTTGGTGTGTCTGTTGGTTTCATACCGACCCTCGGATGGAAGCGGCTAACGTTCAAAAACCCAATACTACCAAAACGGTAGTATTTAGCTAGCGATTGCCATGCACGATCATTTTTTTGGTCGGGCTATGTCGATGTCAGTACTCGCAAAACGAATCAAGGAAGCGCGTATTCGTGCTGGTATGTCGCAGGAACGCTTGGGTTTAGATGCTGGCCTTGATGAAATGTCTGCCAGTACACGTATGAACCGCTACGAGCTTGGCAAACGCACCCCCGCACCAGATTTTGTTGAGCGTCTGAGCAAGGTACTCCACGTCCCTGCGGCGTATTTTTACGCTGTCGAAGACAACGAAGCAGAGCTGCTGATTAAGTTTCATCTCCTGAGCAATACAGCGCAGGCAAAGGTGTTGACATGCATCGAGGAGATCTCGAAAACTGTTGATTAGCATGCGAGGGCGCCCGTCCCTGGTGGCGTCTATTACCAATACAGTGACGTTCAATCAGCTTTTGCGCTGATCGAGGCAAGTGCTTCAAGCTTTCGGGCGAGCTGTGTCGCTGGCACAGATCCTTTGGATGCGCCAGCGGGGCCGGTGCAGGAGTCACTGTCGGTACCGGTAAAAAACTCCTCGATTACCGCACCACCGTCTTCCTCGTTATCTTCAAAAATCCCATTGCTAAAGCCTTTCTGAGCGGCTGCATCTAGAGCCGATTGTAGGAAGCCTGCTGCCTGGCGTATTTCATCCAACTCTTTCCCGGCCTGCAGTGCTTCTTCCAGGCTCATGCCGCTGCGCACGGTGATGTCTGCGTAGAAGATTGGTGTGCCATGGCTCTGCCGAGTGGATTTTCCGCGTAGGCGCAGTTCCAGTGGTAGGCACGCCAGGCGGTTGCCAGACACCGCCTGGAAGTACTGCAAGCGGGCCGCCAGTGTACGAATGCTATTAAAGCCTGTTGTGCGAAACACGAAGCTGCCGAGTGTGTCATCGTTGCCGATCACCACATTAAGTCGTCCGTAAGGCTTGCAGGCATTGCTCTTGGCCAACAAGCAGGCGTCTGGTGAAGGGCAGGGCAAGGACTTGATGCCGTCCTCACATTGCCGCTTGCAGGTCTCGCCGTTACCGACACACAGCGGGCGACCCGTGTTGCGGTCGAACAGGGTGTACTCAGCCCTGAAGTTGAGCTCTGGATCGTTGAACAGCACGCGAATGGGGATGCTCCGTAGCTTGGTGTCAGGCGTCTCGCGTAATTCGTCATTCAACGGATGCAGCAGCCAGCCGTCCCTACTTTGCACCTGTGAGGTGATCGTGAATTGATCGTCTTTCTCCGGTAGGCGCTTACCGTTTTTCTCGACGATTTTGCCAATGGAAATACGTCCGAGCACGGGCGGTGTAATGACCAGGCCTTTGAGCATGGTGGTTCTCCTTGGAAGTGAAAATGGCCACCCGAAAACTGAATCGCGTAGGGACGGCCAGACAGGAAAAAAGATCAGTTGATAAGGAAGCGGCGGCTGCCTTCCTTGCGCATGCTGAAGCGGACTTGCAGGTAGGGCTTCTCCTTCAGCAGGCGCTCGACATCGAGCACGGTGCTGTCTTTGGAGCGTTTCCAACTGATAAAGCCATTGCTGAACTGCGCACGTGTGGCTTCGCCCATGGCTTGCAGCAGGATCTGTTTCAGTTGAGATTCGCGGCTTTCTTTTGCCGTAATGGACTGCCGAACAGCCTTGAGTTCCAAGTAGGTCGCGGCCAATCCAGCATGGGCGCTGAAGTCCACGGTTTGGCCGTTGTCGTGAGGGTAAAGGCAACGCAGCGCCGCTTCAGATGAGGCGCTACCATCGACGGGAGGTGGGGTGTCGGTTTGTACGTAATGCCAGAATTTGCGTTCCAGTTCGATCAGGCGAGCAATCATTTGCTCGTCCCGTTCGATGCGGTAGATCTCTAAATGCTGGCCACCAAGCAGAACTGCAACATCAGCCGCCTGCTTGCCGGTGACGGCCAACTGGTGCATGACCTGCAATTGCACATACTCAGGCACGCCTTCTTTCCAGAGGCGTGCTCCGTTTATGCCGGCAGTTTTGCATTCAAGGATTTGTACATCGTCGGCACCGTTCACTTCGCGGTCAATATTGGCGAGCATCCAGGGTAGTTCTGGATCAGGATGCTGCAGCACGGCGTTAATCCGTCGCACTTTCTTGCCGGTGCGTTTGCTGTAATGCCAGGCAACGATGGGCTCCAGCACATTGCCCCAGTAGGCAGGGCTTTCCTCATCATGAGGGTCTATTTTCGGTAGCGCGGCATCCCGGCCCGTCTTTTCAAGCCACAACTCAAGCTGCGATTTATAAGGGTTCAGGCCAACCGCTGCGCCCGCGTCTGAGCTGCCAATGCCTTGTTTGCGTACGGTGAGCCAGTCTTCACGGGGCAGTTCTTTGGTGCCAATTAAACGAAGGGCCGGACGGCTCTTGTAAGCATTTTCATTTTTAGGAATCGCTTTCATGAGGGATACCTTACGGATGTAAAAACGCCCGTTGAGCTGGATGCTGAACGGGCGTTATGGTTGAAGGGTAGAGGTCATTTCAGGCAGCGAGTTGTTGGGCAGCCTCCAATGCCCGTTGTTTGATTTGCGCCCCCTGACCGAACCAGGCGGAGTCCATGCGGTACTCGTTGCTACGTGCTCTGCGCTCGTGGTCGACATACTCGGTCACGGCGTTGAGCAGACCCCAGGCAGTGCCTTGTGACGACTCAAGCGTTGCGCCACGTCCGCGTCCTTCGTACAGGCTTTGTACTTTGCGCAGGGCACGTTCGTTGGGGAGGACTTCAGGTAGTTTGCTATTGGGCGTTACTTCACATAAGACGTTCATGAAGAACCCCATAGCTTCATGCCACTGGACTTTACGGTCGGCCAGCACGCGCATGCGATACATGAACTCGTCCCATTGCGAGACGGCTACACCCAATTGCTTTTTGACGGCCCGGGCATCGAACCGGGTGCTGTGCGGCACCTTGATGGCGCGTGTGGTGCCATCCAGGGCGATGGTCAAAGTGTTGTTGCAGACCACGCGAACGGTAGTCGGCGTGGCGGTAGTGGCGAGCGTGCCGTCGCAAGAGGTCGCCAGCAACAAGTAGCCATTCACCACGTCGTTGCCTTTCAGTGCTGTTCTTTGCCCGGTTCGCGCTAATGCCCAGAACTTACGACCGCCTTTGAGCACTCCAGCGGTTTCCAGCTCATAGCCGGACACTTCAGTCAGGTCTCGGTAGAACTCCATCACCTCACGTGGCTGAACGATTTGATAGCGGTTAGAAACCACCGACAGCGGTGCCTTGGTGTCGGAACGGTACAGCACCTTTTGTTCCGGGAATGAGTGAATGCTGCCCATATGGCCGATAGCGTCGGCCTTGAAGTGAACCGGACTTTCCTGAATCTGCCAGTCCATACCGGCTTCACGCTGCCAGACTTCGATCGGCTGTTTCTGTGTCAGTTGACGGCCGAGGCCGTGCCACGGGGTTGCGCCAATGTAAGCCATTTGTTCGATTTGATGAGCCATGATTAAGGTTCCTTGGGGTGCAGGCCGGCATAAACGCCACGCATCGCGTGGCACTGTCCGGAGGTAATAGAAAGAAAGGAGTAGAAGACGGATTAAGCAGGGAGGTTGAAGCGGTGCCCGCAGATCAGGCAGAGGTTGTGGGCGAGTACATGGCGGTCAAGCTTGCCGCCTAGTTGAGCTCCTAATGCGCAGCCGCCAGCGCCGCCGACAAGTCCGCCTAGGATGGCGCCAGAAACGGCTCCGAGTGTGACGCCGAACGGACCGGCAATAGCGCCAACGGTGGCACCTGCCTGACCGCCAGCAAGTGCTGCACTGACGCCGCGTGCTGCTCCGCCGACCGTACCGATGGCCGCTGCAATTTTCATGGCTTGGTGGAAGGAAGCGATTTTGGGTGAGTTACAGCGAGGGCACTGCAATGACATGGTTTGAGGCTCCATGGTGGGGGTGTCATGGCAGTGATGTAGAGTTGAGTTTTTTTCGAATCGAATATCCGTTTTTGATGAATGATTTGAACTGTGCGGCAGAAGTAGGCATACGCTGTGTAAAAACAGAGGCGCCGTTTTATGGCTATTGTGTTTTTGCGGCTACGCCCCGTTGATTGAGACGTTAGAACACACCAATTTGTTTAGTCTCCGTTGATAATCTTGAGTGATGCCGGAGCCCTCCTTCACTAAAGGCGAAGCGTCAGCGGGAACCTTTTGCCGATTCTCTATATCTCGTGTCTAGCACAATCGTTACTATGTGGCACACTGCCAGCGGAGCAGGGTGATGGCTTTTGGATTGAAAGGATTCCAGGATGATCAAGAGGTTCCGACTAGAGCAGAAGTCTCATTACGAGCGCCTCGTTATTGCTCAAAGATTGTCGGACATGCTGGATAAGTTTCTCGGCGGGAGACTTGCGCCGATTGAAATTGGCGCTGAACAGGGGGGAATCAAGGAGTGGGATGACGTGGTCATCCTGCATGCTTCTGGTCAGTACGAGCATCTGCAGATAAAGCGGCAGACGACACCGTTTTGTACTAAAGCCCCCGACAAAGGCGAGTATCTTGCTTCGCGGAGCCAAAAGAAGAAGCAACAGCAGACCAAGACACCATCGGACCCCAACCTCCCCTCAACCCCGGAGTCAACTGACAAGCAAGACGCTGTTGAGGGCTCAGTGCTCGATTCAGCCTTTGGGCACTTGGCCAGTTGGTCTGCTTCTGATGAAGGTCAACTCGCACCTGACCGTACGTTTTCGCTTACCCTCTTGGGTGCGCACCTCGGGATTAAAAATAAACTCACCGTGAATCACTTGGATGAGTTTTGTGGGCTATGCCGCCAGGACGGCGTCGATCTTGAAGCACTTGCTGCTCGGGACGATGGGCCTACGAAAAGCATTTATCAGTGGCTCACCACCTGGTGTGGCTTCACGGACTGGGCACACATTCAGAACACGATGAAACGTGTAACTGTTGTCTGCGTCGGAAACGAGGCGAATCTCGAAAAGCGAGCAATTGAGTCCCTTGAGCGCCACTTCATCAATCCGAAGCAAACCCTTGATCTACTGATAGCGTACATCACCAGCAACACCTCTGATGTATCTGCGGTGCAATGTCACGCAGTAGTCCGGCACCTTCGAGCGATGTTGCGCCCAGATATTGAAACTTGGACTCAGTACCTTCTGGGCCAGCCAGCCTCAGGAAATAATCCATGGTCTGTCTCAGGTACTCACAATGTTGAGGGCGCGACCTCAATCGCAGGCTGCTCCAACGCTGTAGTTGAGCACCTGTGGAGCACCGTTTCACGGAATAGCAGGCTCCGGATCTACGCCAAGCACTCCGCCCCAGCTGGGACAAGTCTGACTTTGCCCTCTGCCATACTTCGCCTGGCACTGCATCTGCAACAGGGTAGCCAAAGTCTGTTGCTCGATGAAAGTTCTTGGCGTACCAGCGCAGGCCACCAAATTGGCCACACGCTTGGTAACGGGGAGCGAGACCTCAAAGACCTTCCGTGGTTTGAGAACCCAGAAAGCCTCGTTTGTGCGGCCCAGCGCGACCTCACGACTCAAATCGCCGCGCGTACCGAGGCCGAGGCGCTTGCCAGGGCAATGGACGAAGTCGTCTGGAAACAGCTCAGGGAGAGCGTCTCAGCGCGTTTGGGCGAGATCAAAGATCTAGCGTTATTGAACGCGATGGACATGACCTGGCAATCCTGGTCATCAGAGTTGACTGTCGACTGCGTAAGCCGTCAGCTTCTCTTGGAGCAGCTGTTATATCCAGCGACCGAGGGAATGAATGCCACACACGCATTGCGTGTCGGACCTCGCACTATAGAAATGATGGACGTTGCAATTGTAACCCTTCTGTTGGTTGCTGTTGCGGTCGGCGGTGATGGAGCCAACTGGCGGTCGTTCCCCAATTGTGGGGAGGTGCTCAGCATTGCTCTCAAGCATTGGTCGGGACCCGCGACTGACAAAGGATGTGTGCGGGAGCTGTCAGAAGACGGTTTGATGGCAGTCGTAGGGCCTTCGCCTGCGTCTGTTGTCATCCTTTCAGGTGTCAGTGCATCACCAACAACGTTACTTGATGAAGGGATGGCGGACGATGCCGGGACATCTACAAGTATGGCTGCGGAACGCCGGCCTCAGTTATTGGTGACGAGGTTTAAGGCTATCCAGTTCTTGCGCCAAGGAACCCTACAAAGCGTACAACAGTATTTTGGAATGCAGTGGCAAGATCGGCAAATGGCCCGAGAGGCCGCGATCAAAGCCAATGGGAAAGGAGTCTGAGATGGTGACAATTGAAACGGTGGTCAACGCCATCTCCGAGCGTGCTGCAGATCGGTATGAGATTCAAAGCGCTGATTCAGAGGCGCTCGCTTTGCCGGGAACAGCCCTCGACTCTGTTGTTTGTAGGCTCAAGCGCTTGAGCACCACAAATGCTGGTTGGCGAACCATCTTGATTGCAGAGTTGCCTTTCGAGCCATCTTCAATTCAAGCAGCCTTTCGCTGGGCGGCTGATACCCGAGATGTCCTCCCCGAACCTCAGACAGCCGATCTCTACATGTTCCTGCTGATCAATGGAATAACTGAAGAAGACGCTGCCCGGATCGAAACGGATGATCGATTCTGCAGAAAGGTGGTAGTACGGGACTCAGAGCCGGCCAACGATTTCTTAGATCGTACCTTCCTAGCCTCTCTTTCACCGGTCGGGGGAGGGGACTCGATCAGCGATCCTCTATTGGCCGCACTGAGTTCTCTTTCAAAGACCCATCCTTGGACGGCTACGCATCTCGATGCTTGGTATGAATCACTACTGTCCGGCAAACCCGGAAGCGAAGTGGCTAAGGTCTTGAGCGAAGTGGCTTTTGGTGTCGAGGAGGCAAAATGACGAAGCTGAAATCTGTCACGCTTTCGAATATACGACGATTCGGCTCAGAAGCTACGATCGAATTAAGTCCCGGGGCTACCATCTTGATCGCTCCGAACGGTACGGGTAAAACGGCAGTCTTTGAAGCCATTGAGTTGGCTTTGACGGGAAAGATCAACCGTCTTGGTGACGACCTCTCCCCTATTATTCGAGATTCGCAAACTCACGCTCAGGTAAGCCTGAACTTCGACGGCATCATTGCTTCGTCCCGAGTAAACTTGGCTGGCGAGGTTGTCCAAGGAGGAGACCTGAGCGCTATATTTCCCGATACGGCACCTGGCGACTTACCGTATTTGTTACGGCTCACGCATTTGCTGGATCAACGTGAGCGCGACTGGCTAGTTCAGACCGACCCAAAAGCGGCGGGTGCTCAACTCGCGCGACTGCCTATTGGTCGGGATGGGGCTCAAGCTAGTACAGTGCTCGCAGGTATCCGTCGCTCTCTTACAGAGCAGGTTAATCAAGCCAAAGTACTGCTGGCAGCCATTGAGGTAGAACAGAGGGATTGGCAGAGCTTGGCCCAAGAGCGGGATATAGCTGCGGCCCAATCCCAGGGGGCGTTGAGAACCAGAGACACCATCGCCCGCACGATCTCTGATATTGCGAACCAGACACAAAGCCTTGCGCTGCTGCCGCCGGGTCTTCTTACTGAGCCTGTTCGGCAGGACTCACTAGAGACTGTCCACTTAGCTTTGGCAGAGATGCTCCAAGTTAAGGTTGCCCGCCTGCGAGAACAGATCTCGGCGCTGACTGAGGTCGATGACCTGATCGGGAAATTCCTTTCTGATCAGTCTCAAGTGCAAATTCTGAGTCAGGCGAACACGTCCGCGAAGGTCGCTCTCGATGACAAGATGCAGGAGCGCGCCGACACCTCTATTGCCCATGATCTTACTCACAACGATATTGTACTAGCAGAACAGGAGCGCGCAGCCGTTGATCAGCAGTTGGAACAGCATGTTAGCGAGGCTAACTCCAAGCAGGAAATCCTTCAGCGTACTGCGGCACTTCAAGAGGCTAGTGGCACCTTAAACGATTGCGAGCGAGCCTGTGCCAGGCTTCGTGATCTACACCAGAACAACGAACAGTTGCGTAACCAGCATGAGCTGCTTGATAAACAGCTCCAATCTCTGGCTCAGACCGAATCTGATCTTCAAAGAGGCTTGCAGATAGTAGAACTCTGGGCACAGGCACTAAAGCGCGCCGAAGTTGTGGCAACTGAAATTGGTCTCGCCCAAGAACGATTGGAGGTGATGGGCAAGCAGCTCGTCGATGCGGTGTCTTCGCGCAGCATTTGCGAAACCGAGGAGACTCAGGCGAGAAGTAACCATCAAACGCTGAGTTCAGCCGCAGATACTATTCGCCAGGCAGTGGCTTCCATTGCCGCGCATTTGCCACCTGATCGTGGTGATTGCCCCTTGTGTGGAGAGCCGCATGGAGCACAGAAGCTACACGAACGTGTAAACAATGCGTTGCAGGCTATTGACCCGAGTATTGTCGAAGCAGAGCTCAGACTAAAGAGCGCGACCGATCAACTCCGGGCCAGCCAGGACGCGGTGGCTGCTGGCCAGACTGCCATGCAAGCGGGTCAAGAGGAGCTGTTCGAGCTGGAGGCTGATCAAACCAATTTAGTTTCGCAGATCTGCGAGTACCAATCTGAGTCCATTCTTGCAAGCGATACGCTGCCCTTGGCGAAGGAGTCAGTTCGGCTTCAGTTGGAGGCAAATAACACCGGTAAACACCAACTCTCTGAAAAGAAAAAAAGTCTGGCAGTGCTTCCGACAAGGGAAGATTTCGATCGGACGAAGAATGCCTATGAGCTCGCTACTCGGTCACTGGAATCAGCGAGACAAGCCCAATCCGACGCAAGCACACGTCTAGATCAAGCCACCGCATCGCACGCTGCAATTATCGCTGATGCGCCTCCGTTGCGCTCGCAGGATGAGCTTTCCGCCGATAAAAATCGAATTGTCCAGCGTATTTCAGACCTTCAAGCGAAAACCATCATTGAGCAATCGTTGTTGGATAGGCAACAAGCTCAGTTGGGAGAGCTAACCTTTTTGGCTTCGGGTGCGGCGACCCAATTCACGGAGGCGGTGACACGACTTGCGGCCCTTAGAGGTACTTGGCGTCAACTTAGCTTGACCGGTGACCCTGGTGCTGAGGTGGCGCGCAGTCATGAGGCTAAGTTGAACGCGGACCTTGTAGAGCTGGAGCGGCATTCTGAGTCGCTTGAGACTATCAAGATAGAGATTTCCGCTTGGGCCAACCTTGAGCAAACACGTGTAGCTCAGGGACTATTAGATCATCGGCGCGGAGGACTGTCTGAAGAAGAGTTCTCCAGTCAACTACAAAAGCGGATTGATGAAAAAAGAGCGTCACTAGGGCGCCTCACGAAAATGTCTACTGCTATGGACGCATTCAATCAATACCTGAAGCAGGAAATTGAGAATGTGCAGAAGCACGTAGTTGCGGTTGTTCCCCGATGGCAAGCACTGCTGAAACGAATAGTTAGAGACCAGCGCTTCTCCGCTACGAAAATGGACTTTTATAGTGCTTGGAAAAAAGACCGCGCAGAGGTCTCGGTGCCGCTCCATGGCAACGATGTCCCAGTGCCGGCAATCGCCAGCGAAGCCCAACTGACCGATTTACAACTCACGTTCCTGCTCTCCATGGCCGTCAATCATCGTTGGTCGCCTTGGAAAGCTCTGCTCTTGGATGATCCGACTCAGCACCATGACCTGGTACACGCCTCCTCGGTGTTCGATGTTCTCCGTGACTATATTGTCGACCACGGTTTTCAGGTGGTGATCGCGACACATGATGCTCTGCAGGCTCGATATTTCATGCGAAAACTGCAAAACGATGGGATTGATGCTCGAATATGGTCGCTCGTGCCCACGATTGAGGGAGTTAAGGCTGAGGAGAGCCAATGGCCTGGGAGAGTTAGTCAATAGTAGGCTGCGTTAATATCTACTATTAAACGGGAATACGTAAAAGACATACGTCGATAAATTGATAGCTTCATGGTTGAGCTGAGCCTGCTTTGCTCAGACTCAGGAGCGCGGACGATCTAAGCGTCGTACAGAAAGGACTACTGTGAGGTCAAAAATAGGGACGCAGATCTTGAATTTTGCGGAAAGATAAAGTGCGCGTTAATGCAGCCCTTTTCAATCTCCGCGAGTTAACTGGCCCCCTGGTCATTGGACTATCCAGTCCTCCTCAGAGTAAAAGCAGTCCCGCTGAGCGCTCTGGAGGCGAGACGGGAATAGCAAACCTACTCCGCGATCACCTGTGCATTCGGAGTCGAACCTGCGGGTTCACGGAACAATAAGGTGAGCTCCAATGCCAACTGGAAGCCTTCTTCAGCTTTTTCCTCAATCTCGGCATGACCATCGATATCGATTGCCAGGCGTGACTCACTGCCGTGCACAAGGCTGGATCGTAATTTGTAAAGTTTTTCGAACTCTTCGGCTTTCTGCTCTCCGAGGAGCGCTTTGACCAGGCGTTTCCCTGCTTTTGAAATCGATTCCCTTTTGGCTTCACCCAACACACTTTTAAGCCAGTTTTTAACCTCATCGGTGGATTGTATCTCCGATACTTTTTTCTTGAGGGTATCAAGCGCGTCCTGGAAGTTCTTCTCTACGCGTCCTCTATCGCTGAGAGTTTCTACTGCAGTCATTGCCAGAATGAGCTTGGATTTAGCATGTGGGTCAGCCAAAGCAAGCCCAAGCACATTCAACGCTTCCAGCGTGCGAATCGTGCCGAAGTTGAATTCAGTATCAGGAAGGGCGATTTCTGTGAGTGATCCAAGATCGAACGTGGTGCCTGTAGGCATGGCGCCAGGCCAATGTTGGCTGCGCTCGGTTTCATAGACCTGGGGCTTGTAGCTCACCGCGACAATGTTAGATTTCTCAAAGAAGCTACCAATGGTATTTGTCGCTAAGCGCTGAGTAGTGTCGAAGGACAGCCAATCAAGGTGAGCAATCTTGAGCTTAAGCAGTGTGATTTTAGTTTTCATCATCATCGTAGCCAGATGCTGGAGTGCGCCCTCCTTGCTTGAGTAGCCATCGGATGAGATCAGCAAGACGTTATCCTCTTTGCGTTCAACCTTGACAGCTTGATTTTCGCTGTCGAATAGGGCTTCAGGGGACTTTGTACCGATGTTGCGATCTGTTAGTTTCACTGCAAAGGAATAAGAAAACACCGTTGATCCCTCAAGGTTAGATTTGGACGTAATTACGTATTCCATATAACGAGAAAAATGGCTAGCGCCATGTGCTTTTCAAGTAAATGCAACCCTCCACAACGCCTGTTTTGAGTCGAAAGCTGCCCTTGGTTCAACGTATCGAAACGACTTTTTTATCTCGATTTTCTCTGATAGCTGACACAGACAAGTTACCGGTAGCAGCTTCTTGGATATGGCCGCTCCACCAGGCCATCATTGGGCGTCTGCGCTCAATGTAGTCCGCTCGGTTATAGGCGCTGCGTACCTCGTCTTTATCGACGTGGGCAAGTGCGACTTCTATCAATTCAGGATCCCAGCCCTGCTCGTTGAGAATAGTGCTCGCCATTGAGCGCATTCCATGACTTACGAGGCGCCCCTCGAAACCCATCCGCTTCAGGGCCATGTTGGCCGACTGACTGTTGCAGTGGGTGCGTGGATCTCTGTCAGCGGGGAATACGAACTCTCTATGGCCGCTGTAGGGTTTGATCGTCTCAAGGAGAGCAAGTGCTTGTTCAGTCAGTGGTATGACGTGCGCACGTCGCTTTTTCATGCGCTCAGGTGGGATGGTCCAGATCTTCCTTTCGAAGTCGATGTCAGTCCAGGAAGTTGTAGCTGCTTCCGCAGGGCGCGTCATGGTGTGAAGCTGCCACTCGATCAAGCAGCGTGTTGTTCTTTTGATGCTGGCATTGGCGATTGCAATCATCAGTTCTGGCAGTTCTTCTGGCCGAAGAGCGGCCATGTTCTGCTTTTTCGGTTTCTTGAAAACGGCCCGGATGCCGCTGAGTGGGTTGGCAAAGATCATTCCCGAGTTCACTCCGTAGGTCATGATCTCGTTGAGTCGTTGGGTCAGTCGCTTCACTGTCTCCAGGCTACCTTTAGTTTCCAAAGGGCGCAGCAGTTCGATGACCATCGGGGCATTGATCTGCGAGATAGGTGTTGTTTCCAGTGAGGGAAAGACATGCAGTGTGAGCGAGCGCCAGATGTCCTCGGCATAAGCCTGAGTGACCGAATCCTTTTTCAGTTCAAACCAAGCAGACGCCACGTTCTCGAATGTGTGCTCGGTAGCCTGCCTTTTTGTCTGCTCCAGCTCGCTACGTCGTTCTTTCGGGTCGATGCCCTGGGCGAGAAGCTCTCTGGCTTCAACTGTTTTCTTCCTGGCTTGCGCGAGTGAGAGTTCTGGGTAGGTGCCTAGGCCCATATTGATGCGATTTTTGGTAATCGGCTGCCGGTAATTGAAGTTCCATAGCGTAGAGCCATTGACCCTAACGCGCAGCTGTAAACCGTCTCCATCGCTGAGGACGTAGTCCTTGTCTTTCGGCTTTACCGCTTTGAGCTGGCGGTCAGAGAGGCGGGTGGCTTGGGCGCACATGAGGTATTCCATGACATCAATTGGTATTCCAAAAATTATCACTGAAAGGCTTGGAATACCATCTGGAATACCAGGTGGCGTGGATTGTGCCGGACGTCCATGGACGCTAGTAGACCCTAAAGCCCCGTATTTACTGGGTTTCAGGCACAAAAAAAGACGTCCGTGGACGTCTTTAGATGTTGAAGTGGTGGAGCCGGGGGGATTTGAACCCCCGTCCGCCAGTACTCCGCTGTCGGTACTACATGCGTAGCCGTTTCTATTAAGTTAACCCTCAGCGACCCGAAGGGCAGGGTGCTTTGGGCGAGTTGTGTAAGTTTTAGCCGCTTCGTCCACAACGTACTGCACGGCGATTCTGTTCTATATGACAATCACTTTGGGTTTACAGACATCCCCTGGTGATTGCTGGACCCGAAGGTACCAGAAGCTCAGGTCTAAGGCTGCTTACGCAGCGATAGCGAATTCCTGGCCGTAGTTTTCGTCATTGGCAACTATAAGAAGTTGCAACAGTGGATTTACGAGTTCTGTTACCAACTCGGCATGCACCTAAAGTTTCGCGACCGGCGTCGAATCCTAAACGGCCCCGTGCTTGTAACTCGTTGTTTCTTAGTGAGTGACAAGCCTGTGCAGTGTACGCCAAACGTTCGCAGAAGGCCAACCCGAAGGTTGGCCGCGAGCGCGTCAGGGGCTTACTGGCCGCCTTTCTCGCTGTTCTGCAAGTCCTGGATGGCTTTGGAGGTGATCTCGATGCACTTCTTGTCATCGCCAGCCGCGTGGGCAGCCTTAGCCTGGGAGACGGCGGTGTCGATTTCGCCGCTTTTGCCACTGGTGTCGGTGGCCAGTAGCGCTTTGCCGTTGTTGATTTTGTCCAGGTTGATTTGGCAAAGCTCGTCTGTTTTACCGGCTGCAAACACCGGGGAGGCCATCATCGCAGCGGTAATAAACAAGCCAGCAAGAGCGGAACGCTTCATAGGGTATCTCCTTGCGAAAAAGGGCTCGACGCTGCTGGCGTTCAAGGCCTGCCAGCGACATCACTGATGAGCCTCGTTCACCGAGGCCTATGCAGATGACTACGCCGGCACGCAGGGGTTCGGTTTTGTTGGCTGATTAAAGCGCCCGCGCCTGGGTTACCCGGTCCACCAGGTACACCAGCCCGTGGTAATCAATGCCTCCATGTTGGCTCAGGCCGATCTCGCAGGTGCGGCTGGTGGAGATGCCTTCGCTGCAATATTGCACGGCGTCCTTGAGCGAGCGCAGGGCGTGGGCGTTGAGTTCCGGCGTGGTAAAGCCTTTGTCGCCGGCAAAGCCGCAGCAGTGGATGCCTTCCGGGATCACCACGGTTTTTGAGCAGCGTCGCGCGAGATCGATCAATGCCTGGCTTTCACCCAGGTGCTGAGTGCTGCAGGTGACGTGCACGGCGATGGGCGCTTCCTGGGGCGTGAAATCGAGGCGGTCCATCAGGTGGGTGCGGATAAACCGTACCGGGTCGTAGAGGTCCAGGCGCGTTTCGCCGAGGTCTTGCACCAGCCGCAGAGTGCAGGGGCTGGTGTCGCAGTAGATCGGGTCGAGGCCGCCACGGCTGGCGTGAAGCAGGGCGCCGATCAGTTCTTGGCGTTTGTGTTCGGCCTGTTCGGCATAGCCTTTGGAGGCGAAAGGCTGGCCGCAGCACAGGCTGTCCTGGTTGTCGGGGATGACGACTTGGTAACCGGCTTTTTCCAGCAGGCCACGGGTTTTGTCGTACAACGACATCTGTTCTTTATCACTCGCCGCTGGGCCCATGGCGCGTGAGACGCAGGCCGCCAGGTAGACCACGCGAGGTCGCTCATCCGTCACGGCCGGGCTGAAGCGGATAGCTTTCTCCGGCTGCGGCATGGCGCTGGTCCATTGAGGGATTTGCCCTTTGGACAGTTTGGTCACCGTGGCTGACAGCTTGGCCAGGCGCGGCGCGCCCAGAAGCATGCGCGCACCATTGGCGACATGCAGAGTAAAACGTGCGCCTTGCAGTGCTGTGGCGAAATGGCTGGCCAGCCAGTCGGCGGTTTTCGTACGGTCGGCGTCGCGGGCGCGCAGCTTTTTTACCAGGTCGCCGGTATTGATGCCTACAGGGCAGCGTTGGGCGCATAACCCGGTGGCGGCGCAGGTGTCGATGCCTTGGTAGTAGTAAGCCGCTTCCAGTTCGGTGGTGTCGGCGCCCGCGCGCTTCTTCGCCTGGATGTCGCGCCAGATCACAATGCGTTGGCGTGGGCTCAAGGTCAGGCCCTTGGAAGGGCACACCGGCTCGCAGAACCCGCACTCGATGCACTTATCCACAAGCTCGTCGGCGGCGGGCAATGGTTTGAGATGCTTGAGGTGGATTTGCGGGTCTTCGCTGAGCACCACGTCGGGGTTGAGAATGCCGTTGGGGTCGAGCAGGCGTTTTAGCTGCCACATCAACTGATAGGCATCGCTGCCCCATTCCAGCTCAACGAACGGCGCCATATTGCGGCCAGTGCCGTGCTCGGCTTTCAGCGAGCCACCGAACTCCACCGCCACCAGTTGCGCGACGTCGTCCATGAACGCTTGATAGCGTGCGACTTCTTCGCTGCTGTTGAAGCCTTGGGTGAACACAAAGTGAAGATTGCCTTCCAAGGCATGTCCGAAAAGGATGGCTTCGTCGTAGTGGTGTTTGTCGAATAACTCGATCAAGCGGTTCACGCCGATGGCCAGTTGCTCGACCGGGAAGGTCACGTCTTCGATGATCACCGTGGTGCCGGTTTTACGCACGGCGCCGACGGCGGGGAAGGTGTCTTTGCGGATGGCCCACAGGCGTGCGTTTTCGACCGGGTCTTCGGTGAAGTCGACCTGTTTTTCCACTGGGAAGGGCGCCAGGGCCGCCATGATCAGCGCCAGTTGCTCGTGCAGCAAGGACGACGATGCGGCGCGGGATTCGATCAATAGCGCGCAGGCATTTTCCGATAGCTGCTGTACGAAAGCAGGCATGCCCGGCTTGTCCTGTACCGAACGCATGCTGCGCCGGTCCAGCAACTCGACGGCCGAGACCGGTTGGGATTTCAACACGGTCACGGCGTTGCAGCAGGTCTCGACATCCGGGAACACGATCAGCGCCGAGGCTTTGTTCGGGTGATCGATCACGGTGTCGTAAGTCACTGCGCTGATAAAGCCCAGAGTGCCTTCGGAACCCACAAGCAGGTGGCTGAGGATATCCAGCGGCTCATCAAAATCGACCAAGGCATTGAGCGACAGGCCGGTGGTGTTTTTCAGACGGTATTTGTGGCGGATTTTGGCGGCTAATTCAGCGTTTGCCCGCGTCTCGCGGCCCAGTGTTGCCAAGCGCTCAAGCAGCGCACAGTGCTGTTCACGAAAGGCAGCGACGCTGGCTGCATCTTCGGTGTCCAGGCGGCTGCCATCGGCGAGTACCAAACGGATACCCGCGAGGGTGTGATAGGTATTTTGCGCGGTGCCGCAGCACATGCCGCTGGCGTTGTTGGCGACGATGCCGCCAATTTTGCAGGCATTGATCGACGCCGGGTCCGGTCCGATCTTGCGCCCGAACGGTGCGAGCCACGCATTGGCCTGGGCGCCAATCACGCCAGGTTGCAGGCGGATCTGTGTGCCTTGCCCGCGAATCTCACGGCCGTTCCAATTGTCACCCAGCACGATCAGCACCGAGTCGCTGATGGCTTGGCCGGACAAGCTGGTGCCCGCCGCGCGGAAGGTCACGGGCACGCGATTACGCTGGGCCAGTTGCAGCAGCGCCACCACTTCGTCTTCCGACTCCACGCGAATCACCAGCTGTGGGATCAGTCGGTAAAAGCTGGCGTCGGTGCCGAAGGCGAGGGTGGAAAGTGGATCGTCGAAGCGACGATCTTTCGGGATCAGTTGTGCGGCGTCGCTCAGGAAAGCAGCAGGCAGGCTCATCGGTCCTCCAGAAATAGCTGACGCCGGCATGGTTGTCCGGCGTCGATTCTTACCCTATTACGCGCAGGTTTTTAGTGCACCAGCATACCGGTGAACCAGTAGGCCTGCGCCAGCGTGATCAGCCCGACGATGGTGGCAAAAAACAGGCTGTGCTTGAGGGTAAAGCGGAACAGATCGGATTCCTTGCCCACCAGCCCGGTAGCGGCGCAGGCGACGGCGATCGACTGCGGCGAGATCATCTTGCCGGTCACGCCGCCGCTGGTATTGGCGGCGACCAACAGCACGTCGCTGACGCCGATCTGATGCGCAGTGGTGGCTTGCAGCGAGCTGAACAGTGCGTTGGACGAGGTGTCGGAACCTGTCAGAAAAACCCCCAGCCAGCCGAGGAAGGGCGAGAAGAATGGGAAGGCAGCGCCGGTGCCAGCCAACACCAGCGCCATGGTCGAGGACATGCCGGAGTAGTTGGTGACGAAGGCGAACGCCAGCACCATGCCGATGGACAGGATCGGCCAGCGCAGCTCGTAGACGGTCTCTTTAAAAGTGGTCAGACCAGTTTTTATGTCGATCTTCAACACCAACATTGAAACCAGCGCGGAGAAGAAAATCGCGGTGCCGGTGGCTGAAATTGGGTCCAGCTTGAACACGGCTGGAATCGCCGTCGGGTTGGTGACGATGGGGGCGACCTTGATCACCAGTTGGTCCAGGTGTGGGATCGCGAAGTTGAACACCCAGCTGTACATCGAACCGCCCGCCGCGAACATCGCCTTGAACGGCTTGAGGGTCCAGATGGTAACCAGCACGGTCAGGATCAGAAACGGCGACCAGGCTTTGAAAATCCGCCCCAGGCTGTAGGGCGACGCGACGGTTTGGCGTGGTTGACCGAAGCCGCCGACACTGGCGGTAACCGTTGTACTTGAGGTGGCGCCGGCAATCTGTGCGCCTGCGGTGCGCTTGGGCTGCCAGACTTTCAGGAACAGGGTCAGGGAAATCAGGCTGGCCAGGGCCGAGGTGATGTCCGGCAGTTCCGGGCCGATGAAGTTGGAGGTGAAGTACTGAGTGATGGCGAAGCTCAGGCCTGCCACCAGGGCTGCCGGCCAGGTTTCGCGAACGCCGCGCAGGCCGTCCATCATGAACACCAGCCAGAACGGCACGAACAGCGACAGCAGCGGTAGCTGGCGGCCGGTCATGGCGCCGATCTTGAATGCGTCAATGCCGGTGACTTGCCCGGCGACGATGATCGGGATGCCCAGCGCGCCGAAGGCGACGGGCGCGGTGTTGGCGATCAGGCACAGGCCTGCGGCGTACAGCGGGTTGAAACCCAGGCCGACCAGCAGTGCGGCAGTGATCGCAACGGGTGCACCGAAACCGGCTGCACCTTCCAGGAAGGCGCCGAAGCAAAAGCCGATCAGCAAGACCTGTAAGCGTTGGTCGTCGGTGATCGATAGGACCGAGCTGCGGATGATCTCGAACTGGCCGCTCTTGACCGTCAGTTTGTAGAGGAACACGGCCGCGACGATGATCCACGCGATAGGCCACAGGCCATAGGCAAACCCATAACCGGCGGCGGCCAGCGCCATGTCCACTGGCATTTGGAAGGCGAAGATCGCTACCAGGATCGACAGCGCCAGGGTGATGCTACCGGCGACATGGCCTTTGAGGCGAAACACAGCCAAGGCCAGGAAGAAGAAAACGATCGGAATAACCGCGGCCAATGCGGACAGGCCGAGGCTGCCGAGAGGGCTGTAGAGCTGTTGCCAGGTTTGCATATGGGGTGGCCCCTGATTGTTGTTGTTTGGTCAGCTTGGATAATTGGTAATACCAATTTACAGTCGCTGTCGGCTAGAGTAAAAGCCTTGGATGGGGTGTGTCAATTTGCCGCTCGCGAAACTTTGGTCTTAGGTCGCGGGTGGAGTGTTCTGGTCTGATCAATCGAAGGCGTTCTGATAGGTGCCGCAAGCGCGGCGATAGGCCAGAATAGAGGGCCCGGCGAGTGGTCGGGATTGTGGAGAGTGAGTTATGGGGTTTGATCAGGTGCGTCAGCGCCGTTTGTCTGACGATATTGTCGAGCAGCTTGAGGGCATGATCCTTGAGGGCACGCTCAAGTCAGGCGAGCGCTTGCCGGCCGAGCGCGCTTTGGCTGAGCGGTTTGGCGTGTCGCGCCCGTCGTTGCGCGAGGCGATCCAGAAGCTGGCGGCCAAGGGGTTGCTGGTCAGTCGCCAGGGCGGCGGTAACTATGTGGCGGATTCCTTGGGGTCGACGTTCAGCGATCCGCTGCTGCACCTGCTGGAAAATAACCCCGAGGCCCAGCGTGATTTGTTGGAGTTTCGCCAGACCTTAGAAGCTTCGTGTGCTTACTACGCGGCGCAGCGCGCCACCGAGGTTGACCGTGAGCGGCTGACCGCCGCCTTTGAGGCGTTGCAGGATTGCTACACGCGGGTTGATGAGGTCAGCCGGGTGGAGGAGGGCGCGGCGGATGCGCGGTTTCACTTGGCCATTGCCGAGGCCAGCCATAATGCAGTGTTGCTGCACACCATCCGCGGCCTGTTTGATCTGCTCAAGCGTAACGTGGTGACCAACATCGGCGGCATGTACCAGCAGCGTACGGAAACCCGCGACATGCTGATCAGTCAGCACCGGGATTTATACTTGGCGATTATCGAGGGGCGGGCCGAGCAGGCACGCGAAGTTTCAACACGTCACCTGCTGTATGTGCAGGAAGTGTTGGAGGAGGTGCGTCAGGAAGTTCAGCGCGTGGCGCGGGCGGAGCGACGTAAAGGCATGTAGCCTGGGGTGAGCCACCCAAGGCTACATTGTCACAAGGATTACTCTTCCTTGCCCTTGTTACGCACGGCGCGATGCAGCTCACGGTTGGAGTCGCGTTCACGCTCGGTATCGCGCTTGTCGTATTCCTTCTTGCCCTTGCCCAGTGCGATCTCGCACTTGACCAGGTGCTTGCTCCAGTACCAGGACAGGCAGATGCAGGCATAGCCTTTCTGCTGTACGGCGGCAGCGAGCTTTTCCAGTTCGCGCGCGTTGAGCAACAGCTTGCGCGTGCGCACCGGGTCGGCAATCACGTGGGTGCTCGCGGTGGTCAGCGGGGTGATATGACTGCCGAGCAGCCATGCCTCGCCATCTTTGAGCAATACGTAACTGTCGACCAGTTGCAGTTTGCTGGCGCGCAGACTTTTTACTTCCCAGCCGGCCAGGACCAGACCAGCCTCGAACCGATGTTCGATGAAGTAATCGTGTCGCGCCTTTTTATTTTGCGCGATGGTCCCTGTGGGGTGTTTCTTTTGTTTAGCCATAGGGGCGGCATTATAGGGAGTTGCGAGCGTGTCGGCTACGGTCAACCTGCGTGCTTGAGCGTGTTGGACGAATCCCGGACAATACCGGCAGTTCTTTGGTTTTTTTCTCTCGCGGATTGGGCTGTTCTTTCGCGATGTTTGCCTCAGCAGTGGAAGTAACGCTCACATGACGACGCATATTCAACGTTCGGCTTTATTGCCTTATCCGGCGCAGGCGCTCTATGACCTGGTCAACGACGTGGCGCGTTACCCGGAATTCCTGCCGTGGTGCAACACCGCCGAGGTGCTGGAGAGCAGTGATGAGCACATGGTTGCCAGTGTCGGGGTGGCCAAGGGCGGTCTTAGTCAGCATTTTGTTACGCGCAATGTGCTGGTGCCTGGGCAATCTATCGAAATGGATCTGCAGGAAGGCCCGTTTACCCAGTTGCATGGGGTGTGGGTCTTCAGGGTGTTGACTGACAAGGCCTGCAAAATCAGCCTGGACCTGTCCTTTGATTACGCGGGGCCGATTGTGCGGGCAACGTTGGGACCTTTGTTCAATCAGGCTGCCAACACCTTGGTGGACGCATTCTGTCAGCGGGCCAAACAACTGCATGGTTGAGATTGAAGTGGTGTACGCCGCCGAGGATCGCCAGGTCTTGCTGGCGGTGACGGTGCCGTCGGGTTCAAGCCTGAGGGCGGCGGTGCAGGCGTCGGGAATAGCCGCGCAATTTCCGCAGTTGGTGTTGGCTGAATGCCCATTGGGGATATTCGGCAAGGTAGCCGCCGACGCAGATGTGCGCGCTGTGCAGTCGGGTGACCGCATTGAGATTTACCGGCCCTTGCTGGCAGACCCTAAAGAGGTGCGCCGGCTGCGCGCGGCTAAGGCGGCGATGGCCAGGCAGCAAAGTTCATAAGCCTGCCAATCGGCAGGCAACAAAAAGCCCGGCACGCCGGGCTTTTTATCGAGCACCGCAAAATTACTGCGGGCTGGTGTCCAGAGGCTGAGGCGTCGGGACTGGAACGGTTTGCACGCCGTCGACGTCTTTCTGGATCTGATCCAGCAACGAACCTGGCTTGGCAGGTACTTCGGACTTCGGCTTCTGCGCTTCCTGAACAGGCGCAGCCACGTTGGTGCCGTTGTCCTTGCCCAGCAAGGCTTCATCGCGGCTTACGCCGGGCATGAAGTCACCGGACAGGCTGACAAGCTGGTCACTGCCATTGAAGATGACGCTAACGCGTTCCTGCTGGCGTTCACCGCCGCCTGGCTGGATGCTGTAGAGATAATCCCAGCGATCGGCATGAAAAGTGTCGGTCAGCAGGGGGTTACCCATAATAAACCGTACTTGCCGTCGGGTCATTCCCGGACGTAACTGGTCTATCATGTCCTGCGTGACGACATTGCCCTGCTGGATGTCGATTTTGTAAACCCCGGGGAATGAACAACCGGCGAGTGCGAGCAGTCCCACAAGGGTGAAACTGGTTAGCAAGAGCTTGGTGTTTTGCATCGGTGGGCGACTTCCACTATCTTGGCTGGGACAACGTAAACGCCGATCATACCCGTATTAAGAGAAGCTGCGAAGCAGCATCCGCGAGAAAGCTAACCATGGTTGAAAATAGCGAACTACGCAAAGCCGGTCTTAAAGTGACTCTGCCACGAGTCAAGATTCTACAAATGCTCGATTCTGCTGAGCAGCGCCACATGAGTGCCGAGGATGTTTACAAGGCACTGATGGAGTCTAACGAGGACGTTGGCCTGGCCACGGTTTACCGTGTGCTGACCCAGTTTGAAGCCGCAGGGCTGGTGGTTCGTCATAATTTCGACGGCGGTCATGCGGTGTTCGAATTGGCTGACGGTGGTCATCACGACCACATGGTTGACCTGGATACCAATGAGGTTATCGAGTTCACCAGTCCGGAAATCGAGAAGCTCCAGCACCAGATTGCTGAGGAGCATGGATTCGATTTGGTGGACCATAATCTGGTTCTTTACATCCGTAAGAAAAAGTAAAAATCGACACAGATTCGCTCTGTGAAACGATAGAAGGCGACCCTAGGGTCGCCTTCGTGCTTTCTATAAGGCAGAAAAATGCTCGATTCAGGCCTTGGCGGCCACGACCATTTTTTTCGCGTGAGCCAGGGACTCTTTCGTCAGGTCGATACCGCCCAACATCCGTGCCACTTCCTCCACGCGTTCCGATTTGTTCAGCTTGGATACGGCCGTGTGCGTCGCATCGCTGCCGCGTACTTTATGTACAAACAAATGCTGATGCCCTTGGGCGGCCACTTGCGGCAAGTGAGTCACCGTAAGCACCTGGCCGCGATCCCCGAGTCGGCGCAACAACTGGCCAACAATCTCGGCAGTCGGCCCGCCGATACCCACGTCCACTTCATCGAATACCAGTGTGGGTACCCGTGAGGTCTGCGCGGTGATTACTTGGATCGCCAGGCTGATCCGCGACAGCTCGCCACCGGACGCCACTTTCGCCAGCGCCTTGAGTGGCTGGCCAGGGTTGGCGCTGACCAGCAGTTCCACCTGTTCCAGGCCGTGGGGTTGCAGTTCGTTGCTGGTGTTGGCGTGCAGCTCGATAGTGAAGCGCCCGCCGGGCATGCCCAGGCGCTGAATCTCCTGCTCTACGGCGCTGGCCAGGCTTGTAGCCGCTTGTTGGCGCAGGTCGCTCAGTTCGCGGGCCTTTTCTTGGTAGTGCCGGGCAAACGAGGCGAGTTCGTCGCCCAGCCGCTCAATGGATTCGTCGTTGGCGTTGAGGGTTTCGATTTCATCCAGGAGTTTTTGCTGCATCGTGGCCACTTCGGTGGGCTGGATGCGGTGCTTGCGCGCCAGGGTGTAGATGGTATCTAGGCGCTCCTCTATTTCCTGCAAGCGGGCAGGGTCGGCGTCGAAGTGGTCGAGAAAGCGATTCAACTCTCCCACGGCTTCTTCGACCTGGATCTGTGCACTGGTCAGCAGGGTCGTGGCCTCGCTCAATGAGCCTGATCCACTGTTCACGCTGGACAGGCGATTGAGGCTGGCGGTCAGTGCATTGAGCACGTTGCCCGAATCACTTTCGCTGCATTGCTCCACCACCTGGCGGCAGATACCCAGCAGGGTCTCGGCGTTGGTGAGGTTCTTGTGTTCCTGCTCCAGTTGCTCCAGCTCGGTCTCGCCCAGGCCGAGGCTTTCCAGCTCTTCCAGTTGGTAGCTGAGCAGTTGATGACGGGCGCGCTGCTCATCGCCGGAATTGGAGAGGCGTTCCAGCTCCTGGCGTGTCTGCCTCCAGCGCTGGGCGGCAAGCTGTACCTGCCGGGCCAGATCGGTGGCGCCGGCGTATTCATCGAGCAGTCGGCGATGGGTGTCGGTTTTCAGCAGGGATTGGTGTTCGTGCTGGCTGTGGATATCGATCAGCAGCTCGCCCAGGGCTTTCAAGTCGCCAAGGGGGCAGGGCGTGCCGTTGATGTAGCCGCGCGAGCGCCCTTCTGCGGTGATGACGCGGCGCAGGATGCACGGGCCTTCATTATTAAGGTCGCGCTCGGCCAGCCAGGTTTCGGCTTCGGGAATGTCTGCCAGGTCGAAGGTGGCCAGGATATCGGCCTTGTCCGCCCCGGGGCGCACCACGCCGCTGTCGGCACGGTCGCCGAGCGTCAGGCCCAGCGCGTCGAGCATGATCGACTTGCCGGCACCGGTTTCGCCTGTGATTACGCTCATCCCGCGATCCAGTTCGAGGTCCAGATGTTCAACGATGGCGTAGTTATGTACAGACAGGTGCACGAGCATAGCGGCCGCTCCGAGGCGTTAGGTCTGGTTATTTATACAGTGTTTTGTTTGGGGCTGACAATCCTGGTGCTTAGCTCGATTTGCTTGATCGAATCGTTTTTTTAGCTCAGCAGGGAATGAGGGCGCAGGAATTGATCTACGGCAGGCGAAAGACTTTTGGTAACGCTTGCGCTCTTGAACCTGGAAATTGTGGCCCCATATACCGGAACAGAAGCGCGAGTTGAGTTCGCGCATGATTTTGAAAGGAGAAATCTATGGCTGACGAACAGACGCAGGATACGCAAACTCCAGACGCCAATTCGGCTGTCGGTGATGAACTGGCGACTCGTGTGCAAGTGCTCGAAGAGCAATTGGCTGCTGCGCAGGATCAGTCTTTGCGTGTTGCCGCCGATCTGCAGAACGTCCGCCGCCGCGCCGAGCAGGATGTTGAGAAGGCTCACAAGTTCGCGTTGGAAAAATTCGCCAATGACCTGCTGCCGATTATCGACAGCCTGGAGCGTGGCCTTGAATTGTCCAACCCGGACGATGAAAACATCCGCCCAATGCGCGAAGGGATTGAGCTGACCCTGAAAATGTTCCAGGACACCCTGAAGCGTTATCAGCTGGAAGCCATCGATCCGCAAGGCGGCGAGCCGTTCAATGCAGAGCATCACCAAGCCATGGCCATGCAGGAAAGCCATGACCTGGAGCCCAATAGCGTATTGAAAGTGTTCCAGAAGGGTTATCAGCTCAACGGTCGTTTGTTGCGCCCGGCGATGGTGGTGGTGAGCAAAGCTCCTGCACCCGTTGCACCTTCTATTGATGAGCAGGCTTGAAATCCGCCGCAAGGCCCCCATTTATAAGTCAAGCGTTTAAGTGCTACCGCAGTTAGCCACCACTGCTGCGGCATCCAAATTAAAGTTTCGGGAGAGTAAATCATGGGCAAAATTATCGGTATCGACCTGGGGACTACCAACTCCTGCGTCTCCGTGCTGGAAAACGGTGTTGCTAAAGTTATCGAAAACGCCGAAGGCGCGCGTACCACGCCGTCGATCATTGCTTACGCCAACGACGGTGAAATCCTCGTCGGTCAGTCGGCCAAGCGTCAGGCTGTGACCAATCCGCATAACACCCTGTACGCGGTGAAGCGTCTGATCGGTCGTAAGTTCGATGAAGAAGTCGTACAGAAAGACATCAAGATGGTCCCTTACAAAATCGCCAAGGCTGACAACGGTGACGCCTGGGTTGAAGTAAACGGCCAGAAAATGTCGCCGCCGCAAATCTCGGCTGAAATCTTGAAAAAGATGAAGAAAACCGCCGAAGACTACCTCGGTGAAGCAGTGACTGAAGCGGTGATCACCGTTCCGGCCTACTTCAACGACAGCCAGCGCCAGGCGACTAAAGACGCCGGCCGCATCGCGGGCCTGGACGTAAAACGTATCATCAACGAACCCACCGCAGCTGCACTGGCTTACGGTATGGACAAGGCCAAAGGCGACCACACTGTGATCGTTTATGACCTGGGTGGCGGTACGTTCGACGTCTCCGTGATCGAGATCGCTGAAGTTGACGGCGAGCACCAGTTTGAAGTGTTGGCCACTAACGGTGACACCTTCCTGGGTGGTGAAGACTTTGACATTCGTCTGATCGACTACCTCGTTGAAGAATTCAAGAAAGAAAGCGGCATGAACCTCAAAGGTGACCCGCTGGCGATGCAGCGCCTGAAAGAAGCCGCTGAGAAAGCCAAGATCGAGCTGTCTTCCGCTCAGTCGACCGACGTGAACCTGCCGTACATCACTGCAGACGCCACCGGTCCTAAGCACTTGAACGTGAAGATCTCGCGTTCCAAGCTGGAAGCGCTGGTTGAAGATCTGGTTCAACGCACCATCGAGCCTTGCCGCATCGCGCTGAAAGACTCTGGTATCGACGTTGGCGCGATCAACGACGTGATCCTGGTTGGCGGTCAGACCCGTATGCCACTGGTTCAGAAGCTGGTTACCGAGTTCTTCGGCAAAGAAGCGCGTAAAGACGTGAACCCGGACGAAGCTGTTGCCATGGGTGCTGCTATCCAAGGTGCGGTACTGGCCGGCGACGTGAAAGACGTGCTGCTGCTGGACGTCAGCCCGCTGACCCTGGGTATCGAAACCATGGGCGGCGTGATGACCGCGCTGATCGAGAAAAACACCACGATTCCTACCAAGAAATCGCAAGTGTTCTCGACTGCCGACGACAACCAAGGCGCAGTGACTATTCACGTGCTGCAAGGTGAGCGTAAGCAAGCTGCTCAGAACAAGTCCCTGGGCAAGTTCGACCTGGCTGAGATTCCGCCAGCACCACGTGGCGTGCCACAAATTGAAGTGACCTTCGACATCGACGCCAACGGCATTCTGCACGTAGGTGCTAAAGACAAGGCCACTGGCAAAGAGCAGAAGATCACCATCAAGGCCAACTCCGGTCTGTCTGATGAAGAAATTCAACAGATGATTCGTGATGCTGAAGCCAATGCTGATGCGGATGCTAAGTTTGCTGAGCTGGCCGGCGCCCGTAACCAAGGCGATGCCCTGGTTCACTCGACGCGCAAAATGGTCTCCGAAGCGGGCGACAAAGTGACCGCTGAAGAGAAAACCGCAATCGAAGCGGCAGTGGTTGCCCTGGAAACCGCCATTAAAGGCGACGACAAGGCTGCCATCGAGGCCAAGGTTGAGGAGCTGTCGAAAGTCTCCGCACCGGTTGCTCAGAAAATGTACGCCGAACAAGGCCAGCCGGCAGAAGGCGCTGCACAACACGCAGAACCTGAAGCCAAGCACGACGACGTTGTCGATGCCGAGTTCGAAGAAGTTAAAGACCACAAGTAAGTTGGTCGCCCGGTTGACCGCTATCAAGCGGTGACTGGTAGGATGTCGCCGCGCGGGAGCTTGCTCCCGCGTTGGCGTGTCTGGGGTATGCGAATTTTTACAACATGCGACAAGGTTCGGGTGTTGGCGGTGTGACTGGGAATGCTCCTGCTTCCTGGCGGCAGTCACCGCGTTTTTGGCCGGGTCCCTGGCTAAAAGCAGTAATGACCAGGATCGTTGAATTGACGTGAGTTGGGTCCGGGCCTGTATTGGGGCTCAACGAGTTTGGCAAGGCTCAGGAGGGTCTGGCCGAACGTCCTTAAGAGTGCAAAAACTTATGGCAAAGCGTGACTATTACGAAGTATTGGGTGTGGAGCGCGGTTCCAGCGAGGCGGACCTGAAAAAGGCTTACCGTCGCCTGGCGATGAAGCACCACCCGGACCGTAATCCGGATAGCAAAGAATCCGAAGAGATGTTCAAAGAGGCCAATGAAGCCTATGAATGCCTGAGTGATCCGAACAAGCGTGCGGCCTACGACCAGTATGGCCATGCCGGTGTCGACCCAAGCATGGGTGGCGGCGGTGCCGGTTTTGGTGGTCAGAACTTCTCCGACATTTTTGGCGACGTATTCAGCGACTTCTTCGGTGGCTGTCGTGGCGGCCAGCGTGGCGGTGCCCAGCGTGGCAGCGACTTGCGCTACACGCTGGAGCTGAACCTGGAAGAAGCCGTGCGCGGCACTACCGTGAATATACGTGTGCCGACGCTGGTCAATTGCAAGCCATGCGACGGTTCGGGGGCCAAGAAGGGTTCCTCGCCGATCACATGCCCCACCTGTGGTGGTATCGGCCAGGTGCGCATGCAGCAGGGCTTCTTCTCGGTGCAGCAGACTTGCCCGCGTTGCCATGGCCAGGGCAAGATCATTTCCGATCCGTGCGACTCCTGCCACGGCGAAGGCCGCGTCGAAGAGTACAAGACCCTTTCGGTGAAAGTGCCGGCGGGTGTCGATACCGGTGATCGCATTCGCCTGTCGGGCGAAGGCGAGGCGGGGGCTCAAGGTGGCCCTACGGGCGACCTGTACGTGGTGATCAATGTGCGCGAGCATTCGATCTTCCAGCGCGACGGCAAACACCTGTTCTGCGAAGTGCCTATCAGCTTTGTCGACGCGGCCCTGGGTGGCGAGTTGGAGATTCCGACGCTGGACGGTCGAGTCAAGCTCAAGATCCCGGAAGGCACGCAGACCGGCAAACAGTTCCGCATCCGTGGCAAGGGTGTTGCGCCTGTGCGTGGTGGCGGTGCTGGCGACCTGATGTGCCGCGTAGCGGTGGAAACGCCAGTTAACTTGGGTCGCCGTCAGCGCGAACTGCTGGAAGAGTTCCGCAGCTCGTTGGAAGGCGATGACTCGCATTCGCCGAAAACCACCGGCTTTTTCGATGGTGTGAAGCGCTTCTTCGGCGACCTCTAAGGAAGTGAGTATGCGACGTATAGCCGTAATGGGCGCTGCCGGGCGCATGGGCAAGACCTTGGTCGAGGCGGTGCAGCAGGGCTCGCCGGCCTCCGGGCTAACGGCGGCGATTGTTCGCCCCGGTAGCACGTTGATCGGTGCGGACGCCGGTGAGCTGGCCTCGTTGGGGCGCATCGGTGTTTCGCTGTCGGGCAACCTTGAGCAGGTGGCTGACGAGTTCGACGTGCTGATCGATTTCACATTGCCGGAGGTGATGCTGAAAAACCTGGCGTTCTGCCGCAAGGCGGGCAAGGCCATGGTGATCGGTACTACGGGCTTGAGTGCTGAGCAGAAGCAGTTGCTGGTGGAGGCGGGCAAGGATATTCCGGTCGTCTTCGCTGCCAATTTCAGTGTCGGCGTGAACCTGTCGCTCAAGTTACTGGACCTGGCGGCGCGTGTGCTGGGTGATGAAGCGGATATCGAGATCATCGAAACTCATCACCGGCACAAGATCGACGCGCCGTCGGGTACTGCGTTGCGCATGGGTGAGGCAATTGCCGATGCGCTGGGGCGGGACCTGTCGAAAGTCGCCGTGTATGGTCGTGAAGGCCACACCGGTGCGCGTGCACGTGACACCATCGGCTTTGCCACCGTGCGTGGTGGTGATGTGGTCGGTGATCACACTGTGCTGTTCGCCACCGAAGGCGAGCGCCTGGAGATCACGCATAAGGCATCCAGCCGCATGACGTTCGCCAAGGGTGCGGTGCGTGCCGCGCTTTGGTTGGAAGGTCGTGAGGCGGGGCTGTATGACATGCGTGATGTGCTGGATCTGCACTAATCAGTAGCTAAAACGGGGCCTCAGGATTATCCTGAGGCCCCGTTTTTACCCGCTAAGCGACGTCCTGTCGCATTCCCCTGCCTTTAAGGCTCATTAGCGGTGGACCAAAAAAGCCTTTTTCTGTAAGCTACAGCTTTAGTGTGTCCACTAAAAGCGCGCAGAATAATTCAGTGAAGAAGCGGGGTGACGTGTCCATACGTCACTCCGCTTTTTTACAACCTGCGATCGCCCTTTCAGGCTTTATTTACGGGAGGTCTTCTTGACTAAGCCAGCCATACTCGCCCTTGCTGATGGCAGCATTTTTCGCGGCGAAGCCATTGGAGCCGACGGTCAAACCGTTGGAGAGGTAGTGTTCAACACTGCCATGACCGGCTATCAGGAAATCCTTACCGATCCTTCCTACGCCCAACAGATCGTTACCCTGACCTATCCGCACATCGGCAACACCGGTACTACACCGGAAGACGTCGAGTCTGATCGTGTCTGGTCGGCCGGCCTGGTCATTCGTGACCTGCCACTGGTTGCGAGCAACTGGCGTAACACGATGTCGCTGTCC
This sequence comes from Pseudomonas sp. D47, assembly GCF_045447305.1. Lineage (NCBI taxonomy): Bacteria > Pseudomonadati > Pseudomonadota > Gammaproteobacteria > Pseudomonadales > Pseudomonadaceae > Pseudomonas > Pseudomonas sp. D47. The sequence continues at coordinate 20,851 of NZ_JBJGXU010000029.1, read as the reverse complement.
GATTACCTGAAAGCCAACAACGTTGTGGCGATCGCCGGTATCGATACGCGCCGCCTGACACGCATCCTGCGTGAAAAAGGCTCGCAGAACGGCTGCATCATGGCGGGTGACAATATTTCCGAAGCAGCGGCAATTGCCGCAGCGCAAGGCTTCCCTGGCCTGAAAGGCATGGACCTGGCGAAAGAAGTCAGCACCAAAGAGCAGTACGAGTGGCGCTCCACTGTCTGGGACTTGAAGACCGACAGCCACGAGACCATCGCTGCTGCTGACCTGCCTTACCACGTAGTCGCCTACGACTACGGCATCAAGTACAACATCCTGCGCATGCTGGTCGAGCGCGGTTGCCGCGTGACCGTGGTGCCAGCGCAAACCCCAGCCAGCGACGTGCTGGCCCTGCAGCCGGACGGTGTGTTCCTGTCCAACGGCCCGGGTGACCCGGAGCCTTGCGACTACGCCATCAAGGCGATCAAGGAAGTGCTGGAAACCGAGATCCCGGTATTCGGTATCTGCCTCGGTCACCAGCTGCTGGCCCTGGCTTCCGGTGCCAAGACCCTGAAAATGGGGCATGGCCACCACGGTGCCAACCACCCGGTGCAAGACCTGGACACTGGTGTGGTGATGATCACCAGCCAGAACCACGGCTTTGCGGTGGATGAAGCGACCTTGCCGGCTAACGTTCGCGCAATTCACAAGTCGCTGTTCGATGGTTCCTTGCAAGGCATCGAGCGCACTGACAAGAGTGCGTTCAGCTTCCAGGGCCACCCTGAAGCAAGCCCGGGCCCGAACGACGTAGCGCCGCTGTTCGACCGTTTCATCAATGAGATGGCCAAGCGACGCTGACTGAGTGGCTTGCGGGCGGCCCCGAACCTCGGTGGCCCCCGCAGGCTCTTCAAAGAGTGTTCAAGACGGCTTGCCGACTGACCTGCGGATTTGAGTGACAAACCCATGCCAAAACGTACAGACATAAAAAGCATCCTGATTCTCGGCGCTGGCCCGATCGTGATCGGCCAGGCCTGCGAGTTCGACTACTCCGGCGCCCAGGCTTGTAAAGCCCTGCGCGAAGAGGGTTACCGCGTCATCCTGGTGAACTCCAACCCGGCCACCATCATGACCGACCCGGACATGGCCGACGCCACCTACATCGAACCGATCAAGTGGCAGACCGTTGCCAAGATCATCGAGAAAGAGCGTCCGGACGCACTGCTGCCGACCATGGGCGGCCAGACTGCATTGAACTGCGCCCTGGACCTGGAGCGCGAAGGCGTCCTGGAAAAATTCGGCGTAGAGATGATCGGTGCGAATGCCGACACCATCGACAAGGCTGAAGACCGTTCGCGTTTCGACAAAGCCATGAAGTCCATCGGCCTTGACTGCCCGCGTTCCGGTATCGCCCACAGCATGGAAGAGGCCAACGCGGTTCTCGAAAAGCTCGGCTTCCCGTGCATCATTCGTCCATCCTTCACCATGGGCGGCACCGGTGGCGGTATTGCTTACAACCGTGAAGAGTTCGAAGAAATCTGCGCGCGTGGTCTGGACCTGTCGCCGACTAAAGAACTGCTGATCGACGAATCCCTGATCGGCTGGAAAGAGTACGAAATGGAGGTTGTCCGCGATAAGAAGGACAACTGCATCATCGTTTGCTCCATCGAAAACTTCGACCCGATGGGCGTGCACACGGGTGACTCGATCACCGTTGCTCCGGCACAGACCCTGACGGACAAGGAATACCAGATCATGCGTAACGCCTCGTTGGCGGTATTGCGTGAGATCGGCGTTGAAACCGGCGGTTCCAACGTTCAGTTCGGTATCTGCCCGGACACCGGTCGTATGGTTGTGATCGAGATGAACCCGCGTGTATCGCGTTCTTCGGCGCTGGCATCGAAAGCGACCGGTTTCCCGATTGCGCGCATCGCTGCCAAGCTGGCGATCGGTTACACCCTGGACGAGCTGCAAAACGAAATCACTGGCGGCGCTACACCGGCCTCCTTTGAGCCGTCTATCGACTACGTTGTGACCAAGCTGCCGCGCTTTGCATTCGAGAAATTCCCGAAAGCCGACGCACGCCTGACCACTCAGATGAAGTCGGTTGGTGAAGTCATGGCCATCGGCCGGACCTTCCAGGAATCCCTGCAGAAAGCCCTGCGTGGTCTGGAAGTAGGCGTTTGCGGCCTGGACGAGAAGCTCGACCTGAGCAACCCGGAAAGCATGAGCGTGCTCAAGCGCGAGCTGACCGTGCCGGGCGCCGAGCGCATCTGGTACGTAGCCGATGCTTTCCGCGCCGGCATGACCGTCGAAGATATCTTCGGCATGAACATGATCGACCCGTGGTTCTTGGTGCAGATCGAAGATCTGATCAAGGAAGAAGAGAAGGTCAAGACCCTCGGTCTGTCCTCTATCGACCGCGACCTGATGTTCCGCCTCAAGCGCAAAGGTTTCTCCGACATGCGCTTGGCCAAGCTGCTGGGTGTGACCGAGAAGAACCTGCGCACGCATCGCCACAAGCTGGACATCTTTCCGGTCTACAAGCGCGTTGACACCTGCGCCGCCGAGTTCGCAACCGACACCGCGTACCTGTACTCCACTTACGAGGAAGAGTGCGAAGCCGCGCCGTCGGGCCGTGACAAGATCATTATCCTGGGTGGCGGTCCAAACCGTATCGGCCAAGGCATCGAGTTCGACTATTGCTGCGTACACGCCGCCCTCGCCCTGCGCGAAGACGGGTACGAGACCATCATGGTCAACTGCAACCCGGAAACTGTTTCCACTGACTACGATACTTCCGACCGTCTGTACTTCGAGCCAGTAACGCTGGAAGACGTGCTGGAAATCTGTCGCGTCGAGAAGCCTAAAGGCGTGATCGTCCAGTACGGCGGCCAAACCCCGCTGAAACTGGCTCGCGCCTTGGAAGCCGCTGGTGTGCCGATCATCGGCACCAGCCCTGACGCCATCGACCGTGCCGAAGACCGTGAGCGCTTCCAGCAAATGGTTGAACGCTTGAACCTGCGTCAGCCGCCAAACGCCACTGTGCGCAGCGAAGACGAAGCCATCCGTGCAGCCAGCAAGATCGGCTACCCGCTGGTCGTGCGTCCGTCCTACGTACTGGGCGGCCGGGCGATGGAAATCGTCTACGAAGAAGAAGAGCTCAAGCGTTACCTGCGTGATGCGGTGAAAGTGTCCAACGACAGCCCGGTGCTGCTGGACCACTTCCTCAACTGCGCCATCGAAATGGACGTGGACGCGGTGTGCGACGGTACCGACGTGGTGATCGGCGCGATCATGCAGCACATCGAACAAGCGGGCGTTCACTCCGGTGACTCCGCCTGCTCGCTGCCACCGTACTCGCTGCCGGCGCACATCCAGGACGAGATGCGTGAACAGGTCAAGAAAATGGCCCTGGAACTGGGCGTTGTCGGCCTGATGAACGTTCAGTTGGCGCTGCAAGGCGAAGACATCTACGTCATCGAAGTCAACCCGCGTGCTTCGCGTACCGTGCCATTTGTTTCCAAGTGCATCGGTGTGTCCCTGGCCATGATCGCCGCGCGCGTGATGGCGGGCAAGACCCTGAAGGAAATCGGCTTCACCAAGGAAATTATTCCGAACTTCTACAGCGTGAAAGAGGCGGTGTTCCCGTTCGCCAAATTCCCTGGTGTGGACCCGATCCTGGGCCCAGAGATGAAGTCCACCGGTGAAGTGATGGGTGTGGGCGATACCTTCGGTGAAGCGTTCGCCAAGGCGCAGATGGGTGCCAGCGAAGTGCTGCCAACCGGTGGTACCGCGTTTATCAGCGTGCGTGATGATGACAAACCACTGGTTGCAGGCGTAGCCCGTGATCTGATCAACTTGGGCTTTGAAGTCGTGGCCACTGCCGGGACCGCTAAGCTGATCGAAGCTGCCGGCCTGAAAGTGCGTCGCGTGAACAAGGTGACGGAAGGCCGTCCGCACGTGGTCGACATGATCAAGAATGACGAAGTCACGCTGATCATCAACACCACAGAGGGTCGCCAGTCGATCGCGGACTCCTACTCCATTCGTCGTAATGCCTTGCAGCACAAGATCTACTGCACCACCACTATTGCTGCTGGCGAAGCCATCTGCGAAGCGCTCAAGTTCGGTCCAGAAAAGACCGTGCGTCGCTTGCAGGATCTACACGCAGGATTGAAGGCATGATCAAATACCCAATGACTGTCCAGGGCGCCAAGGCCCTGGAAGAGGAACACGCCCATCTGACCAAGGTCGTCCGTCCGAAGCTGAGCCAGGACATCGGTACGGCCCGCGAACTGGGTGACTTGAAGGAAAACGCTGAATACCACGCTGCTCGCGAGCAGCAGGGTATGGTCGAGGCGCGGATCCGTGACATCGAAGGCCGTATGCAGAATGCGGTGGTCATCGACGTCACGACCATCCCGAAGTCCGGCAAAGTGATTTTCGGCACCACCGTGGAAATCGCCAACGTCGAGACTGATGAGCGCGTTGTTTACCACATCGTGGGTGAAGACGAAGCCGACTTCAAACTCGGCAAGATCTCTGTTGGTTCCCCACTCGCCCGTGCCTTGATTGCCAAGGAAGAGGGTGACGTGGTGGCTGTGAAAACGCCCGGTGGCGTTATCGAGTACGAGATTGTTGAAGTTCGTCACATCTGAAAGACGGCGCCCGCTTCATGCGGGCGCCATGCTTTGGCAGCTTGCCCAGATGCTTTGGGTGGGCGGCGTGTGGTTGTTACACATTGGTATATTACCGACGCTGGGCCTGATTGGCCTGGCGCCGTTGCTGATCGATGAGATCGACGGATTGCTAAGTGCGCTGCTGGTGGTTTTTGCGGCGGCGTGCGTGACGCTCCAAGTGCTGGTGCTGATCAAGGCCGAAGGCTTGGAGAGTTTGTGGCGGGATATTCGCGGCCAGCTGCTGTTGATGGCGCTGTATGCATGCGCAATGTTCTGCGTGGTGCATGTGTGGCTGCCGCAAGCGTTGCGCTGGCAGCTATTCAGCTATCTTGTGCTAGGGTTCTCCGGCCTGGTGCTGGTTATACAGCCGGCGCCTGGGTGGAGTGGCGGGGCGCGCGAAGCGCGCCCGTGACCCTTGTTGTCATTTGAAAGCTACTTGAAGCGGTGTACGTTCGACAGTTGCTTGTTGACGCTGAAGTTCTTGCGATACAGCAGCGCCATCTTGCCGATGACCTGAACCAGGTCCGCTTTGCCGACCTTGCACAGTTCTGCAATGGCGGCCAAACGCGCTTCGCGGTCAAGGATGTTGACCTTGATCTTGATCAGTTCGTGATCGCCCAATGCGCGTTCAAGTTCGGCTAACACACCTTCAGTCAAACCGTTGTCTGCCACAATCAGAACTGGTTTCAGATGGTGGCCAATGGATTTGTACTGTTTCTTCTGCTCTTGAGTGAGCGGCATAATCTGACCCCTGCGTCTGATCTTGTAAAAAGCGGCGGCCAGTTTACCCGAGCGAGTCCGGGACCGCCCAGTTAATCACGACCCGTTTTATTTTTCGAGGTGGCCCGTGGCCCGTTCCAAAACTAGTCTTAAGTGGCTGCAAGAGCATTTCAACGATCCTTACGTCAAAAAGGCGCAAAAGGACGGCTACCGTTCGCGGGCCAGCTACAAGCTGCTGGAGATCCAGGACAAGGACAAATTGATTCGTCCGGGCATGAGCGTTATTGATCTTGGCGCGGCCCCCGGTGGCTGGTCCCAAGTGACCAGTCGTCTGATTGGTGGGCAGGGCCGCTTGATTGCTTCCGACATCCTGGAAATGGACAGCATCCCGGATGTGACCTTTGTTCATGGTGACTTCACCCAGGACACCGTGCTCGCAGAGATCCTCGAAGCCGTGGGAAATTCGCAGGTAGACCTTGTGATTTCCGACATGGCCCCCAATATGAGTGGATTACCGGCCGTCGATATGCCGCGAGCGATGTTCCTTTGTGAATTGGCTCTGGATCTGGCAGGTCGGGTTTTGCGTCCTGGTGGTGATTTTCTGGTGAAAGTCTTCCAAGGCGAAGGTTTTGACGAGTACCACAAGAACATCCGCAAGCTGTTCGATAAGGTGCAGACGCGTAAACCTGACTCTTCACGGGACAGGTCTCGAGAGCAGTACCTGCTGTGCCGTGGGTTCCGCGGTGTCGAAGGCGCGGCGAGCGAAGAGCGTTTTTGAGAAATTCGAGGAGGGCGATAGGTTTTTTTATGTCGCTTTCGTCACGAAGCTTTACGAATATTGTGTAGTCAAAGTTTCACAAAGGGTTACAGACGGCGCCTGCCAGAGTTGTAGGTAATGTAGTAAGTTAGGCCGGTGAATATCATGCGAAGCGCGCGCCAGTAGCGGAGCTTGCTTCAGAGGGTAGTTAATTGAACGATATGGCAAAGAATCTGATCCTGTGGTTGATCATCGCGGCTGTCCTGGTGACGGTGATGAACAACTTCTCCAGCCCTAATGAGCCGCAGACCCTCAACTATTCCGACTTCATCCAGCAAGTTAAGGATGGCAAGGTCGAGCGCGTAGCGGTTGATGGCTACGTAATTACCGGCAAGCGCAGCGATGGCGATAGCTTCAAGACCATTCGTCCGGCAATCCAGGACAACGGTCTGATCGGCGACCTGGTGGATAACCACGTAGTCGTTGAAGGCAAGCAGCCTGAGCAGCAGAGCATCTGGACTCAACTCCTGGTGGCCAGCTTCCCGATCCTGGTGATTATCGCCGTGTTCATGTTCTTCATGCGCCAGATGCAAGGTGGTGCGGGAGGCAAGGGCGGGCCGATGAGCTTCGGCAAGAGCAAGGCGCGCCTGCTCTCCGAAGATCAGGTGAAGACCACCCTGGCTGATGTTGCAGGTTGCGATGAAGCCAAGGAAGAAGTGGGCGAGCTGGTTGAATTCCTGCGCGATCCGGGCAAGTTCCAGCGCCTGGGTGGCCGTATTCCTCGCGGTGTGCTGATGGTCGGTCCTCCGGGTACCGGTAAAACCTTGCTGGCCAAGGCAATTGCCGGCGAAGCCAAGGTGCCTTTCTTCACCATTTCCGGTTCTGACTTCGTCGAGATGTTCGTCGGTGTGGGTGCCAGCCGCGTTCGCGATATGTTCGAACAGGCCAAGAAGCACGCGCCATGCATCATCTTCATCGATGAAATCGACGCCGTTGGTCGCCATCGTGGTGCCGGCATGGGCGGTGGTCATGATGAGCGTGAACAGACCCTCAACCAGTTGCTGGTAGAGATGGACGGCTTCGAAATGAATGACGGCATCATCGTCATCGCTGCGACTAACCGTCCTGACGTACTCGACCCAGCGCTGCTGCGTCCAGGTCGTTTCGACCGTCAGGTTGTGGTTGGCCTGCCGGATATCCGTGGTCGCGAACAGATTCTGAAAGTGCACATGCGCAAAGTGCCAATGGGTGACGACGTTGCTCCGGCCGTGATTGCCCGTGGTACTCCAGGTTTCTCCGGTGCCGACCTGGCCAACTTGGTGAACGAGGCTTCGTTGTTCGCAGCCCGTACCGGCAAGCGCATCGTGGAAATGAAAGAGTTCGAGTTGGCGAAAGACAAGATCATGATGGGCGCCGAGCGCAAATCGATGGTCATGTCCGAAAAAGAGAAGCAGAACACCGCTTATCACGAAGCTGGTCACGCCATTGTGGGTCGCGTTGTGCCTGAGCATGACCCGGTCTACAAAGTGTCGATCATCCCTCGTGGTCGGGCGCTGGGTGTCACTATGTTCCTGCCGGAAGAGGACCGTTACAGCCTCTCCAAGCGTGCACTGATCAGCCAGATCTGCTCGCTGTACGGTGGTCGAATTGCTGAAGAAATGACCCTGGGCTTTGACGGTGTAACCACCGGTGCCTCCAACGACATCATGCGTGCCAGCCAGATTGCACGGAACATGGTGACCAAGTGGGGCTTGTCGGAAAAACTTGGCCCATTGATGTATGCCGAGGAAGAAGGCGAAGTGTTCCTGGGTCGTGGCGGTGGCGGTCAAGCCGCCAGCTTCTCCGGTGAGACAGCTAAGCTGATCGACTCCGAGGTGCGCAGTATCATTGACCAGTGCTACGGCACGGCCAAGCAGATCCTGACCGACAACCGCGACAAGCTGGATGCCATGGCTGATGCGCTGATGAAGTACGAAACCATTGATGCCGACCAGATCGACGACATCATGGCAGGTCGTACACCTCGTGAGCCTCGCGATTGGGAAGGCGGTTCAGGTACTTCTGGCACTCCGCCAGTGGTTCAGAACGAACGCCCTGAAACCCCGATCGGCGGCCCGGCAGCTGACCTCTAAGGTTTGAAATGACTTCTGCGTTGTCCTCCACCCGGTTGCCTTGCGGCAACCGGGTTCTTGATTTGGCCCATACACATGTCATGGGCATTCTTAATGTAACCCCTGATTCCTTTTCTGACGGCGGCCGTTTCAGCCAGCTGGATGCCGCATTGCGTCATGCCGAAGCGATGGTGGCGGCTGGCGCAACGTTGATTGATGTCGGCGGCGAGTCGACTCGCCCTGGCGCTCGTGTTGTTTCTCCCGCCGAGGAGCTGGAGCGCGTGGCGCCGATAGTCGAGCTTATTGCTCGCGAGTTGGACGTAATCATATCGGTCGATACATCCACCCCAGCCGTGATGCGTGAGACGGCACGTCTGGGGGCGGGGCTCATCAATGACGTCCGCTCGCTGCAGCGCGACGGCGCCCTGGATGCTGCGGCGGCAACCGGTCTGCCGGTGTGCCTGATGCATATGCTGGGAGAGCCCGGCAATATGCAGGACAGCCCGCACTACGATGACCTCGTTGGCGAAGTGAGCGGGTTCCTTGCCGAACGTATTGCTCAGTGCGCCAAGGTGGGGATTGCTGCCGAAAAGATCATCCTTGATCCTGGGTTTGGCTTCGCCAAGACCCTTCAACACAATTTAAGCCTGTTCAAGCATATGCAAGCCTTGCATGCCCTTGGTCGGCCCCTTTTGGTCGGCGTTTCGCGCAAGAGCATGATAGGGCTGGCCTTGAGCCGTCCTGTAGGTGAGCGGCTGTACGGTGGGCTGGCGCTGGCGGCGCTGGCCGTGACCAAAGGTGCGCGTATTTTGCGTGTGCATGACGTCGCCGAGACGGTCGATGTGGTGCGTATGCTTGCTGCTGTAGAATCAGCCGAATAAGAATGATGGAGCACTTATGACTAAAAAATATTTTGGCACCGACGGTATCCGTGGCCGTGTCGGCGAATTCCCGATTACTCCTGATTTCATGCTCAAGCTGGGTTGGGCGGCAGGCATGGCGTTCCGCAGCATGGGCGCGTGCCGCATCCTGGTAGGCAAAGACACCCGGATTTCGGGGTATATGTTTGAGTCGGCGCTGGAGGCAGGTTTATCCGCCGCCGGTGCTGATGTAATGCTGCTGGGCCCTATGCCGACACCGGCGATCGCCTACCTGACGCGTACCTTTCACGCTGAAGCCGGTATCGTGATCAGTGCCTCGCACAATCCCCATGATGACAACGGCATCAAGTTTTTCTCGGGCCAGGGCACCAAGCTGCCGGACGAGATCGAGCTGATGATTGAAGAGCTGCTGGATGCACCGATGACCGTGGTCGAGTCCAGCAAGCTGGGTAAGGTCTCGCGCATCAACGACGCCTCTGGTCGTTATATCGAATTCTGCAAGAGTAGCGTGCCGACCAGCACCAATTTTGCCGGCCTGAAGATCGTCGTCGATTGTGCGCACGGTGCAACCTACAAGGTCGCTCCGAGTGTATTCAAAGAGCTGGGTGCCGACGTGACAGTGCTGTCGGCCCAGCCGAATGGTTTGAATATCAACGATAACTGCGGCTCTACCCATATGGAGCAGCTGCAGGCGACCGTTCTGGCTGAGCATGCTGACTTGGGTATCGCCTTTGATGGCGATGGTGACCGCGTGTTGATGGTGGATCACACCGGTACTGTTGTTGATGGCGATGACTTGCTGTTTATCATTGCTCGCGATCTGCATGAGCGTAACAAGCTGCAAGGTGGTGTCGTCGGTACGCTGATGAGCAATCTTGGGCTTGAGCTGGCCTTGGCAGAGCTGGGGATCCCATTTGTTCGCGCCAATGTCGGTGACCGCTATGTAATCGCCGAGCTGCTGGAGCGTAACTGGCAGGTGGGTGGTGAGAACTCTGGGCATGTTGTCTGCTTCCAGCACACCACCACGGGCGATGCCATTATTGCTGCGCTGCAAGTGTTGCTGTCCTTGCGTCGTCGCGAAGAGAGTCTCGCTCAGGCGCGTCAGGCGCTGCGCAAGTGCCCGCAAGTTCTGCTCAATGTGCGTTTCGCCGGTGGTGAAAACCCGATCGAGCACCCTGCTGTCAAAGACGCCTGCGAGCGCGTGACCCAGGCAATGGCGGGGCGTGGGCGGGTGTTGCTGCGCAAGTCCGGCACAGAGCCTTTGGTGCGTGTCATGGTCGAAGGTGAAGACGAAGCACAGGTTCGCGGCCATGCCGAGGACCTGGCAAAACTGGTAACTGAAATTTGCGCCTGAATTCGGCTTGCCAGTGATGATGTGGTTGGGTAACATCTGCGCCCACTTTGACCGACGAGGTACAGCATGCGTCGCACTATGGTAGCTGGTAACTGGAAGATGCACGGTACCCGCGCCAGTGTCGCTGAGCTGATAAACGGCCTTCGTCACTTGGCCTTGCCTAGCGGTGTTGATGTCGCGGTTTTTCCGCCTTGCTTGCATATCAACCAGGTTGTTGATGGCTTGAAAGGTAAGTCGATTCAGGTCGGCGCGCAGAATTCTGCGGTGGAGCCCATGCAAGGTGCGTTGACCGGTGAGATTTCGCCGAGTCAGTTGGTAGATGCGGGTTGTTCCTATGTGCTTGTCGGGCACTCCGAGCGCCGTCAAATGATGGGCGAACGTGATGGGACACTCAATCGCAAGTTCGCAGCAGCACAGGCTTGTGGCCTGATTCCAGTGTTGTGCATAGGGGAGACTCTTGAGCAGCGTGAATCGGGCAAGACTCTTGAAGTTGTCTCGCGTCAGCTGGGCAGCATCATCGAGGAGTTGGGTGTTGGTGCATTTGCAAAGGCAGTAATTGCTTACGAGCCGGTCTGGGCCATTGGCACCGGGCTGACTGCTACACCGCAACAGGCGCAGGATGTGCACGCAGCCATCCGCGCGCAGTTGGCGGCAGAGAATTCTGAAATCGCACAAGGTGTGCGGCTTCTATACGGCGGCAGCGTGAAGGCGGCCAATGCGGTCGAACTGTTCGGCATGCCGGATATCGATGGGGGGCTCATTGGTGGAGCTTCCCTGAATGCAGATGAGTTCGGTGCGATCTGTCGCGCCGCGGGAAACTGAAAAAATGCTGGAAACAGTCGTAGTCGTTTTTCATCTGTTGGCTGCCCTGGGCGTAATTGCCCTGGTTTTGTTGCAACAGGGTAAAGGTGCGGATGCTGGTGCGTCTTTCGGTGCAGGTGCTTCAAATACTGTATTCGGAAGCCAAGGTTCCTCTACCTTTCTTAGTAAGTTTACTGCTATACTTGCCGCCGGTTTCTTCATAACCAGCTTGGGGTTAGGTTACTATGCTAAAGAGAAAGCTCATGTGCTGGCTCAAGTAGGTCTCCCAAATCCAGCAGTGTTGGAAGTACCAAAAGCAAAACCGGCTTCTGATGATGTCCCGGTGCTTCAAGAGCAAAAGTCGGCTTCTCCAGCGACTGACGTACCTCCAGCTCAAGAGCAGAAGTAAGAAGGGTTGTAAGCGCTGTATTGCCGAGGTGGTGGAATTGGTAGACACGCAACCTTGAGGTGGTTGTGCCCATAGGGTGTAGGGGTTCGAGTCCCCTTCTCGGTACCAATTATCAGGAGAGCCCGCTGTTGCGGGCTTTCTTGTAGGTGGAAGGTTACATTGACCCTGTAAAGGATCGGTCGTATACTTCCGCCCCAGCTTTGTCGCGGGGTGGAGCAGTCTGGTAGCTCGTCGGGCTCATAACCCGAAGGTCGTCGGTTCAAATCCGGCCCCCGCAACCAGTTTTAGCGGAGCCCCTTTTAAGGGGCTTTTTGTTAGCTGGACACTTTCAACGCCGCTGTTCGACGGCGTTTCAAGGATGGGCGTTTCGCCCATTTTTTTATTTTGCACAGCATGCACATACATGCACGAGGGGGTTCAGGTGTCGAGCAAGCTAGAAGAGTTGCAGGCCTTGTTGGCCCCGGTGGTCGTGGCCCTAGGCTATGAATGCTGGGGTATTGAGTTTTCGGCTCAAGGTCGCCACTCAATGTTGCGCGTTTATATCGATAAAGAGGGCGGCGTGCTGGTGGACGATTGTGCCATTGTCAGCCGTCAGATCAGCGGTGTGCTGGATGTTGAAGATCCAATCGCCGTTGAGTACACCCTCGAAGTTTCCTCGCCTGGCATGGAACGCCCACTGTTCACTATTGATCAGTTTGCAAAATTTGCCGGTGAACAAGTGAAGATCAAGCTGCGCTCTCCCTTTGAAGGGCGACGCAACTTTCAGGGCCTTCTGCGCGGTGTAGAAGAACAGGATGTCGTGGTGCAGGTAGAAGACCATGAATTCCTGTTGCCGATCGATATGATCGACAAGGCCAACATTATTCCCAGTTTTGACTGAGACGCGGATCCCGCGGATCCAATGGCTTGCGAAAGGCGAGGCGTACGATGAGCAAAGAAGTACTGCTGGTTGTTGAGTCGGTATCCAATGAAAAGGGCGTACCGGCAAACGTGATTTTTGAAGCGCTGGAGCTGGCCTTGGCCACTGCTACCAAAAAGCGTTTTGAAGACGAAGTTGATCTGCGTGTGGAAATCAACCGCCACACCGGTGCCTATGAGACTTTCCGTCGCTGGACGGTCGTCGAAGAAGCCGATCTTGATGATCCGGCCATCGAAACTTGGCCAAGCAAGGTTGCCGAAACGCATCCTGGCGCCAATGTCGGTGATGTCGTCGAAGAAAAGATCGAGTCGATCGAATTCGGCCGTATTGCTGCACAGACCGCCAAGCAGGTCATCGTGCAGAAGGTTCGCGAAGCCGAGCGCGCTCAAGTCGTTGACGCTTATCGCGAGCGCCTGGGTGAGATCATCTCCGGCACCGTGAAAAAAGTTACCCGCGACAACGTGATCGTCGACTTGGGCAATAACGCTGAAGCGTTGTTGGCCCGCGAAGACATCATTTCTCGCGAAACCTTCCGTGTCGGCGTGCGTCTGCGTGCGCTGCTCAAGGAAATCCGCACCGAGAACCGCGGCCCGCAGTTGATCCTGTCGCGTACCGCGCCGGAAATGCTGATCGAGCTGTTCCGTATCGAAGTGCCGGAAATTGCCGAAGGCCTGATCGAAGTCATGGCTGCGTCCCGCGACCCGGGTTCGCGCGCCAAGATCGCGGTCCGCTCCAAGGACAAACGCATCGACCCGCAGGGCGCTTGCATTGGTATGCGTGGTTCACGCGTCCAGGCAGTGTCGGGCGAATTGGGCGGTGAGCGTGTGGACATCGTCCTGTGGGACGATAACCCGGCGCAGTTCGTGATCAACGCCATGTCGCCAGCTGAAGTGGCGGCAATTATCGTTGACGAAGATGCCCATGCAATGGACATCGCCGTTGGCGCAGACAATCTGGCTCAGGCCATTGGTCGTGGTGGTCAGAACGTGCGTCTGGCCAGCCAACTGACCGGCTGGACCCTGAACGTGATGACCGAATCGGACATCCAGGCTAAGCAGCAAGCTGAAACCGGTGACATCCTGCGCAACTTCATCGACGAGCTGGAAGTCGACGAAGACCTGGCGCAGGTACTGGTAGATGAAGGCTTCACCAGCCTGGAAGAGATTGCCTACGTACCGTTGGAAGAAATGCTCAACATCGACGGCTTTGACGAAGACACCGTCAACGAGCTTCGCGCTCGGGCCAAGGATCGTTTGTTGACTAAAGCCATCGCTACTGAGGAAAAGCTGGCAGACGCCCATCCGGCCGAAGACCTGCTCTCGCTTGAGGGTATGGACAAGGATTTGGCGATGGAACTGGCGGTGCGCGGCGTAATTACCCGCGAAGACCTGGCCGAGCAGTCTATTGACGATCTGCTCGACATCGACGGCATTGACGATGATCGTGCCGGCAAGTTGATCATGGCCGCCCGAGCCCATTGGTTCGAGTAACTAGGCGCGGCCTGAGGAGAGAAGTGCATGACGCAAGTCACGGTGAAACAACTGGCCGATGAGGTCAAAACACCGGTAGAGCGCCTGTTGCAGCAGATGCGTGAGGCAGGTCTGCCGCACACCGCCGCCGATGAAGGTGTGAGCGATAGTGAGAAGCAGTCTTTGCTGACTCACTTGAAGAGCAGCCACAAGGCGAAAGTGGAAGAACCGCGCAAGATTACATTGCAGCGCAAAACCACCAGCACCCTGCGTGTTGCTGGTAGCAAGAGCATCAGCGTTGAAGTACGCAAGAAGAAAGTCTTCGTACAGCGCAGCCCGGAAGAAATCGAAGCCGAGCGCAAACGCGAACTGGAAGAACGTCGCGCAGTAGAAAATGCTGCTCGTCAGAAGGCTGAAGAAGAAGCCAAGCGTCGCACCGAAGAAGAAGCGCGTCGCCAGCCTACTGCTGCGCAACCTGCTGGTACTGAAGCGGTCGCCGCTCCTGTAGCGCCTGTTGAAGCTGTGCGTGAGGCCGCTCCGGTTGCCGCTGCACCTGCTCCTGCAGCAGACGCTCGCAAGCGCGACGAACCTCGTCGTCCGGACAAGCCACGTGCCGACGATAACAATCGTCGCGGTGGTGGTGCTGATGGCGAGCGCAAAAACGCTCCGCATCGTGCCTCGGTCAAAGAGAAAGCGCCTGCTCCACGCGTTGCTCCACGTACTACCGACGAAGAAAGCGATGGCTTCCGTCGTGGTGGTCGCGGCAAGGCCAAGCTGAAAAAACGCAACGCCCACGGTTTCCAGAGCCCAACCGGCCCTGTCGTGCGTGATGTGCAGATCGGCGAGACCATTTCTGTTGGCGATCTCGCCAATCAGATGTCGGTCAAGGCTGCTGAAATCATCAAGTTCATGTTCAAACTGGGTACTCCAGCGACTATCAACCAGGTGCTTGATCAGGAAACTGCTCAGCTCGTGGCTGAGGAGTTGGGCCATAAAGTGACCCTGGTCAGCGACACCGCCTTGGAAGATTCCCTGGCCGAGTCCTTGAAGTTTGAAGGTGAAACCTTCTCCCGTGCGCCAGTCGTGACCGTAATGGGCCACGTTGACCATGGTAAGACTTCCCTGCTCGACTATATCCGTCGTGCCAAGGTAGCTGCTGGCGAAGCCGGCGGTATCACCCAGCACATCGGTGCCTACCACGTTGAAACCGAACGCGGCATGGTCACCTTCCTCGACACCCCAGGTCACGCCGCGTTTACCGCAATGCGTGCCCGTGGTGCCAAGGCGACTGACATCGTGATCCTGGTAGTTGCAGCGGACGACGGCGTGATGCCGCAGACCATTGAAGCTGTCCAGCACGCCAAGGCCGCTGGTGTTCCACTGGTTGTTGCAGTGAACAAAATCGACAAGCCGGGCGCTGATCTCGATCGCATCCGTAGCGAGCTGTCGGTTCACGGCGTGACTTCCGAAGAGTGGGGCGGTGATACGCCGTTCGTTTCGGTTTCGGCGAAAGTCGGTACCGGTGTAGACGAGCTGCTCGAAGCGGTTCTGCTGCAAGCTGAAGTACTCGAACTGAAAGCAACTCCATCGGCCCCGGGTCGCGGTGTTGTGGTTGAATCGCGTCTCGACAAAGGTCGTGGCCCGGTTGCAACCGTTCTGGTTCAAGACGGTACCCTGCGCCAAGGCGACATGGTGCTGGTCGGTTCGAACTACGGCCGTGTACGTGCCATGCTCGACGAGAACGGCAAGCCAATCAAAGAAGCCGGTCCTTCCATCCCTGTCGAGATTCTCGGCCTGGACGGTACCCCGGACGCTGGCGACGAGATGAGCGTGGTTGCTGACGAGAAGAAAGCCCGTGAAGTGGCTCTGTTCCGTCAAGGCAAGTTCCGCGAAGTCAAGCTGGCCCGTGCTCACGCCGGCAAGCTGGAAAACATCTTCGAAAACATGGGCCAGGCAGAGAAGAAGACGCTCAACATCGTCCTCAAATCTGACGTCCGTGGTTCGCTCGAAGCGTTGAACGGCGCCTTGAATGGCCTGGGTAACGACGAAGTGCAAGTGCGCGTTGTCGGTGGCGGTGTCGGTGGTATCACCGAGTCCGACGCCAACCTGGCACTGGCTTCCAACGCTGTACTGTTCGGATTCAACGTGCGTGCCGATGCTGGCGCTCGCAAGATCGTCGAGCAGGAAGGCCTGGACATGCGTTACTACAACGTCATCTACGACATCATCGAAGACGTCAAGAAAGCCCTTACCGGCATGCTTGGCAGCGACGTGCGGGAGAATATCCTGGGTGTTGCCGAGGTGCGTGACGTGTTCCGCTCGCCGAAATTCGGCGCGATCGCCGGTTGCATGGTTATCGAAGGTGTTGTGCACCGTAACCGTCCAATCCGTGTACTGCGTGAAGACATCGTTATCTTCGAAGGCGAGCTGGAATCCCTGCGCCGCTTCAAGGATGACGCTTCCGAAGTACGTGCCGGCATGGAATGCGGTATCGGCGTCAAGAGCTACAACGACGTCAAGGCTGGCGACAAGATCGAAGTCTACGAGAAGGTTCAGGTTGCTCGCAGCCTCTAACTCGCGCACTTCAGGAGCCACGGCGCGTGTGGGCATGCAAATGCCCCGCGCAGCGTACGGACTCTAAACGCAACGCCCGGTCTGGCTTTTGTCAGGCCGGGCGTTTGCCGCTTTCAGACCCCACGGGTTTCACCGTGTGGCAGTAACAGGTAACAAGACATGGCAAAAGAATACAGCCGTACCCAACGTATCGGCGATCAGATGCAGCGCGAGCTGGCCCAACTGATCCGTCGCGAAGTCAAAGACCCCCGTGTTGGCCTGGTGACCATCACCGCGGTTGAAGTGAGCCGCGACGTAGGTCACGCGAAGATCTTCATCACCGTGATGGGGCAGGACAGCAGCGAAGAAATCGCGCAAAGCATCAAGGTGCTCAACTCGGCAGCAGGTTTCCTGCGCATGCAGTTGGCCCGTGAAATGAAGCTGCGCAGCGTGCCTCAGTTGCACTTCCACTACGACGAAAGCGTCGTGCGTGGTGCGCACCTGTCGGCCCTGATCGAACGCGCCGTGGCTGAAGACAGCCAGCACCCGTCCACACCTGAAGACGCCAAGGAGTAAGCGGTGGCTCAGGTCAAACGTATCCGTCGCAACGTCAGCGGCATTATTCTGCTCGACAAGCCCATTGGCTTTACCTCCAATGCCGCCTTGCAGAAGGTCCGCTGGCTGCTCAATGCCGAGAAGGCCGGGCATACCGGCAGCCTCGACCCCTTGGCCACCGGTGTACTGCCGCTGTGCTTTGGTGAGGCGACCAAGTTCTCGCAATACCTGCTTGATTCCGACAAGGGTTACGAAACCCTGATGCAGCTGGGCAAGACCACTACCACGGCCGATGCCGAGGGTGATGTTTTGCAGGTTCGTGACGTGACCGTTGGTCGTGCTGATATTGAAGCTGCTTTGCCGGGTTTTCGTGGGCAAATCAGTCAGATACCGCCGATGTACTCGGCGCTCAAGCGTGATGGCCAGCCACTTTACAAGCTGGCACGTGCGGGCGAAGTAGTGGAGCGCGAACCGCGTTCTGTTACTATTGCGCGCTTGGAATTGCTCGCCTGTGAAGGCGACACTGCCCGCTTGGCCGTGGACTGCAGCAAAGGCACCTATATCCGTACCCTGGTGGAAGATATTGGTGAAAAGCTCGGTTGCGGCGCGTACGTTGCAGAACTGCGACGTACCCAGGCAGGGCCCTTCAGCCTGGCCCAGACGGTCACGCTGGAAGAGTTGGAGGCCGTACACGCCGAAGGCGGCAATGAAGCAGTTGATCGCTTCCTGATGCCATCGGACAGCGGTTTGCTGGATTGGCCATTGCTGCACTTCTCGGAGCACAGCGCGTTCTACTGGCTCAACGGCCAGCCGGTACGTGCCCCGGATGCTCCGAAGTTCGGCATGGTGCGGGTACAGGATCATAACGGTCGCTTCATCGGTATCGGTGAAGTGAGCGAAGACGGGCGTATAGCGCCGCGTCGACTGATTCGGTCAGAATGACCGGACGAGTGTGGCTGTTAACAGGCACGGTCAACACTCATTTTTAGATACAGGGATTTGTCCCTGGCCTGTTGAGACTGCCCTTTGGGTGGTTTCCTGAAAAAAGGATTGCCTCATGGCTCTCGACGTTCAAGAAAAAGCACAAATCGTAGCTGACTATCAGCAAGCTGTTGGTGACACTGGTTCGCCAGAAGTGCAAGTTGCACTGCTGACCCACAACATCAACAAGCTGCAAGGTCACTTCAAGGCCAACGGTAAAGATCACCACTCCCGTCGTGGTCTGATCCGCATGGTAAACCAGCGCCGTAAGCTGCTGGACTACCTGAAAGGCAAGGATCTGGGTCGTTATCAGGCTCTGATCGGTCGCCTGGGTCTGCGTCGCTAATCAGCGATTGCGCTAGAGGTTGGTTGTCTGCCGTGTGTCAGTGGGATTCCCGCTGGCCCATGGCAGGCTCCCAGCCTCAAGTTTTATCTGGATACACGTTTTACCCTGGACCAGGCTCGGGCCGATTCCCGACATTGCCCAAGAATTTCGCAAGAAGACAAGTTCCCCAAGAGCCACAAAGAAGGTAGGACACCGTGAACCCGGTTATCAAAAAATTCCAGTTCGGTCAGTCGACCGTTACCCTCGAGACAGGCCGTATCGCCCGTCAAGCCTCCGGCGCAGTGCTGGTCACCGTTGACGACGACGTCACCGTATTGGTGACCGTTGTTGGCGCCAAGACCGCTGACCCAAGCAAAGGCTTCTTCCCTCTTTCCGTTCACTACCAGGAAAAGACTTACGCTGCCGGTAAGATCCCTGGCGGTTTCTTCAAGCGCGAAGGCCGTCCTTCCGAAAAAGAAACCCTGACTTCCCGACTGATCGACCGTCCGATCCGTCCGCTGTTCCCAGAAGGCTTCATGAACGAAGTGCAGGTTGTCTGCACCGTCGTATCCACCAGCAAGAAGACCGATCCGGACATCGCTGCGATGATCGGCACCTCGGCTGCCCTGGCCATCTCCGGTATTCCTTTCGATGGCCCGATCGGCGCAGCTCGCGTTGCTTTCCACGAAAGCACCGGCTACCTGCTGAACCCGACTTACGAACAACAGAAAGCTTCGAGCCTGGACATGGTCGTTGCCGGTACTTCGGAAGCCGTGTTGATGGTTGAATCGGAAGCCAAAGAGCTCACCGAAGACCAGATGCTGGGTGCGGTACTGTTTGCTCACGACGAGTTCCAGGTTGTGATCAACGCTGTTAAAGAACTGGCTGCTGAAGCTGCCAAGCCAACCTGGACCTGGGCCCCACAGCCTGAAGCCACTGCTCTGCTGGGCGCTATCCGTGCCGAGTTCGGCGACGCGATCTCCCAGGCTTACACCATCACCATCAAGGCCGATCGTTACGCTCGCCTGGGTGAGCTGAAAGACCAGGTTGTTGCCAAGCTGTCCGGTGAAGAAGGCCAGCCTTCTTCCAGCGAAGTCAAAGCAGCTTTCGGCGAAATCGAATACCGCACCGTTCGCGAAAACATCGTAAACGGCAAGCCACGTATCGACGGCCGCGACACCAAAACTGTACGCCCTCTGAACATCGAAGTCGGTGTTCTGCCTAAGACCCACGGTTCGGCTCTGTTCACCCGTGGCGAAACCCAGGCCCTGGTTGTTGCAACACTGGGCACCGCCCGTGACGCACAGCTGCTGGACACCCTGGAAGGCGAGAAAAAAGACCCGTTCATGCTGCACTACAACTTCCCTCCGTTCTCGGTAGGTGAGTGTGGTCGCATGGGTGGTGCTGGTCGTCGTGAAATCGGTCACGGCCGTCTGGCCCGTCGTTCGATTGCAGCCATGCTGCCTGCCGCCGACGTGTTCCCGTACACCATTCGTGTGGTGTCGGAAATCACCGAGTCCAACGGTTCCAGCTCGATGGCTTCCGTTTGCGGTGCTTCCCTGGCACTGATGGACGCTGGTGTGCCGATGAAGGCGCCGGTTGCCGGTATCGCCATGGGCTTGGTTAAAGAAGGCGAGAAGTTCGCCATCCTGACCGACATCCTGGGTGACGAAGACCACCTGGGCGACATGGACTTCAAGGTAGCCGGTACCGCTAAAGGTGTTACCGCGCTGCAGATGGACATCAAGATCAAGGGCATCACCGAAGAGATCATGGAAATCGCTCTGGGCCAAGCCCTGGACGCGCGCCTGAACATCCTCGGTCAGATGAACCAGATCATTGGTCAGTCCCGTACCGAACTGTCGGAAAATGCTCCGACCATGATCGCGATGAAAATCGACACCGACAAAATCCGTGATGTTATCGGTAAAGGCGGCGCGACTATTCGTGCGATCTGCGAAGAGACCAAGGCTTCGATCGACATCGAAGACGACGGCTCGATCAAGATCTTCGGCGAAACCAAAGAAGCCGCAGAAGCTGCGCGTCAGCGCGTTCTGGGCATCACCGCTGAAGCCGAGATCGGCAAGATCTACGTGGGTAAGGTTGAGCGCATCGTCGACTTCGGCGCATTCGTCAACATCCTGCCGGGCAAAGACGGTCTGGTTCACATCTCCATGTTGAGCGACGCTCGCGTTGAGAAAGTGACCGACATTCTGAAAGAAGGCCAGGAAGTGGAAGTGCTGGTACTGGACGTGGACAACCGCGGCCGTATCAAGCTGTCCATCAAGGACGTAGCAGCAGCCAAGGCTTCGGGCGTTTAAACACCCGTAGGCTTAAGCTGAAAAAAAGGACCCT
>NZ_JBJGXU010000028.1:0-74736 GCF_045447305.1 Pseudomonas sp. D47 | reverse complement strand
CCCTCCAAAACAACCACACAATTCAATTCGAAAAAAAGATGTGTAGATACCAGGCAAGCCCGCCCCCACATTTCGACCTCATAGCTAGTTAAATCAGCTCTCGGCTCAGAAACGGCGCAGTACGGCTAACCTTGCTTTTCGCCACCTTCTGCGGCGTGCCACTGACAACCACCTTCCCGCCCAAATCCCCCGCCCCCGGGCCGATATCAATCACCCAGTCACTCTGCGCCACCACGCGCATTTCATGCTCCACAACCACCACCGTATGCCCGGCGTCCACCAGATGATTCAGCTGCCTGAGCAAGCGGTCCACATCCCGTGGGTGCAGCCCGGTCGTCGGCTCATCCAGCACGTACAAGGTGGCGCCCCGTGCATTGCGTTGCAGTTCGGTCGCGAGCTTGATGCGCTGCGCCTCACCGCCGGACAGTTCCGTCGCCGGCTGGCCCAAACGCAAATAACCCAGGCCGATATCGCGCAGCACCTGCAGCGAACGCAACACCCCCGGCTGTTCGGCAAACACCTCCACCGCCTGTTCCACCGTCAGCGCCAGCACCTGGGCGATGCTCAAGCCCTGCCATTTGATCGCCAGGGTGTCCGGGTTATAACGCGCACCGTGGCACGTCGGGCACGGCGCATACACGCTCGGCATAAACAGCAACTCGACGCTGACAAACCCTTCACCCTCGCAATTCGGGCAGCGGCCCTTGGCGACGTTGAAGGAGAACTGCCCAGCATCGTAGTGGCGCTTCTTCGCAGCCGGTGTGGCGGCGAACAGTTTGCGCACGTTGTCGAACAGCCCGGTGTAGGTTGCCAGGTTAGAGCGCGGGGTGCGGCCGATGGGTTTCTGGTCTACCTGCACCAGACGGCGGATGTGCTCCAGCCCGGCACTGATACGCCCACCGCTGGTTTGTGGGGTGGCGTCTTCCAGGCTGGGTTCTTCGTCGTTTTCCACAACGCGGCCCAGGCCAATGCCCACCAGTTCCAGCAACGCCTGGCTGACCAGGCTGGATTTGCCCGAGCCGGAAATCCCGGTCACTGCCGTGAAGCAGCCCAGCGGGAAATCCACGTTCAGGTCATTGAGGTTATTGCGCGTCACGCCTTCGAGCTTCAGCCAGCCGGAAGGCTCACGGCGCGCCTGACTCGAAGGGCGCTGCTCGGCAAACAGATACTCGCGCGTCTGCGATGCCTCGACACCCGCCAAGCCCGCCGGCGGGCCGCTGTAGAGCACTTGCCCGCCGTGCTCGCCGGCCGCCGGCCCCACATCGATCAGCCAGTCGGCGCGGCGCATGGTTTCCAGGTCATGCTCCACCACGAACAACGAATTGCCCGCCGCTTTCAGACGCTCAAGCGCGGTGAACAACGCTTCGCCATCCGCCGGGTGCAGGCCCGCCGACGGCTCATCCAGCACATAGATCACGCCGAATAACTGCGAGCCCAATTGCGTGGCCAGCCGCAGGCGCTGCAACTCGCCGGAGGACAAGGTCGGTGTGCTGCGCTCCAAGGACAGATAACCCAGGCCCAATTCAGTCAAGGTGCTGACCCGCTCCAGCAAATCCTGAGCGATACGCTGTGCGGCCAGGCGCTTTTCCACCGATAGTTTCATTTTGTCCTGCCCCGCCGCGACCGGGCGCAGCAACTCGGCCAGTTGCGACAATGACAGCTGCGACAACTCACCAATATCCACCCCGGCGAACTTCACCGACAGCGCCGCCTGGGTCAGCCGTTTGCCCTCGCACACCGGGCAGGCACTGCCTTGCATAAACTGCGACACGCGCTTTTTCATCAGCGCACTTTGGGTGTGAGTGAAGGTGTGCAGGATGTAGCGCCGCGCGCCACTGAAAGTGCCTTGGTAGCTCGGCTCGAGCTTGCGCTTGAGTGCGTCGCGAGTCTGTTCAGGGGTGAAGCCTGCGTACACCGGCACGGTGGGGGTTTCTTCGGTGAACAGGATCCAGTCCCGCTGCTTTTTCGGCAGCTCGCGCCATGGGATATCCACGTCGTAACCCAGGGTCACGAGGATGTCGCGCAGGTTTTGCCCCTGCCACGCCAACGGCCAAGACGCCACCGCGCGTTGACGGATGGTCAAGGACGGGTCGGGCACCATCAGCGCCTCGGTCACTTCGTACACCCGGCCCAGCCCATGGCATTGCGGGCACGCGCCTTGGGGCAGGTTCGGTGAAAAGTCCTCGGCGTACAGCATCGCCTGCCCCGGCGGATAGCTGCCGGCGCGGGAGTACAGCATGCGGATCAGGCTCGACAAGGTGGTAACGCTGCCCACCGAAGAGCGCGCACTCGGCGTGCCGCGCTGCTGTTGCAGGGCCACAGCCGGTGGCAGGCCTTCGATGGAGTCCACGTCCGGCACGCCGACCTGATCGATCAGGCGTCGCGCATAGGGCGCCACCGATTCGAAATAACGCCGCTGGGCCTCGGCATACACCGTGGAAAACGCCAAGGATGATTTGCCGGAGCCCGAGACGCCGGTGAACACCACCAGGGCATCCCGGGGAATGTCCACATCGACGTTACGCAGGTTGTGTTCGCGGGCGCCGCGCACCCGGACAAAACCTGGGCGCTGGGCAGTGATGGGAGGGATGTTGCGCTGTGAAGTCATGGGCAACCTTGTCTGGCGGTGAGCACGCTGCGCACCCGTTGCGTCAAGGCTTCGGGGCTGTAGGGCTTGCTCAGCAGGTGAATGTCGGGGCTCAGCAGGTGATTGCTGGAGAGAATGTCGCGGGTATGCCCGGAGGTGAACAGCACCGCCACCGGCGGCACCTGGGCGCGGGCCCAGTCAGCCAGGTCGGTACTTTTTATCCGGCCGGGCATCACCACATCGGTAAAAATCAGGTCCGGTTGTACGCCGCCCAGCAACGTTTGCATCGCGCGGTCGCCGTCTTCGGCGGTGAGCACGGTGTAGCCCGACTGTTCGAGCAAATCCACTACCGTCACGCGTACGTCAGCATTGTCCTCGACCACCAGGATCGTCTCCTGGCCACCCGTATGCAGCACAGGGTCAACCTCGGTGTCGTGGCTTTCCTCGCCGAGGCTGCGCGGGAAATACATCTGCACCACCGTACCCCTGCCCTCCTCGCTCCACACCTCCACATGCCCGCCGCTTTGGCGCACAAAACCAAATACCATGCTCAGGCCCAGGCCAGTGCCGTGGCCCTCACGTTTGGTGGTAAAAAAAGGCTCGAACACCCGCGCCAGGATCGCCGCCGACATGCCCCTGCCGATATCCGTGACGGCCAGGCGCACGTACTCGCCCGGCAGGAGGCTCTTACCTGCACAGTCGTCGGGGTTGAGGAGGATGTTTTCGCCGGTAATGCGGATCACGCCCTCGCCTTGCATGGCATCGCGGGCATTGATCGCCAGGTTGAGCAGCGCGTTTTCCAACTGGTTGCGGTCGACGTTGATGCACCAGGAATCCTGGGGCAGTTGCACATCGATATGGATGGTTTCGCCCAACGCACGCTGCAGCAGTTCGACCAACCCGGCATAAATGCGCTGAGGGTTATAGACCGCCGGCGACAGCGGTTGACGGCGGGCAAAGGCCAGCAGTTGCGAAGACAGTTTGGCGCCGCGCTCCACCGCCGCGATGGCGGCCGTGACACGCCGCTGCACCTGGGCGTTTTCCGGCTCATGCCGGGCCAGCAGGTGCAGGTTGCCAGCGATCACTTGCAGCAGGTTGTTGAAGTCGTGGGCCACGCCGCCGGTGAGGCCCCCAATCGCTTCAAGCTTCTGCGATTGGCGCAGTTGCGCTTCGGCGGCGGAACGCGCCTGCACTTCGGCAGCCACGCGTTGCTCCAGGTTATGGGTCAATTCCTGGCGCAGGCGCTCGGAGTTCACGTGCGCGGTGGTCTCCACCACAATCGCCAGCACCCCGGCCGGTTGCTGGTTATCGCCGGCGATGGGGCTGTAGTAAAGGTCCATCCACACATCTTCGGGCTTGCCGTTGCGCAGCAGCACCAGTTCTTTGTTGTTGAACGACAACGTGCCGCCCGCCAGGCAAGTGTCCAGCACATAGCGGTTGAACTCGGCCACTTCAGGCCAGCCCTGCTCCACGGGCGTACCGAGCAAATACGGGTGCCGCCCGCCGGCAAGCACCGAATAGCTGTCGTTGTAGATCATGTGCCCCGCCGGGCCCCAGAGCATCACCATCGGTATGGGCGAGGCCAGCATCATCTGCACGTTGCAGGCCAGGCTGGTGCTCCAGCTGTCGATCGGGCCCAGGTCAGTGCTCGACCAATCGAAGGCACGAATACGCCGGGCCATTTCACCAGACCAGCCTTCACAGCCGTAGGGGTTAGATAAAAATTGCATCGGTTGGCTCTGTGCAAAGAGAGGGCAGTCGCAAGTTTTGGAGCACGCCAGCAGCAGATGGTTTCACTGGGTATACGTTAGGGGGTAATGCCGGCAAAAACCACTGGCCTCAGTGAAAATCTCGGCTGCGCACATGAATGCCTTCCAACAGCGGCGTCAGGTCGCTCAGGCGCCCGGCAATCAGGTGCCGCACCTCGCCTACAGCTTCCCAGCGCCCGTCGACTTTCAACAGTCGTGAACCGATTAATGCCTGGCGCTGACGCTCGGCCAGGTCGCGCCAGACCACCACATTGAGGTTGCCGAATTCATCCTCCAGCGTGACAAAGGTCACCCCGCTGGCGGTGCCCGGGCGCTGTCGACCGGTGACCAACCCCGCGACGCTGACATTGCGCCCATGCTCCACCGTCATCAGCTCCTGGGAACTGCGGCAGCGGCGCTTACGCAACTCAGCACGCAACAACGCCAACGGATGCGGGCCGAGGGTGGTACCCACCGTGGCATAGTCGGCGTGCAGGTCCTCGCCGACCGTAGGGGCAGGCAGTTCCACCAGCGCTTCATCGGGGCTGGGCAGGCCAGCAAACAGCCCCAGCTGCTTATGCACGCCCGCCACCTCCCAGCGCGCCTTGTGCCGGTTGCCAGCCAGGGCCCGCAAGGCGCCCGAGTCCGCCAGCAACGCCTGGGCGCGGGCATCCAGCCCGGCGCGCTCGTCGAGGTCGGCAATGTCGCTGAACGCCCGGCGCTGGCGGGCCGCTTCGATGCGCCGGCCATCCTCCTCGCGAAACCCCGAGATCATGCGCAACCCCATACGAATCGCCGGTTGCTGGCCGTCGATGGGTTCCAGGCTGCAATCCCAGTCACTGGCCAGCACATCCACCGGGCGAATCTGCAAGCGATGACGCCGCGCATCCTGCAGGATCTGGTCCGGGCTGTAGAAGCCCATCGGCCAGCTGTTGATCAGTGCACAGGCGAAGGCCGCCGGTTCATGGCATTTGAGCCAGCAACTGGCGTACGTCAGCAAGGCGAAACTGGCCGCGTGGGACTCGGGGAAACCATAGCTGCCAAAGCCTTTGATCTGCTCGAAAATCTGCGCGGCAAATTCCTCGCTGTAACCGTTTTTGAGCATGCCGGTGCGCAGGCGCGCCTGATGCGGTTCCAGCCCGCCGTGGCGTTTCCAGGCCGCCATAGAGCGGCGCAACTGGTCGGCCTCACCGGGGCCATAATCGGCGGCAACCATGGCGATCTGCATGACCTGCTCCTGGAACAGCGGCACGCCCAGAGTGCGCTTTAACACGGCCTCAAGCTGCGGCGACGGATAGGTGGTGGGCTCTTCCTTGTTCCGCCTCCGCAGGTACGGATGCACCATGCCGCCCTGGATCGGCCCGGGCCGCACGATAGCGACCTCAATCACCAGGTCATAGAAAGTTTGCGGCTTGAGCCTGGGCAGCATCGACATCTGCGCCCGCGACTCGATCTGGAACACACCGATGGTGTCGGCCTTGCTGATCATCGCGTAGGTGGCGGGGTCTTCCTTGGGGATGCTCGCCAAGGCCAAGTCCAAGTTGCGGTGGCGGCGCAGTAAATCGAAGCAGCGGCGGATCGCGCTGAGCATGCCTAACGCGAGGATATCCACCTTGAGCAGGCCGACGGCATCGAGGTCGTCCTTGTCCCACTGGATGATGGTGCGCTCGGCCATAGCGGCGTTTTCCACCGGCACCAGGGTGTCCAACGGGTATTCGGAAATCACAAAACCGCCGGGGTGCTGGGACAGGTGCCGGGGGAAGCCGATCAATTGCTGGGTGAGCGTGAGCACGCGGCGCAGGATCGGGCTTTGCGGGTCGAAGCCGCCTTCGCGCAGGCGCTCCAAGGGCGGTGCGTCTTCACTCCAACGCCCGCAGCATTCAGCCAAGGCGTTGATCTGGTCCGGCGGCAAGCCGAGGGCCTTGGCCACATCGCGCACCGCGCCAGCCGCGTGGTAGCTGCTGACCACCGCCGTCAACGCTGCTCGGGTGCGGCCGTAGCGCTGGAACACGTACTGCAGCACTTCTTCGCGGCGTTCGTGTTCGAAGTCGACGTCGATATCCGGCGGCTCGTTGCGCTCCTTGGACAGGAAGCGCTCGAACAGCATGTTCATCAGGCTCGGGTTGATCTCGGTGATGCCCAAGGCAAAACACACCGCCGAGTTGGCCGCCGAACCCCGGCCCTGGCACAGGATCGAGCGGCTGCGGGCGAAGCGCACGATGTCATGCACGGTGAGGAAATAGCTCTCGTAGCCCAGCTCGCTGATCAGCTCCAGCTCATGGTTGATCTGCTGCAAGGTCTTGGCGTCGACACCCTGGGGCCAGCGCTGGGCGATGCCCTCTTCGGTGAGCTGGCGCAGCCAGGATTTCGCATCCTGGCCTGCGGGTACCAGCTCGCGCGGGTAGTGGTAACGCAACTGGCTCAAGTCGAAGGTGCAGCGCCGCGCGATAGCCAGGGTTTCGTCGAGCAAGGCTTGCGGGTACAGCGCGGCCAAGGCGTCGAGGCTGCGCAGATGCCGCTCGCCATTGGGGTGCAGGCGCGTGCCGGCGTCGGCCACCGTGACGTGATGGCGGATCGCGGTCATAGTGTCTTGCAGGGCACGGCGGCCACGCGCATGCATGTGCACATCGCCGCAGGCCACCGCCGGAATATGCAGGCTGGCGGCCAGGGCCAGGCGCTGCGCCAGATGGCGCGCATCGTCCTGGCCGCAATGCAGGTGCACCGCCAGCCACAGCCGTTCGGCGAAGGTGCGGCGCAGCCATTGGATCGAGGCTTGGGTGTCGCTGTCTTCGGCGACCCACAATGCCAGCAACCCCGGCAGTGGCTGGTCGAAGTCTTCCTGTAGCAGGCGATAGCGGCCTTTTTCGGCGCGGCGTCGGGCCAGGGTGATCAGGCGGCACAGGTGTTGGTAACCGCTGAGGTCCTGCACCAGCAGCACCAGTTTCGGGCCGTTCGCGATGCGCACCTCGCTGCCGATAATCAGCGGCAAGTCCACCGCCTTCGCCGCCTGCCAGGCGCGCACGATGCCCGATAAAGTGCATTCATCGGTGATCGCCAAGGCGCTATAACCCTGGCGCTTGGCGCGCTCGAACAGCTCCAGCGCACTCGACGCGCCGCGCTGGAAGCTGAAATTGGACAGGCAATGCAGCTCGGCGTAGCTCATGCAAACCAGCCTTGCAGCCACAGCCCATCGCTTTGCCCCACGGTGCGATAGGCCCAGCCTTGCTGCCCGGCGCGGGTCTGGATCAGGTAATAGTCGCGGCGAATATCGGCGCCATCCCACCAGCCGGACTCGATGCGTTCCGGGCCCATCAAAATCTGTACGCCCTGCTCGGCCAGCAAGGTCGGTTCGTGCAGCAGCCAACCGGGGCGTTGCACCTTGCTCAAGCTTTGGCACGCGCGGTTATCGGCGGCGGCTTGCCAGGCGCATTCGGGGCGGTGGTCGGCATGAAAACGCAAGCCTTGCACCGCTTCATCGCCAAGACGTGCGCGCAGGCGTTCGCGCAGTTGCTCCCAGGGCAAAGTCTGTTGCGGGCGGTCGTCGAACAAGTCCTGGCGCTGCGGCACGAACACCGGCAGGTCCTGGGCCACCAGGCGAAAGCCGCGTACCGGCGAGGTGACTTGCACCTGTTCCAGGCGGCCACGGGCCAGTTCGAAGAGCATCGCCGGTTCACGCTCGGCGCTGAGCAGGCCGACCTTGATCACGCTGTCGGGCGCCTGGGCGTGTTCCAAGTGCAGGTCGAAACGCTGCACGCCACTGTCGCGCCCGCAAAGGAAGGCAGACAGGTCACCGGTCAGGCGGCGCAAGGGAAACAGCAGCGCCTGGTGGGATTGCACGTCGAAATTCAACTCGATGCGCACATCGAACTGGTCCGGCGGCTGATAGAACGCCAGTGGCAGCGGCCGCTGCCCGGTCAGTGCATCCAAGTGCTTGAGCAAGCTGGCGTCAAAACGCCGCGCCAGCGTATGCCGGGGCAACGCCTGCACCTGGGCCAGCGTGCGCAGGCCCATGCGCGACAAGGCGGTGGCGGCCTGCGGTTCAAGGCCAGCGCGATCAATCGGCAGTGGCGCCAGGGCTTGGTGCAACGCGTGCTCATCGGCCACGGCCAGGCCATCGTAACTATTCGCCAGCACCCGCGCCGCTGCCGGGTTGGGTGCAGCGACGATACGGTGGCGAAACCCCAGCTCGGTCAGCTCCTGGCGCAACCGCGCCTCGAACTGCGGCCACGGCCCGAACAGGCCCAGGCTCGACTCGATCTCGAACAACAAGGCGCGCGGGTAATACACGCTGACCTGGGAACTGAAACGGTAGGCCCAGGCCGCGAGAAACTGCTGCCAGCGCTCGATCTCTGCGGGGTCGTATTCGGCGCTGGCGAAGGTCTTGGCCAGCGCATGCGCGGCGGTCAGCGATTGCCCGGGGCGCAAACCCAAGGCGCGCGCGGCGTCATTGACGGTTTGCAGCACGCGGCGCTGCGGCGTGCCGGCCAGCAGCGCCAGCGGTTGCTCGGGCTCGGGATGCACACGCTGCACCCCGTCCAGCGCCAATTGCGGGAAGACAATACACACCCAGCGCATGGCAACCTCAGTGCCCCGCCAGCGCAATCGGCGCCGGATGGGCCAACCCGCCGCGGCACTTGAGCACCCGCACTTGCGCAGGTTTTGCCTCAACGGCCAGGCGCAAGGCGGCGGGCGATGCATTGACCGCCTCCTGTAAAGAGCGCCAGGCAAACGCCAGGGTCTGCCCGGTTTCGGCCGCCACCTGCAAGCGGCGCAGGGCACGGTCATCGGCCTTGCGCGGCCAGCACAACACCGCGCCGCAGCTGCCGGAACGCAGGCATTGCTCTACCGCCCACAAGGCATCGCGCTCCTCGGCCTGGATCACCGAGAGCTGACGCAAATCCACCCCGGCGTTCTGCCAGGCGTGCGGGTACGGCGTGTAAGGCGGCGCGACCAGCACGATGCGCTCGCCGGCCTTTGATAAGCGCGCCAGGGTCGGCAACACCAATTGCAATTCGCCGACCCCTTCCTTGGCCATCAGGATTTCGCTCAAGGCCGCCTCCGGCCAGCCTCCGCTGGGCAGCACCGCATCCAGCGCCGCAAGCCCGGTGGGGTGCACGCTGGCCGGTGGCGCGGCAGGCCGGCCCTTCCAGACTCGGCCGCCGTTGAACAGCGAGTCCAGGGCAACGACGGCGCCCATCAGCCTTGCCTCACCAGGCCGCAGAACACCCCTTCGATGGCCAGGTCCTGATCGGGCCCGACCACGATGGGTTGATACGCGGGGTTGCGCGGCAGCAAGCGCACATGCTCGCCGTGACGTTCAAAGCGTTTGATGGTGACTTCGCCGTCCAGGCGCGCCACCACAATCTGGCCGTTCAAGGCTTCGGCGCTGCGGCGCACGCCCACCAAGTCGCCGTCGAGGATGCCGTCTTCGATCATTGAATCGCCCTGGACCCGCAGCAAGTAGTCCGGGGTTTTGGCGAAGGTGGCGGGGTCGAGTTGCAGGCGGTTGTGGACTTCGGCGTCGGCGCCGATGGGCAAGCCGGCGGCGACGCGGCCGAGCACGGGCACGTCCAGCCATTCGGGACGAGCCGGCTGGTTAAGCAGGCGAATGCCACGGGCCTGGTTGGGGTTGACCTCGATGAAGCCGGCTTCGGTGAGCGCCACCACGTGCTTGCGGGCGACGCTGCGCGAGGCGAAGCCGAACGCCTCGGCGATCTCGGCGAGGCTGGGGGGCTGGCCTTGTTGCGCGATACGGTCGCGAATGAAGGTCAGGATGGCAGTGCGGCGGGGGGTCAGGGTTGTCATGGAGTACATTTGTACTCTTGTGGGAAATTCCTGACAATAGCCGGTAGTCGGGCGGGGGTTTGATCGAGTACATATCCGTTATTTGGGTAACGGCTGATATGGGTTCCGCCCTTACGGCGGGTCACTTTTGGAAAAGAGCCCGGAATGCCGGCCCAGCCAAAAGTGACCCGCTGCAAGAGCGAAACCATACGAAGCCGTTACCGCCGCAACGGATATGTACTCAGTCCAAATCACTCGCATCATGCCGCTCACGCAACTGCTCCGCAGGCTCCCCAGAAACCCGATTCACCCGCCGCCCCCGCTGCACCGCCGGCCTCGCCTCAATCGCCTCAGCCCAGCGCAGCACATGTTTATATTCATGCACCGACAGAAACTCCGCCGACGCCCCATACAAACGGCCTTTGACCAACCCACCATACCAAGGCCAAATCGCAATATCGGCAATGGTGTACTCGTCCCCGGCAATATACTCACTCACCGCCAAACGCTGATCCAGCACATCGAGCTGACGCTTGGTCTCCATGGCAAACCGATTGATCGCATACTCCATCTTGCTCGGCGCATACGCATAAAAATGCCCAAACCCACCGCCCAGATACGGCGCGCTGCCCATCTGCCAGAACAACCACGACAAACACTCCGCACGCGCCGCAGGTTCGGTGGGGAAGAACGCCCCAAACTTCTGCGCCAGGTACTGCAAAATCGCACCCGACTCAAACACCCGAATCGGCGTATCACCACTGCGATCCAGCAATGCCGGGATCTTCGAGTTCGGGTTCACCGCAACAAAGCCGCTGCCGAACTGATCACCGTCACCGATCTTGATCAACCAGGCATCGTATTCCGCGCCGGCATGCCCCAGGGCCAACAGCTCTTCCAGCAGAATCGTGACCTTCTGCCCGTTGGGCGTTGCCAGGGAATACAGTTGCAGTGGGTGCTTGCCGACCGGCAGTGCCTGCTCATGCGTGGCACCGGCGATAGGCCGGTTGATGCTGGCAAAGGTGCCGCCGCTTTCGCTGTCCCAGGTCCAGACTTTCGGAGGTACGTACTCGGTCATGCTGACTTCTCCTTGGTTTAAATAGGGTTCGACGCAGCCAATTGAGCCACGTTCCACCCGTCACCCAGCGCTTTGATCAGCGCCCACATTAGCGCTCAATGGCTGAGTTTGCAGGTGTAATTCGCTGCAGCGCCGCCAATTGGGCAGTCACCACATCCAGGTAAGCCACGGCGCGCTGGCGATAACGCGAGGTCGAACGGTCTTCGGCATAGTGCGCCGCCGCGCAGGAAGATAGCTTGCTCACACCGTTGGCAGACGCCACCATTCGCGGCCCCAACTGGGCCCTCTTGACCCATCGCGACAGTGAGCATGATCCGCTCGCGCGCCGCTTTACCGAGTGGCTGCTGACCCATTTACAGGCAGAATCAACATGAGCGACCGCCTCGAAGACATCCTCGCCGACCACCTGCACGTGGTGTTCTGCGGCATCAACCCGGGCAAAGGCTCCGCCGCGCTCGGCCAGCACTTTGCCAATCGCAGCAATCGATTCTGGCGCACGTTGCATTTGGCCGGTTTTACGCCCCATGAGATTCGCCCGCAAGATGGCACCACACTGTTGCAGTATCACTGCGGGCTAACCACGCTGGTGGAGCGGCCGACGGCCAGCGCGGGGGAATTGGCGCGGCATGAATTCAAGGAGGCGGCGACGGCGTTTGAACAGAAAATCCACCGCTGCCAGCCGCGCGTCATCGCGTTTCTCGGCAAAGCCGGCTATAGCGCGTTGTCCGGCCAACAGCAGATTGAGTGGGGGCCGCAAGCGCAGTTATTCGGTGGCGCGTCGGTATGGGTGCTGCCCAACCCCAGCGGGCGCAACCTGGCGTTCAGCCTGGACCAACTCGTGCAGGCCTATCAACAACTGCGCGAGGCTATTGCGCAGGCCGCCGCCGTGCCCTTAATCTCGTGAGCCCACCCCCCTGAGAGCAATGGAGGCTTCATGAAACTGGTCGGCATGCTGGACTCGCCTTACGTGCGTCGCGTGGCAATTTCCCTGGAGCTGTACGGCGTGGACTTTGTGCACGAGCCTCTCTCGGTATTCAGCACCTACGCCGAGTTCTCCAAGATCAACCCGGTGGTCAAGGCGCCCACGCTGGTGCTGGATGATGGAACGGTGCTGATGGATTCCAGCCTGATCCTGGATTACTTCGACACCCTGGCGCCGCCCGACAAGAAACTTCTGCCACACACCGCCGACACCCGCGCCAAGCACCTGCAAGTGCTCGGGCTGGCCCTGGCGGCCTGTGAGAAAACCGTACAGATCGTCTACGAACACCACCTGCGCCCCGCGGAGAAACTGCACGAGCCGTGGCTCGAGCGGGTGACCGAGCAGTTGTTGGCCGCTTATTCACTGCTGGAAAAACACCTGGCCCAGGCTACCGGCGAACACCTGAACCAGGCCGCGCTGACGGCGGCCGTGACCTGGTCGTTCACCCAACTCAAGCTGCCGACGGCGCTCAAGGCTGATGCGTTTCCCAACCTGCAACGCCACGCCAGCCAACTGGAACAACATCCAGCCTTCAGGAAGTACCCCATCGAATAACCGGCTTACACCCAACCGCCATCCACAATAAAGTTCTGCGCCGAACACATCGCCGACACGTCGGAGGCAAGAAACAACGCCATGTTGGCGATGTGTTCCGGCAGCACACTGCCCGGCAGGCACTGGCTGCGGCTGATCAGCTCCCTGGCCGCATCGTCTACCCACATCGCCAGCTGTTTTTCCGTCATGACCCAGCCCGGCACCAAGGTGTTGACCCGGATGCGGCTGGGGCCCAGTTCCCGCGCCAGCGCCCGGGTCATGCCGTGGGCTGCGGCTTTGCTGGCGGCGTACACCGGGTAGCCGGCGGACGCCATCATCCAGCCGACCGAGCCCAGGTTGATGATCGCCCCGCCACCGGCGGCCTTCATCATCGGCACCAGCGCCTTGGCGGCAAAAAAGGCGTGCTTGAGGTTGACCGCGATCAGCCGGTCGAACATGTCCGAATTGACTTCTTCCAGAGTGTGACGCACGTCGTTGGCCGCATTGTTGACCAGCACGGTGATCGGCCCCAGCGATTGCTCAAAGCGTGCTATCGCCGCCTTGTAGGCGATCTCATCGGTGATGTCGCACCACACGAACTCCACGGTGTGCCCCTGGCCACTCAACAGCGCCGCCAGCCGCTCGCCCTGGCTTTGCGCGCGGTCCACGAAGGCCACCTTGGCGCCCTGCGCGGCGAAGGCGCGCACCATGAATTCGCCAATGCCTGAGGCACCTCCAGAAATCAATACGGTCTTACCCTTGAGGTCGGGATAAACGGCCTGTTCAGTACTCATATAACGATTGCCTCGATCAATTAGTCTTATTTTATTTTGCGAAACTGGCGTTAAAGGCTATAAATTCGCTGTCAACTCGACGAAATATCGCACATTAGTAGAACTATTCCACTCAAAACAACAAAAGGAAGTTCGACCATGAAGCACCCTAGACATCTGCTTTCAGGCCTCGCCTTGTCCATGTTGATCGCCAGTGGCAGCGCCCAGGCGGCCGGGCTGAGCAGTGAACACAAGCCTTTCGGCAAAACCAATGACGGCACCGCCGTCGAGCAATACATCTTGCGCAACAGCCATGGCATGCAAGCCACGGTGATCACTTACGGCGGTGTGTTGCAGTCGCTGAAAGTGCCGGACAAAAACGGCAAGGTCGATGACGTGGTACTCGGCTTCGATGACGTGCAGGGCTATCAGGGCGGCACCGCATTTTTTGGCGCGACCATTGGCCGTTTCGGCAATCGGCTGGCCGGCGGTGCCTTCGAACTCGACGGCAAACGCTACCAGGTGCCGCTCAACGATGGCCCCAACTCGCTGCATGGCGGCGCCCAGGGTTTTGACAAACACGTGTGGCAAGCCGAACCAGTCAAGGGCAAGGATTCGGTCGGTGTGAAGCTGAGCTACCTGTCCAAGGACGGCGAAATGGGCTTCCCGGGCAACTTGAAAACCGAGGTCACCTACAGCCTCAACGATAACAACGAACTGCACATCGACTACAAGGCCACCACCGACAAACCCACAGTGCTGAACCTCACCAACCACAGCTACTTCAACCTTGCCGGCGCGGGCAATGGCGACATCCTCAAGCAAGTGGCGACCTTGCACGCCAGCCACTACACGCCAGTGAACGCCACCTTGATTCCGACGGGCGAACTGGCGCTGGTCAAAGGCACGCCGATGGACTTCCTCACACCGACGCCTATCGGCCAGCGCATCAAGGACGAGCATCCACAGCTCAAATTCGCCGAGCCGAAACAAGGTGGGTTTGACTTCAACTGGGCACTGGACACCCAAGGCAACATCAAGCAACTCGCCGCCGAGGTGCACGACCCCGCGTCCGGCCGACGTTTGCAGCTCTACACCACCGAGCCTGGCGTGCAGTTCTATACCAGCAACTTCCTGGATGGCACGGTGAAGGGCAAAGCCGGCAAGGCGTATGCGCACTGGAGCGCGTTTACCCTGGAGACCCAGCACTTTCCGGATGCGCCGAACCAGCCCACATTCGCCTCGACCCGGTTGAGCCCGGGGCAGACTTATAGCCAGAACACCGTGTTCAAATTCTCCGCTGATTAAACTGTGGGCGCAGGCTTGCCTGCGATGGCGGTGGATCAGCTAGACATGTATCTAGTGACACACCGCCATCGCAGGCAAGCCAGCGCCCACATTTGATTGCCTCAGTTCCAGAGGCCGATTTTTTCCAGTTCCTGCTTGAAGTTCTCACGGGTGATCAGCGTGACTTCGTCCATGGCGGTGTACTTCGGTGGTTCCTTGCCGGTGGTGACCCAGTCGAACATCATCTTCGCGGTGTTGTAGCCCTCAATGTGCGGGCTGGGCAGCATCGAGCCGAAGAAGCCGCTGTTGGCTTTCTTCAGTTCGCCGATGGCGTCGGTGCCATTGATGCCGATGCCGATCACATTGGCGGCGGCAAAACCGGCCGTTTCGGTAGCGCGTACGCCGCCCAGCACGGTGTTGTCGTTCATGCCGCCGATGATCAGGTTTTTCACGCCGCTGGGCAGCTTGACCAGTGCCGAGTTGGTGGCATCCATGCTGCCCGGCACGTCAAGGGTCTTGGCGGCGGTGAACACGATGTGGTCCTTGGGGAAGCCCGCGTCTTCGAGGGATTTGACCGAGCCATCGGTGCGCTTTTTTCCGGTGTCGAGTTCATTGAAAGTGTTGATCACCGCATAGGTGTCCTTCCAGTCCCAGCCGCGTTTTTTCGCCTCGGCCGCCATCGCCGCGCCCTGCTTCTGGCCGACTTCGAAGGCGGCCATGCCCAGGTACGGCACGTCCTCCATGAAGTTGCCCTTGGCATCGACAAAACGGTCATCCACCGCAATCACTTTCAGGCCGTTGGCGCGGGCCTTGGCGACGATGGCCGGGCCCAGGGACACGTCCGGCGGGCAGATCACAAAGCCCTTGGCGCCGTTGGCCGCCAGGCTATCGATGGCCGAGAGGGTTTTCTCGCCATCGGGCACGGCGATTTTGATCACGGTGAAGCCATGTTCCTTGCCGGCTTTTTCGGCAAAGGCCCATTCGGTCTGGAACCACGGCTCCTCCGCCTGCTTGACCAGAAAACCGATCTTCACTTCCTCGGCGGCCAGCAACAGGCCGCTCAGGCTCAGGGCCGACACCGCCGCAGCGGCGCAACATAGGGAACGGATACCACGACGACGATTCATACGGGTGACTCCTTGTTGTTGTTTTTGGGTCTTGGGTTTATCCGGCAAAGCGGTGACAGGGCGTGCCTGGCACATCGACCTCGATGGCCAGCACCGCGCCGTCCAGCGGGTGATCGAGTGGGCTGGCGGCGCTGGTGATGTAGAGGGTGGTGAGGTTGGGGCCACCGAATACGCAACTGGTGGGACGGCTGACGGGCAATTCGATAATCTGGTCCACGCCACCGTCCGGCGCCAGGCGCAGCAGGCAGCTGCCATCCCAGCGCGCGTTCCAGATATAACCTTGGCTGTCCATCGCCGAGCCGTCCGGCCCGCCACGTGAATGCGGACCGAACCATACCTGCGCCGGGTCGAGCTGGCCGCCCGCCTGGATCGAATGCCGGTAGAGCGTGCCATCCAGGCTGTCGCCAAAGTGCACTTGGCTACCGTCCTCGCTCCACAGCAAGGTATTGGGAATACCCAGGCCATGTAGCAGCGGCGTGACCTGCACATCGGCATCAATGCGAAACAGGCCGCCGGAACGTCGGGTGATGGGCAGGTCTTCGCCGTGCTCGCCAATGTTGTTCTGCATGGTGCCCAGCCATAGGCGGCCCTGGGCATCGCAACGCGCTTCATTGCCACGGTTACCGGGTTGCGGGTCGGCCACGCACAGCAAGCTCAGGGCTTCGGTTTCCAGGTCCAGCCGATACACGCCGCTGCTCAGCGTGACCAACGCATCGCCACTTTCACAGGGAATGAAGGCCGAGACGTGCTCGGGCAGCTGCCAGATCTGCAAGTGTCCGCCCATCAGGCGCAGCGCCTGTTTGCCGGCGATATTCACCCAATACAGCGCCTGGGTCGGCACGTCCCAGAACGGGCCTTCGCCCAACTGCGCACGGTGCGCAGTAACTGCGGTACACGGCATAAAACCTCCTGGTGGTTACAGCGGGTCGCGAGATGGCGTGCCATCCACCAGCCGCTGGATACGCAACGGGTTGGCGTTTTTTAACGCGTCGGGCAGCAGGCTATCAGGGTAATTCTGCAAGCACACCGGGCGCAGGAACCGGTCGATGGCCAAGGTGCCGACCGAGGTGCCACGGGCATCCGAGGTGGCCGGGTACGGGCCGCCATGCACCATCGAATCGCAGACTTCCACGCCGGTCGGGTAGCCGTTGAGCAGGATGCGCCCGACTTTCTGTTCCAGCAGTGGGGTGAGTTCGGCGAACTGCTGCAAGTCGTCGGGTTCGCCGATGATCGTGGCTGTCAGTTGCCCATGCAGGCCGTGCAAGGCGGCGCTGAGCTGGGCTTGGTCGGCCACCTCGACAAACACCGTGGTCGGGCCGAACACTTCTTCCTGCAGCACTTCATCGCCGTCGATCAGCAAAGCCACGTCGGCCTTAAACACCTGCGGCTGCGCCTGATTGACCGCCTGGGCATTGCCCGCCAAGTGCTGAATGCCAGGGTGCGCCAAGAGTTTCTCCAGGCCTTTGCCATAGCTGCTCAAGGTGCCGGCGTTGAGCATGGTTTGCGCCGGCTGATCAGCGATCAGTCGCGCAACCTGCTGGGTAAACGCGGTGAACGGCGCCGACGCAATGCCGATCACCACACCAGGGTTGGTGCAAAACTGGCCACAGCCTTGCACCACCGAGGCGGTCAGGTCGCGAGCCACCGTGTCCGCCCGCGCCTGCAAGGCCTGTGGCAACACGATGACCGGGTTGATGCTCGACATCTCGGCAAACACCGGGATCGGCTGCGGGCGTGCCGCCGCCATGTCGCACAAGGCGCGGCCGCCCTTGAGCGAGCCGGTAAAACCGACAGCCTGGATCGCCGGGTGCTTGACCAGCGCCTCACCGACGCCAGCGCCGAAGATCATATTGAACACGCCCGCCGGCATCTCGGTGGCCTCGGCCGCGCGAATGATCGCATCGGCGACCTGCTCAGCCGTGGCCATATGCCCGCTGTGGGCCTTGAACACCACCGGGCAACCTGCCGCGAGCGCCGCAGCGGTGTCGCCACCGGCGGTGGAAAACGCCAGGGGAAAGTTGCTCGCACCAAACACCGCCACCGGGCCCAGGCCAATGCGGTATTGGCGCAGGTCCGGGCGTGGCAGTGGCTGGCGGTCGGGCAAGGCCTGGTCGATGCGCGCGCCGTAGAAGTCACCGCGACGCAGCACCGTTGCGAACAGGCGCATCTGGCCGCTGGTGCGACCGCGTTCGCCTTTGATACGCGCGGCAGGCAGCGCGGTTTCGCGGCAAACCAGCGCGACGAAGTCATCCCCCAGCGCGTCCAGCTCATCGGCGACGGCATCCAGGAACTGCGCGCGGCGCGAAGCACTCAGCGCACGGTAGGCGGGGTAAGCCGCTGCGGCGGCCTTGGCGGCGGCGTCGACCTCCTCCGGTGTGGCCTGGTAGAACGTCTGGGCCAAGGCTTCGCCGCTGCTGGCATCAATGCTTTGCAGGGTCACGCGGCCTTTGGCACTGCGCTGGCCGCCGATGTAGTTATGGCCGAGGAACTGGGGCATGGTGCTCTCCTTAAAGGGTGATGACATTGCCGGGCTCGAACGCAGCGCCGGCCTTGCCGACAGCGTTGACCAGCGGCGCGCCAAACTCGGCCTGGCTGATCTCGAACACATCGCCCGGTTGGGTACGTATACCGTCGGCGAATGACAGCGTGGCGGTGCCGAAGAAATGAATGTGCACGTCGCCCGGTGTCAGGAATTGACTGTATTTGAAGTGGTGATACTCAAGGTTTTCCAGGCTGTGGCACATATTCGCCTCGCCACTGAGGAATTCGTTCTGCCAGATCACCTGGCCGTCGCGCAGGATGCGGCTGGTGCCCGCCAGGTGCTGGGGCAACTCGCCCACGCGCAACTCAGGGCCATAGCTGCAACTGCGCAGTTTGGAGTGAGCCAGGTATAGGTAATTCTTGCGCTCCATCACGTGGTCGGAGAATTCGTTGCCCACGGCGAAGCCCAGGCGATAGGGTTTGCCGTCGTGGCCGATCACGTAGAGGCCGCCGATTTCCGGCTCTTCACCGGCGTCTTCGGCGAACGCCGGCACCGGGAAGGCCTGGCCCGGGCGTACCACGATGCTGCCGTCGCCCTTGTAGAACCACTCGGGTTGTACGCCCGCTTGGCCGGCCGGTGGTTTGCCGCCCTCCACGCCCCATTTGAAGATGCGCAGGGTGTCGGTCATCGCGCTGTCGTGCGCGCCGTGCTGGTGCATCTTGTCGCGCGCCGAGGCACTGCCCAGGTGAGTCAGGCCGGTGCCGCTGATCAGCATATGAGCCGGGTCCGGGTGATCGAGTGGCGGCAGGATTTTCAGGTCGGCCAGCAATTCGGCATAGTCGTAGCTGTCGCCCAGGCCCAGGCTGTCGACCTGTTGCTGCAACTTGACGCCCGCCTCGATGGCCGCCAGCGCCAACTCGCGCACGCTGCGCGCCGTGCGCACTTCTCTTAGCGTGCTGCCTTGCACCACGCCGACACGGCGTTCGCCGTTGCGTAACTCGAACTGAACTAAACGCATGCAGCTTCTCCTCGATTAAGTACGTGTAGCACCACGCGCGCTGGCGGCGAATTGGTCGGCGGGCAGCACGTGATTGCGCTCCAGCACGCGGTAGACCACGCCGGTCAAGACCAGCCCGAACACCATCACCCCGGACAAGAAGTACAAGCCCGAAGCCAGGTTGCCAGTGGATTCCTTGAGCGCGCCAATCACAAATGGGCCGATGTAGCCGCCGAGGTTGCCCACCGAGTTGATCAGTGCAATCCCCGCCGCCGCACTGGCGCCGGCAAAGAAGCGCCCGGGCAAGGTCCAGAACACTGCCGTGCAGGAAAACAGCGCGAACGCCGCCAAGCACAGCGCGGCCATTTGCAGCACCGGCACACTCAACCAGGCACTGCAGAACAGGCCGATGGCACCGAGCACATAGAGCACGGCGAGATGGCCATAACGATCATTCAACCGGTCGGAACTGCGCGGGATGATCAGCAGCCCGATGATGCCGAAAATGTACGGCACTGCTGAGACGAAACCGGTGACCAGGTCACTGCCGCCGAACTGTTTGATCAGCGTCGGCAGCCATAGGCCGAGCCCATAAATGCTCAAGGTCACCGGCAGGTAGAACAGCGCCAGCAGCAACACGCGCTTGTCCTTGAGGGCATGCAGCGGGTTGCCGTGGCGAGTCTGGCCGTAGGCTTGCAAGTCTTTATTCAGCTCGCCGGTGAGCCAGGTTTTCTCGTCCTCGCTCATCCACTTGACCTGTTGGGGGCCGTCCGGCAGGAAGCGCAGCACGGGCCAGGTCAGCAGCAGCGCCGGGGTACCGATGACGATGAACAGCCACTGCCAGCCGTGCAGGCCGAGGATGCCGTCCATGCCCAATAAACCGCCGGACACGGGGCCTGTGATCATCATCGCAATGGGTTGGGAGAGGATGAACAGCCCGAGGATCTTGCCGCGATGGCGCACTGGGAACCACTGGGTGATGTAGTACAGCACGCCAGGGAAAAACCCCGCCTCCGCCGCGCCGAGCAGAAAACGCATCACATAGAAGCTGTGCGGCCCCTGCACGAAGGCCATGCCAATGGTGATGGCGCCCCAGGTCAGCATGATGCGTGCAAACCAGCGCCGCGCGCCGAAGCGATCGAGCATCAGGTTGCTGGGGATCTCGAACAGGAAGTAGCCAATAAAGAACAGCCCTGCGCCCAAGCCGTACGCCGCGTCGCCGATGCCGACATCGGCGCCCATATGCAGCTTGGCGAAACCTACCGCTGAGCGGTCCACGTAGGCGATCAGGTACAGCAGGATCAGGAAGGGAATCAGTTTCAGCGTGATGCGCCGAATAAGCCGCAGTTCCTGGCTCATGGGTCGATCTCCGATTGTTGTTTTTATAGAAGCTCGGCGGCTGGCTCCGGCCAAATTCAGCCAGGGTCATGCCTCAGTTGAAGCTGACTATATAGTATGACTATTTACAAAACAACACTTCCAAACCCTTGGTTTTACGCTTATGTTTAGGCGCATATAGAACATATAGTCATACAATAAGAGAGTCGATCATGCCTGATAAAAAGCCCGCCCTCCGCTCCGCCCAGTGGTTTGGCACCGCCGACAAGAACGGCTTCATGTACCGCAGCTGGATGAAGAACCAAGGCATCGCCGACCATCAGTTCCATGGCAAACCGATCATCGGCATTTGCAACACCTGGTCGGAGCTGACGCCGTGCAACGCGCATTTCCGTCAGATCGCCGAGCACGTCAAACGTGGGGTGATCGAGGCCGGTGGCTTCCCGGTGGAATTCCCGGTGTTCTCCAACGGCGAGTCCAACCTGCGCCCCACCGCCATGCTCACCCGCAACCTGGCGAGCATGGACGTTGAGGAAGCGATTCGCGGCAACCCCATCGACGGTGTGGTGCTGCTCACCGGCTGCGACAAAACCACCCCGGCGCTGCTGATGGGCGCCGCCAGTTGCGACGTGCCGGCCATCGTCGTCACCGGCGGGCCGATGCTCAATGGCAAGCACAAAGGCCAGGACATCGGCTCGGGCACGGTGGTGTGGCAGCTCAGCGAACAGGTCAAGGCCGGCACCATTACCCTGGACGATTTCCTCGCGGCCGAAGGCGGCATGTCGCGCTCGGCGGGCACCTGCAACACCATGGGCACCGCCTCGACCATGGCCTGCATGGCCGAGGCGCTCGGCACTTCCCTGCCCCACAACGCGGCGATTCCGGCGGTGGATGCGCGCCGGTATGTGCTGGCGCATATGTCCGGCATGCGCGCGGTGGAGATGGTGCGCGAAGACTTGAAGCTGTCGAAGATCCTGACCAAAGAGGCGTTTGAAAACGCGATACGGGTGAACGCGGCCATCGGCGGCTCGACCAACGCGGTGATCCACTTGAAAGCCATCGCCGGGCGTATCGGCGTCGAACTCGACCTGGATGACTGGACGCGCATGGGACGCGGCGTGCCGACCATTGTCGACCTGCAGCCCTCAGGGCGCTTCCTGATGGAGGAGTTCTACTATGCCGGGGGCTTGCCTGCCGTGCTGCGCCGCTTGGGCGAGGCCAACCTGATCCCGCACCCGAATGCCCTGACCGTCA
Source organism: Pseudomonas sp. D47 (assembly GCF_045447305.1). Classification (NCBI taxonomy): domain Bacteria; kingdom Pseudomonadati; phylum Pseudomonadota; class Gammaproteobacteria; order Pseudomonadales; family Pseudomonadaceae; genus Pseudomonas; species Pseudomonas sp. D47. The sequence goes on along the minus strand of NZ_JBJGXU010000028.1, from coordinate 52,765 downwards.
ACGGCAAGTCCCTGGGCGAGAACACCAAGGACTCGCCGATCTACGGCCAGGACGAAGTGATCCGCACCCTCGACAACCCGATCCGCGCCGACGGCGGCATCTGCGTGCTGCGCGGCAACCTCGCACCGCTGGGCGCCGTGCTCAAGCCATCGGCCGCCAGCGCGCAACTGATGCAGCACCGTGGCCGTGCGGTGGTGTTCGAGAATTTCGACATGTACAAGGCGCGCATCAATGACCCGGAATTGGACGTGGATGCCAACTCGATCCTGGTCATGAAAAACTGCGGGCCCAAGGGTTACCCGGGCATGGCCGAAGTCGGCAACATGGGCTTGCCCGCCAAGCTGCTGGCCCAGGGCGTGACTGACATGGTGCGTATTTCCGATGCGCGCATGAGCGGCACGGCCTACGGCACGGTAGTGCTGCATGTGGCGCCGGAAGCCGCCGCCGGTGGGCCGTTGGCCACGGTGCAAGAAGGCGACTGGATCGAACTCGACTGCGCCAACGGCCGCCTGCACCTGGACATCCCCGACGCAGAGCTGGCGGCGCGCATGGCGGACTTGGCGCCACCGCAGAAGCTGATCGTCGGCGGCTACCGCCAGCTGTACATCGACCATGTGCTGCAGGCCGACCAAGGCTGCGACTTTGACTTTCTGGTGGGTTGCCGGGGGGCTGAAGTCCCCCGTCATTCCCACTAATTGGGATGCTATGATGCCGCCTATTTAGCCAGAGCCTCCCGTTCTTTATGGATCACCAGCCGCCCAAGCCACGCAAGAGCATGCATGCCCAGATCGTTCAGGACTTGGGCATGCACATCGTTTCCGGTCGCTTCAAGCCCGAAGAACGCCTGCCCATGGAAGCCACGCTGTGCGAGGAGTACAAGGTCAGCCGCTCGGTGTTGCGTGAGGCGACGCGGGTGCTCAGCGCCAAGGGCCTGGTGTATTCCAAACCACGGGTAGGCGCCGTGGTGCGGCCGCGCTTGAAATGGCATTTGCTCGACCCGGACGTGCTGTCCTGGCTGATGCAGACCACGCCCCACAGTGAGTTCTTCAACACACTGGCCGGCGTGCGGCGCATTCTCGAACCGGAAATCGCCGCCATGGCCGCGACCACCGCCACCGACGAAGACATCGCCACCATCGAAAAAGCCTACCTGGGCATGGAAACCGCCAAGACCCACGACGCCCTGCTGCAGGCCGACCTGGACTTTCACCGCGCCATCGCCGATGCCACCCGCAACGACTTGCTCGCCTACATGTGCAACATGCTCTCACTGCCGTTGCGCGAGTCGATCAACATCACCAACCGCCGCCCCGACATCCAGGGCCTGAGCCTGCCGCGCCACAAGGCGATCCTCACCGCGATCCAGAACCGCGACGCCCTCGGCGCCCGGCACGCCTCGCTGGTGCAGCTGGATGACACGCGCGTGGCGCTCGACACAGTGATGAATGTGCTGACGCCGCTGTAAATCCAGCGTCTACGCTCAGGGGGCAGTTCGAGGAACCGGCCATGTGCGCACGACGCTCGCAGTACTGCGGTGCTCATGACTTCGTGGTGCCCTCCACGCCTGTCGCCCTGCTGCCGCTTGAAAATGACCTGATGCACGCCGACCGTGCCTCTGTCTTGCTGAATCATGTCGATAAAAAACCCGGACCATGTCCGGGTTTTTTTACCCTAGGGTTTTATCAACTGCCCAACTGCCCACGGGTGTCCGCGTCGAAACGCTGACGGGCCTGATCAGCCGCCGGTTTGAGCAACGCGAGCAGCGCCGCCTCACCGTACAACTGAGTGACCGCCAGTTCCTTGGGGGTCGGCTCAATCGGGATCAGCACCTCTTCGCCGTCGGCGTGCAGCCAGATGGCCACAACGTGCAGTGCCGAGATGAATAACACACGCAGCTCCACGGTTTTACCCTGCAATTGCGGCGACTGTTCCGCCAGTTTCAGCGCATCCACCGTCGCCGCTGCCAACGTTCCGTGGTTGAGCGAAGCGAACTCGACATGCCCGCGTACGTCGGCCAATTGCGCGTCGGCAATCGTCGCTCCATCGGCAAATACCAAGTAATGCCAATCGCCGATCTCGGCGTCTTTCAGGCCTTTACCCAGACTCAGGTCCTCCAGGCTGAGCGAGTAGCCACGATAGCCTTCGCTCAGCCTGATTTGGCCCGGCACGGCGGCCGCGAATTGGCGATTGATGCCGAAGCCCTGGGTGTGCAGCGCAGCTTGCAGCGCTGGACGCAGTACCTGTACGCCGTTGGAGGGCGCCTTTGGATAAGTCAGTTGCATGATGTAGCCCTCCTTAGTTTTTTACGGTGAAGTAAGTGTTGGTCCAATTGCCGCCGCCGTTGTACGAACCGGGGAACGAGTTCAATGCGCGAGTCGAATAGCCGTAGATCGAATCTGCGATCAACAGGTAGTTGCCGTTGGTGCCATAGATCACCAGAAAGTGCGCACCGCCACCGTACCAGGCGCAACGCAAACCGATGGGTCGGCCCCTGTTGAGCTGGTTTTGGATGGCGGGCATCTGCAGCGAGCCTTGAGTCATGCCGTTGTAGCTGCGCGTGATTCGCAAGGCGGAATCCAGATAGCCGTAGATGTTGCACGGTCCCGGCTGATTGCAGCAGTTGCGGTCCAGCGCGTTGCTGGCGACACCGCACTGGGTCCAGGACCCGGTGCCGTAGTAGTTGCCGACCGAAGCGGAAACAGCCGCCCAGCACCAGTTGGTCTGGGTTTGTTTCTGCATGCTGAAATTCAGGCTGGCGGCCGCCATTACTTTAGGCTGATGAGCCGCTTCGACTTCGACCAGTTGCGGGTCGAGCAAATGGCCGATCAGGCAGTTGGGCTGTGGGTCGCCGGTGAACCGGGTTGTTTCAGGGGTTAACATTTTTCAATCCTCCATGAATGAAAACACGCGTCCAGCGTGTATGGGTGCAGCGGTGTTACTGAGCGATCGACGTTCCGGGGTGCGCCTATTCGAGGGCGCGTTCCGATCTGGCTCGAGGTAACCCTAGGCGCGAATATGCATTAACGCAAACATTTAAATGCATATGCGCATATTTAATCTTCCTCAAAAGTGACAGTTTCTAAAAGGCGACGCATTGCCTGAAGGCTCGATCTATCCCATTTGCCGGATTTTTTGCAGTGTCAAAATCAACGAAGTCTTCGTTTCGGAATTTCCAGGCTAGCCGCCACGCCTAGACGTGAGCGTTTGAAACATAGCCATACGTAACTGAAACGATTCAGGCGAAACGCGAACCTTTCTCCGCAAACGGGCGTCCGAGCTTAAGCACTGTTGCTTATCGCCCGCCGCGAGGTCCTCGTTTGAAAGCCGCCATCATCAAAAAATACCGACTGATCATCAAGACCATGGGCTATGTGGGCTGGGCTTTGTTCTGGCTGCTGTTGTGGGATGTGGCCGTCACGGTGGACTTCATGCTGTTTCTGACCACCAAGATCAATTTGCCGCTGATGCCGCTGACGCTGCTGGGCTCGGCGCTGGTGGTGCTGATCAGTTTTCGCAACAGCAGCGCCTATAACCGCTGGTGGGAAGCCCGCACGCTGTGGGGCGCGATGGTGAACAACTCGCGCAGCTTTGCCCGCCAGGTGCTGACCTTGCTGGATGACCCGGACGGCGAGGTCAACCCGGTCAAAGCTACGCTGCTGCGCCGCCATGTGGCCTATGTGAATTGCCTGGCGGCGCACCTCAGGGGTAATGCTTGCCCGGAGGAAGTGCGCGCGTTTATCCCCGCAGAGGAGTTCGCGCGCAACGGCGCGACCAACAACTTTGCCAATGACATCCTCACCGGCTCGGCGGCTTTGTTGGCCCGCGAATACAAGGCCGGGCACCTGGACAGCATTCGCCTGGCGCGGCTGGAGTCGACGCTGGTGGACCTGTCCAACGCCCAGGGCGGCATGGAACGCATCGCCAACACGCCGCTGCCCTACCCTTACGTGTATTTCCCACGGCTGTTCATTTCGCTGTTCTGCCTGATCGTGCCGGTGGGCCTGGTGGAATCTTTGGGCTGGTTCACCCCGCTGGCGTCGACGGTGGTCGGCTTTATGCTGCTGGCCATCGAACGTATCGGCACCGACCTGCAAAGCCCGTTTCACTCCAGCGAGCACCAGATCCAGATGGAAAGCATCTGCGAAACCATCGAGAAAAACCTGCAGTCGATGCAGCGTGATGCGCTGGGTGGCGAGCGTATCGGTTGATAACCTATCATTTTTACCAGTACACCTGACGCACCGTTTTCGCTAGCCTGTACCCCATCAGATCCCAAGGAGGTACAGAACATGCAGGTACGCGAAGGCTATGCCGAATTCCGTGGCTATCGGACGTGGTTCCGGGTCACCGGCGACTTGAATTCAGGGCGCCTGCCCTTGATCGTCGCTCACGGCGGCCCGGGCTGCACCCATGATTACGTCGACAGTTTCAAAGACCTGGCCGCCACTGGCCGCGCGGTGGTGCACTACGACCAAGTCGGCAATGGCCGCTCAACGCATTTGCCCGGCGTTTCCCCCGACTTCTGGACCGTGGCGCTGTTCCTGGCGGAGCTGGACAACCTGATCGAACACCTTGAGATCAGCGACTACGCGCTGCTGGGCCAGTCTTGGGGCGGCATGCTCGGCGCCGAGCACGCGGTGCGCCAACCCGCCGGTTTGAAAGCATTGATCATTGCCAACTCGCCAGCCTCCATGGCGTTGTGGAGCGAAGCGGCGGATGAGCTGCGCCAGGCGCTGCCACGCGAGGTGCAGGCGACGTTGCTACGCCATGAAACCGCAGGCACCACTGACAGCGCCGAGTACCACGCCGCGGCGGAGGTGTTTTACGCGCGCCATGTGTGCCGTGTCCAGCCGGTGCCCGCCGAAGTTGAGCGCACCAATGTCGCCATTGAGGAAGACCCTACCGTCTACCACGCGATGAATGGGCCGACTGAGTTCCATGTGATCGGCAGCATGCGCCACTGGAGCATCATTGATCGGCTGCCGCGTATCCTGGTGCCGACGCTGTTGATTTCCGGGCGGTTTGATGAGGCCACACCTGCGACCGTGCAGCCGTTTGCCGATGGCATCAGCGACGTGCGCTGGCAGATTTTCGAGCAATCGAGCCATATGCCGCATGTTGAAGAGCGTGAGGCGTGTATGGCGTGTGTGGATGGGTTTCTCGCGCCCTTCGGGTGAAGACCAAGCCCTGTGTGACAAGCAGGCTTGCCCTGCGTTGGGCTGGGAAGCGGCCCCAATAAAAACACCGCGGTCTGCCAGCCAGAGCGCGGTGTTTGGTTTTAGGGCTGGCGTATCTTTGGGTAGATTGAGTACATATCCGTTGCTGCGGTAACGGCTGATAGGGGTTCCGCCCTTACGGCGGGTCACTTTTGAAAGAGCCCAAAAGTAACCAAAAGGCTCTTGCCCCACCACTCGGCACCTCGCCTAGGCTCGGTGTGCCCTCACGCAGGCTTTGGACCGTGGGCCGCCGCCATGGGCCATCCTTGGCCCATCGCGGCTAAACCGGCGTCCTGCCGGTTTACCCACGCTCCAAAGCCTGCGTTCGGCCAGCGTGGTTTAACGGGGCGCCTAAGATCAAGATCAAAAGCAAGAGCACGGCGGCCTAGTAGCCGACCTGAGTGGTTGAAGCAAAAGCAGGGCAACAGCACAGCAGAACACTCTCTGTCTGATGTACCGAGATCTAAATGTGGGAGCGGGCTTGCTCGCGAAGGCGGTGGGTCAGTCAGCTTATTTGTAACTGAACCACCGCATTCGCGAGCAAGTCGAATCGTCGCACCGCCGCTCCCACAATTTGACCGAGTTCGGCTGCCAGCACCGCAGTACTCTTGCTCTTGCTCTTGCTCTTGCTTTTGATCTTGATCTTGATCTTAGGCGCCACGTAAAACCACGCTGGCCGAACGCAGGCACACCGAGCCTAATCGCCACAGTTAGCCCGTTCACCACAATGGCGCTAAACCTCACCCCATCATCCCCAAGCCTGTAAAAGACTATTACCAGGCGTAATGTACTAACTAGTTACTTATCTTGCTAAAATCGCGTCTTTGCCCACTCACCTTCGAGTTCTGTCGATATGAAACGAGCATCGCGCGCCGCTGGCGCCTCTAGATTTCTCCTGCTGGGCCTGGGCATTGTCATTGCCCTGCTCGGCGTGGCCATGGCCGTTGGCGGCGCCAAACTGGTCAGCCTGGGCGGTTCCTGGTACTTCTTGATCGGCGGCGTGGCCATGGCGGTTTCTGGTCTGTTGATCGCGCGGGGTAAACCGGCTGGCGCGTGGTTGTTCGCGGCCTTCCTGGTGGGCACGGCCGTGTGGGCGGTGGCGGATGTCGGCCTGGTGTTCTGGCCGCTGTTCTCGCGGCTGTTCATGTTTGCGGTGATCGGTGTGGTGGTGGCGCTGGTGTACCCGCTGCTGGCCGGCAGGCCTGCACGTGGTGCTTACGGCATCGCGGCCGTGATGGCCGTTGGCGTGGCGGTAGCGGCGGGCAATATGTTCGTCGCGCACCCAAGCGTAGCGCCAACCGGCAAAGGCCCCGGCATCACGCCGGTGGCGGCGGCCGATGCGCAGAAAGACTGGGCGCACTACGGCAATACCGAAGGCGGCAGCCGTTTTGCGGCGCTGGACCAGATCAACCGCGACACCGTCAACAAGCTCAAAGTGGCGTGGACCTACCACACCGGCGACGTGGCCATCAGCGACGGCAACGGTGCCGAAGACCAACTGACACCCCTGCAAATCGGCAACAAGGTGTTCATTTGCACGCCGCATAACAACCTGATCGCACTGGATGCCGACACCGGCAAAGAGCTGTGGAAGAACGAAGTTAACGCCACGTCGGCGGTGTGGCAGCGTTGCAGGGGCATGGCGTATTTCGACGCCACCGCGCCGATTGCTCAACCGACCCAGCCGAACAGCTCGCCAATTATCGCGGCCAGCGTAGCCGCCGGTGCGCAGTGCCAGCGTCGCTTGCTGACCAACACCATTGATGCGCGCCTGATCGCAGTGGACGCCGACACCGGCAAGTTCTGTGAAGACTTCGGCACCCACGGCCAAGTGGATTTGAAAGCCGGCCTGGGCAATGTGCCGGACAGCTACTACCAACTGTCTTCGGCACCGCTGATCGCCGGCACCACCGTGGTGGTGGGCGGGCGCGTGGCGGATAACGTGCAGACCGACATGCCCGGCGGCGTGATCCGTGGTTTCGACGTGATCAGTGGGCAAATGCGCTGGGCCTTCGACCCGGGCAACCCCGAGGACAAGAGAGCCCCGGCCGCCGGCAGCACCTACGTGCGCAGCACCCCGAACAGCTGGGCGCCGATGTCGTATGACCCGTTGATGAACACGGTTTTCCTGCCGATGGGCAGCTCGTCCACTGACATCTATGGCGTGGAACGTACCCAACTCAACCACAAATACGGCGCCTCGGTGCTGGCGCTGGACGCCTCCACCGGTGCAGAAAAGTGGGTGTACCAGACCGTCCACAATGACCTCTGGGACTTCGACCTGCCGATGCAGCCGAGCCTGATCGACTTCACTCCACCGGGCAGCGACAAACCTGTACCGGCGGTGGTGATCGGCACCAAGGTTGGGCAGATCTATGTGCTCGACCGCGCCACCGGCAAGCCGCTGACCGACGTCAAGGAAGTGCCGGTCAAGGCCGCCAACATCCCTAACGAGCCCTACTCGCTGACCCAGCCTAAATCGGTGGGCATGCCGCAAATCGGCGCGCAAACCCTGAGCGAATCGGACATGTGGGGCGCCACGCCGTACGACCAACTGCTGTGCCGCATTGATTTCAAAGGCATGCGCTACGAAGGTCTGTACACCGCGCCCGGCACCGATAAATCGCTGAGCTTCCCGGGCTCCCTGGGCGGCATGAACTGGGGCAGTATTTCCACTGACCCGGTGCACGGTTTTATCTTCGTCAACGACATGCGCCTGGGCCTGTGGATCCAGATGGTGCCGTCCCAGAACAAGGCCCAGACCTCGACCGGTGGCGAAGCGCTGAACACTGGCATGGGCGCCGTGCCGCTCAAAGGCACACCGTATGCGGTGAACAAAAACCGCTTCCTGTCGGTCGCCGGCATTCCGTGCCAGGCGCCACCGTTCGGCACCCTGACGGCCATTGACATGAAGACCCAGCAGATCGCCTGGCAAGTGCCGGTCGGCACCGTTGAAGACACCGGCCCCTTGGGCATCCGCATGCACCTGCCAATCAAGGTTGGCCTGCCAACCCTGGGCGGCACGCTGTCGACACAGGGCGGCCTGATCTTTATCGCCGGCACCCAGGACTTCTACCTGCGCGCCTTCAACAGCGGCAACGGTGATGAAGTCTGGAAGGCCCGCCTGCCAGTGGGCAGCCAAGGTGGCCCGATCACCTACGTGTCGCCGAAAACCGGCAAGCAATAAATCGTCATCACCGCCGGCGGCGCGCGCCAGTCCACCGACCGTGGCGACTACGTGATCGCCTACGCACTGCCGGAATAACCCTGTGTTCGCGCGGTGCCCCCGCACCGCGCTTCTGTTTGGAAACCACGCATGAACCCCACTTCTCATCTGCCCTTTGGCGGCCTGGTGCTGGGCCTGGCCTTTGCGGCCGCCCTGCCCGTTCAAGCCGACGACACCACCCTGACCGGCGACTGGGGCGGCCTGCGCCGTGAACTCGACGAGCAAGGCATCCGCTTCACCGGCGACTACAGCGGCGAGACCGCCTACAACGCCGACGGCGGCCAGCACCGCTCGGCGCGCTACTCGCAAAACATCAAGCTTGGCGTGCAGTTCGACTTGGGCAAGCTCTACGGCCTGAACAATGGCGACCGCATCCAGCTGACCATCAACGACCGGCGTGGCAGCAGTGCCTCCGAAGACTTGGTGGGCAACCGCCTGCCGATCCAGGAAAACTACGGCGGCCTCTACACACGGCTCACCGAGCTGAGCTACGAGCGCACGCTGTTTACCCCCGCGCTGAACGTCAAGCTCGGCTACATGGCAATGGGCAATGACCTCGGTGGCCTCGACAGCGGCATCCTGTGCAACTTCATGAACGCCGGTTTCTGCGGCCACCCGCTGAACATGTCCGGCGGCAGCGGCTGGGCCAACTACCCGAACGCGCACCTCGGCGCGCGAGTGAAATACGACTTCTCACCGTCCTGGCAACTGCGCGTGGCGGCGTTCAATGTCGACCCGTCGAGCAACGGCAACGCCAGCCGCGCCTGGCACCTGGAGCCCAAACACACCACCGGTACCGTGGTGCCCATCGAGCTGGTGTACAAGCACGCGGGCACTCTGCCGGGTGAATACAAGCTGGGGTATTACTACGACAGCTCCAACGTGAAACGCATCGGCAGCAACAAGGAGGTCAGCGGCCGGGGCGGTCACTACCTGCTGATTGATCAGGCGGTGTGGGCGTCCAGTTCGTCTGCCGGGCGCGTGCTGCATGCTTTCGGCCAATACTCGGCCGCCAGTGAGGCCGCCTCGCCGTTCAGCAAGTGGTATGGCGCGGGCGTGGTGCTGTACAAGCCGTTTGAAGGTCGCCCACGCGATACCGTCGCCTTGGGTTATGGCCGCGCGGTGCCGAACCCGCGCAGTCGCGACGTGCAGGAACTGGCAGCGTTCAACGCGGGGGCGGACTACCCCAACCTGAACAATGCCGAGCAGTTGATCGAGCTCAGCTACGGCTACCAGGCCACGCCATGGCTGACCCTGCGCCCGGATGTGCAATACATCATTGAGCCGGGGGCGTTTTCCGGGGTGGATATCGATAATGCATGGGTATTGGGCTTACAAGTGAAAGCCGTTTTCTGACGGGATGACGGCCTAGGTGCGAGCGACAGCAGCTTCTCGCGCCTAGGTCACCGTGGTTTTGTCACCATTCACCGAATCAAATGCTATGCCGACTACCCCTGCTCTTTCGAAGCGACGTTTTACTTCTTCACTGACGATGATTGCGCCTAGATAGTGCTTAAGCCTGAAAATATCTCGGCGAGCTACTTTTACCGGGTCAATAACGAGCCTGGTAAAGCCGCGATAATCCCCCGCCAAGTCCGGCCTCACCGGATCATCTACGGTATACCGCTGATATTCCGAGCGCTGTTCATCGACGCATTCAACCTGCGTCTCGATGATCATCACGAAATAGTCCTGTTCAACGCGCGTGTTCGCGATTTGCACCGGCTCAAGTACGAGGTGGTGATAAGGCTCATCCACCTCCGGCAAGCCCACTAATGCATCACGCGCTCTTCTGCTCAATACCGGGACACTGCCATAACCCGCCAAAGCGTAATCAACCTCAGCGCCTTCAAACCTGACGTCGAGGGTGTAACTGCCTGGCTCCATGTAATTAACCGGCGGATCTCTGAAGTGCCAGTTATTAACGTGCCGTATGTCCCCAAGTACCCATTTTTCCGGTACTGCGTGATCCGGTCTGAGTAAGTAATACCGCATGTCATTCATCCTTTCTCCCGCGCCAGCCGACAGTATGAAGCACCTGAGTCATGTGGGAGCCGCGTTTGCTCGCGATGGCGGTGGGTCTGCCAGCGAATGCACGACTGATACACCGCCATCGCAGCATAGGTATCTACACATCTTTTTATGGGTTGAGTTCTTTGGTTGTCGCGGGGGGCGCTGGGTACATATCCGTTATTTGGGTCATGGCCTCTATTGGTTCCGCCCTTACGGCGGGTCACTTTTGGAAAAGAGCCCCAAAAGTAACCAAAAGGGCTCTTGCCCCACCACTCGGCACCTCGCCTAGGCTCGGTGTGCCCTCACTCCGGCTTTGGACCGTGGGCCGCCGCCATGGGCCATCCTTGGCCCATCGCGGCTAAACCGGCGTCCTGCCGGTTTACCCACGCTCCAAAGCCTGCGTTCGGCCAGCGTGGTTTAACGGGGCGCCTAAGATCAAGATCAAGATCAAAAGCACGGCGGCCTAGTAGCCGACCTGAGTGGTTAAATCAAAAGCAAAACCGAGGCGGCCTGACAGCCGACCTGATCCTGATGGCTGAACTCAATCTAATGTGGGAGCTGGCTTGCCTGCGATGGCATCAACTGGCTATGCCTGATACACCGAGGTGTCTGCATCGCAGGCAAGCCAGCTCCCACAGAAAAGCAGAGCATTGCAGTGCTGGCAGCTAAACTCGGTCAAAATTGTGGGAGCGGGCTTGCTCGCTCCCACATTGGGATCTCAGTACATCAGACAGAGAGTGTACTGCCGTGCTTTTGCTGTGCTTTTGCCCTGCTTTTGCTTCTACCACTCAGGTCGGCTACTAGGCCGCCGTGCTCTTGCTTTTGATCTGCTTTTGATCTTGATCTGAGGCGCCCCGTTAAACCACGATGGCCGAACGCAGGCTTGAATCCGTGGGTAACCCGGCAGGACGCCGGGTTAGCCGCGATGGGCCAAGGATGGCCCATGGCGGCGGCCCACGGATTCAAGCCGGAGTGAGGGCATGCCGAGCCTAGGCGAGGCACCGAGTGGTGGGGCAAGAGCCCTTTTGGTTACTTTTGGGGCTCTTTTCCAAAAGTGACCCGCCGTAAGGGCGGAACCAATAGCCGCCGTTACCGCAGCAACGGATATGTACTCATATCTACCTAAAAACCCGTCATCGGCCTAGCACGACACAAGAAGTTGCGTAGATACCTATGCCCATCGCAGGCAAGCCCGCTCCCACCGTTGACCTACAGTGTTCCGATGTTACTTAGACACGGGCATCGCAAACTCCGCGCCCTGCTCAATACTCTCCGACCAACGCTGCATGATCGACTTCTGCTTGGTGTAGAAGCGCACGCCTTCAGTGCCGTAGGCATGCATGTCACCAAACAAGCTCTTCTTCCAGCCACCAAAACCGTGCCAGGCCATCGGTACCGGGATCGGCACGTTGATGCCGACCATGCCCACTTCGATACGCCGTGCAAACTCGCGGGCAATATTACCGTCGCGGGTAAAACAGCTGACACCGTTGCCGAATTCGTGGTCGTTGACCAGCTTGATCGCCTCGGCAAAGTCATCCACGCGCACGCAGGCCAACACCGGGCCGAAGATTTCTTCGCGGTAGATGCTCATGTCTTTCGTCACGTGATCGAACAAGGTAGCGCCGAGCCAGAAGCCATTTTCCAGGCCCGGTTCGGTGGGCACGTAGTCACGCCCATCGAGCAGCAATTGCGCGCCGGCTTGCACGCCTTGCTCGATGTAGCCGCTGATGCGCTCGAGTGCCGCGCGCGAAACGATCGGGCCCATCTCGGCCTTTAAATCGCGGCCGTCGGTGATGCGCAGTAGCTTGGCGCGCTCGGTCAGGGCAGCGATGACTTTGTCGCCCACATCGCCCACCAGCACCGCCACCGAGATCGCCATGCAGCGCTCGCCGGCACTGCCGTAAGCCGCGCCCATCAGCGCATCGACGGTTTTTTCGATGTCCGCATCGGGCATCACCACCATGTGGTTTTTCGCGCCGCCCAGGCCTTGCACACGCTTGCCGTTGCGGGCGCCGGTTTCATAGATGTATTGCGCAATCGGCGTAGAGCCGACAAAGCTCACGGCCTTGACGTCCGGGTGTTCGATCAGTGCATCCACCGCTTCCTTGTCGCCCTGCACCACGTTGAACACGCCTTTGGGCAAGCCGGCTTCGCGCAGCAGCTCGGCCATGAACAGCGAGGCGCTCGGGTCCGTCGGGCTTGGCTTGAGGATGAAGGTGTTGCCCGCGGCGATGGCGATCGGGTACATCCACATCGGTACCATCACCGGGAAGTTGAACGGCGTCACGCCGGCAACCACACCCAGTGGCTGGCGCATCGTCCAGTTGTCCATGCCCCGCGAAACCTGGTCGGAATGTTCGCCCTTGAGCAGGTTCGGAATGCCGCACGCGAATTCGAGAATGTCGATGCCCCGGTCGACTTCGCCCTGGGCGTCGGTGAACACCTTGCCGTGTTCGGCGACGATGATGCGCGCCAGGTCGTCCTTGCGTTCGCGCAACAGGTGCAGGTACTCGAACAGCACACGGGCACGGCGGATCGGCGGCGTGTCGGCCCAGCCGGCGAACGCGGCTTGGGCGGCGGCGACGGCTTCGCCCACGGTCTGGCGGCTGGCCAACGCGACACGGCCGGTCACCTCGCCAGTGGCCGGGTTGTAGACGTCCTGATAGCGATCATCGCGGGAAACGCGCTGGTCGTTGATGTAGTGCTCGAGGGTGATGCTCATGGCAGTTGATCCCAGGTCGGTAACGTTGGAGCCCACGATAGGCTTTCGGTTTGTTCCAAACCAGAGCAGAATCCAGAACTGATTGTCCTTATAGGCGAACAATAGAATCATGGAAAAGGCTGAGATCGAGGGGCTCTGGACGCATATTCACTGGCTGTCAGTGCTGGAGGAGCAAGGCACCTACACCGCCGCCGCCGCGCGCCTGGGCGTGAGCAAATCCGCGGTCAGCCAGCGTATCTCGGACCTGGAAAAGGCCACGGGTACACGGCTGGTCACCCGTACCACACGTAGCGTGCGGCTGACCGATGCGGGGCAGTCATTGACCCGCGAAGTGCGTAGCGCCTATGAACACATCGCCCGCAGCTTCTCCTCGGTGCGCGACTCTGCCGGGGAGATTCGCGGCCTGGTCCGCCTCACCGCACCGGTAGCGTTTGCCCGACAACAATTGGTGCCGCACCTCTCCGAATTCTTGCAGCGCTACCCCCAGGTGCGCATCCAGCTGGACGTGTCGGACGCCCTGAGTTCGCTGGCCGCCGAAGGCTACGACCTGGCGGTGCGACACGGCTTCCAGGTGCCGGAAACCCATGTGGCGTGGAAACTGTGCGACACCGGCTCGGTGCTGGTCGCCACGCGGGCCTACCTGCAACAGCACGGCGAGCCGCGTGAACCCAGCGATCTCAGCACACATAACTGCCTGTACTACCCACGGGGTACCGACCAGCCAGCGTGGACGTTCGAACGCGGCGGCAAAAAAGTCGAGCGCATCACCGTGCCCATCGCCGGCAGCTTTTCCACCAACAACAGCGAAGCCCTGCGTGACTCGGCGCTCAACCACCTGGGCATCGCCCTGCTCCCGGATTTCAGCGCGCATGCCGCGCTGGCCAGTGGCACGTTGGTGCAGGTGCTCAAGGGCTGGACGCTCAAAGGCGCGTTTGCCGATGAGATTTACTTGATTCGGCCGTACTCCCCGCATGTGCCGAAGTCAGTGACTGCGTTGGTGGGGTTTCTCAAGGACAAGCTATCCGGTGGTTTTCGCTTCGTGGGCAATTGAAGTCTGCACTCAGCATGGTCATCGTTTCTCCACACAACCTCACGGGAAACTCCATCGAGAGTCGATAACCTGATCAGCCCTACGTTCAAAGGCGATCGACATGTTGGCCCTCAACCCACGCGTACTGCTCATGGTCCTGTTGTTGCCCGCAGGGCTCTGGGCTCAAGACGTTGGCGCCGCACGCCTGAAGAACGATATCCCGCCGCGTCTGCAATGGACGGCGAACTTCGGTTACTGCGGTGAAGCGGCCTTCGTCAGCGCCGGGCTCTACTACGGCCAGTACGTTTCCCAATACGACGCCCGGGCCATTGCCAGCCCGGGTATTGACCAGTCCAAAGCGGGGAGCCAGTTGCTGGTGGGTGTGAACGATGGCGCCGCCGCCGCTCGGATGCATTTGCAGGCGGTGCAGTGGAACAGTGTCAACACGCCGGACGCCAACGCCTTCCTGACGTGGTTAAAGGGCAATGTGCTGGCCGGTTACCCGGTGATCATCGGTGTGTATGAAAACATGCACGCGTTCCAAGGCTCCACTGAGGCCGAGGCCGGCGACGCGCAGTACGACCATATCGTGCCGGTGAACGGTATCTCGTCGAAATACCCGCTGACGTTACCGCCGCACGCTTACCCCGACGATGTGCTGGCCCTGAGCGACAACGGCCTCTGGTCACCCGACGGCGCCCCGGCGTATCGGTATCACTTCTCGTTCGACCGCTTCCAGGCTAACCGCCAGGAGGCCAACGCGCCGTCACAGGCGCTGTATTCCCTGCCGCGCAACAGGCAGTTCGGCGTGGCAGTGACCGGCATCATCGATCACGACGGCCAGACGCTGCCGGTGCGGCTGTGGACCGAGGTGATCGACGAGCAACCGCCGATGGCGCAACACGCCAATACCCGGCCCCCGTCTGCCGCGTTGGCATTGACCGTGACGGTCTCCGGGTTGAAGCCGAGCGTGCCCTACACCCTGTATCGCTACGACACCTTCGCCGCCGTCCCGGACGCCGCCTTTAACGCCAACGCTTCCCAGGCGGCGCAACAGTGGAAGGTCAAGATCAAGACGGGCTCGACGTATACGTTGAAAGAGACCATTCGTTCGGACCAGGTCGCGGTGTATCGGGCGGTACCAGACACGGCGCCTTAACCCCTCACCGAGTTAAGCGGAACCGTTCCCAACCACCCGCCGCTGTTAGAGTTACATATAGCCAGCGGCAATAATCTACATAACGAACCTAGCGACTTATTGATTAAGTTTTTACTGGCAAGGGCCATGAACAACGGCTTATTGACGCGCGGAAAAAGTCCATACAACTAATTGTAAACACTGAATAAACACCGCCTGGCTGCGCCTCCTGAAACGCCAGTTTCAAACACATCCGTTCGCAAACTTGCAAAACAACCACAACCGGCTAAGTTCATGAATACCGTGAAAGCCATCAGCCATTACGTATACAACCCGCCCTTCAGGCCAGGGGTTCTATTGCTCTAAAAACAGCGCTTAACAGTGACACGGAACTTAAGTCTTAACTCTCAAAAGGGATGCTTTGATGAAGCGCAGCCGGTGGTATCGTGCGTTTTCGAAAAAGGGGCCAGCCGCGCATTTTTGGCTGTCGTTGATGGGCTTTTCTGTGCTGGTGATTGCCAGCTTCCTGTTGTTTGAACAACAGATCCAAGCGTTCCTGACTCACCTCAACCTGTACCAACCCTCGACACCTGCCCAAGCATTCAACCTGGCACTGCTGCTGATCGCCCTGCTCGCCCTCGACGTGGTGCTGCCGGTGCCGTCGAGCATGGTCGCGCTGCTGGCGGTGGCCGTACTCGGCAGCCTCGGGGGTTACCTGGTGATTTTCATCGGGCTGTGCCTGGGCGCCGGGTTGGGTTATGCGCTGGGGGCCGGTTATTTTCGGTTGCTGTCCGGCCGCCTTGGGCTGCATCAGCGCCAGCCTGGGCAGTTGGCGTATCGGCTGGGTACGTTGTCGTTGATCTGCCTGCGCGGTGTGCCGGTGTTGGCGGAAACTTCGGTAGTGGCCGCCGGGATGCAGCGTTATCCACTGCGCGCGTTTTTGCTGATTACCACGTTGGCGAATGCGGGGCTGGCGCTGGCCTACACCGCCATTGGCACGTTGCTGATCGAGCAGCACGCGCTGCTGGTCACCCTCCTCGCCAGCATGGTGTTGCCGCTGGCGTTTGTGGCCGGTTACAGCCTGTTCAAGCGCAAGCCCAGTGTGGATCAGCCCCTGCGCGGGCGGTTCGAGGTCCGTTACGACTACCCGGTGATCTTCACCGACCACCTGTTCGACCCGCTCAACCCGTGCCTGCATCAGCAACTCACTCACCCACACAACGGGCCGGTGAAGGTGATGGTGTTTGCCGATGAGCAACTGCTGCACAGCGCGCCCCAGTTGTTGGCACAGATCGACGCCTACTTCGCCGCCCATGCCGACCTGCACGTGCACGCCGCGCCCATCGCCGTGCCGGCCGGTGAGCTGAGCAAAAACGCGCAAGTGCTGGAGCAGCTCTACACCGACATGCTGCAACACGGCCTGGACCGGCACTGCTACGTGCTGGCCCTAGGCGGCGGCGCGGTGCTGGATGCGGTGGGCTACGCCTGCGCCACCTTCCACCGCGGCATTCGCCTGATCCGAATTCCCAGCACCGTGCTGGCCCAGAACGACGCCGGCATTGGCGTAAAAAACGGCATCAATGCCTTCGGCCAGAAAAACCTGCTGGGCGCCTTCTACCCCGCCACGGCGGTGATCAATGACTTCCAGTTGCTCACCAGCCTGACCCGCCGCGACCAGATCGCCGGGCTGGCCGAGGCGGTCAAGGTGGCGCTGATCAAGGACCAGGCATTTTTCGAGTGGATGGAGCAGCACGCCGACGCCCTCGCCCGCTTCGATCACCCCGCCAGCCGCTACGCGATTCGCCGCTGCGCCGAGCTGCACCTGGCGCACATCACCGGTGCCGGCGACCCGTTCGAACGCGGTAACGGTCGGCCGCTGGATTACGGGCACTGGGCCGCGCACAAACTGGAAAACCTCAGCCACCACCGGCTGCGCCATGGCGAAGCGGTCGCGGTGGGCATGGCGTTGGATGGGTTGTATGCCAATGCATTGGGGCTGCTCGGCGATACCGACACTGAGCGGGTGATGAACCTGTTGTGCACGTTGGGCTTCAACCTGTGCCCGCCGGAGCTGAGCTTGATCGATGCACAGGGCCGCTCGCCGCTGCTGCTAGGCCTGGAGGAGTTCCGCCAGCACTTGGGTGGGCAACTGTCGATCCCGATGCTCAACCGCATCGGCCAGTCGGTGGACCTGCATGAAATCGACAGCGCGAAGATGCAGGCGGCGCTGCAACGGCTGGCGTCGCGCAGTGTTGCGCCGCTGCCACTGGGTGAGGGTTACGCACAATGAGCCCGATGAAAACCTGGATGACCCTCGGCCGGGTTTCCAACCTGCCCACGGTGTGGACCAACACCCTGGCCGCCGCCCTGCTCGCCAGCAGTGCCGGCGCGCTGGCGCCGCCGTCGTCGCAGGTGTGGGTGCTGCTGTTGATCACGCTGTCGTTGCTGTACCTGGCCGGCATGCTGTTGAACGACTGGCTCGATGCTGATTGGGACCAGCAACATCACAACCCGCGCCCGATCACCCTGGGTTTGGCCAGCCGCCAGCAAGTCGGCCTGGCCACCGCACTGTTGCTGATCCTTGCCGCCGCGGCGGTGCTGGGCTTGAGCCGCTTGATCGACCAGCCGCATTGGCTGCTTGGCGGCGTGGTGCTGCTGGTCGGCTGCATCGTCGGCTACAACCTGCTGCACAAGAAATACGCCCACAGCGTGTGGCTGATGGGCGCCTGCCGCTCGGCGCTGTACCTCACGGCGGCGGCCAGCCTGGCGGTGCCGCCGGAGCCAATCTGGCTGTGCGCGATTCTGCTCGGTGTGTACATCAGCGGCCTGACCTACCTGGCGCGCCAGGAACACCGCAACCAGTTGATCAGCCGCCTGCCGTTGCTGCTGATGCTCAGCCCGCTGGCCCTGGCGTTCTATTCCAACAACCTGTGGTTCTGGCCGGTGCTGCTGCTGTGGTTGGCCTGGCTGGGCTGGCATTACTGGAAGCACCTGGCCCACC
This sequence comes from Pseudomonas sp. D47, assembly GCF_045447305.1. Taxonomy (NCBI): domain Bacteria; kingdom Pseudomonadati; phylum Pseudomonadota; class Gammaproteobacteria; order Pseudomonadales; family Pseudomonadaceae; genus Pseudomonas; species Pseudomonas sp. D47. The sequence continues at coordinate 34,416 of NZ_JBJGXU010000028.1, read as the reverse complement.
CGCAGCACAGAAACGTCCGCGCGTTTATCGGCGCAGGCCTGGCCGCCTTGCCGTTGTTCGATGCACTGGTGCTGGCGGTAGCCAACCAGCCGTTGGGCAGCCTGTTGTGTGTGTTGGTGTTTTTTCTGCTCCCCCACTTTCAGCGTTGGATCAAGCCGACATGAACATACGCCAGGATGGCCTCACCGAACGCCAACAAACCCTGAGCCAGCAACTGGAAGCCACCGAACTGCAAGGGTGGCAAGCGGCGCAGGCACAGCTTGCCCAGCAACCCAGCGCCACCACAGCGGCGCTGTTGAGCGGCCAGTGCAAGCGTTACCTGCCGGCACCTGCGGTGAAATTAGCGCGCGGGTTGCTGCTGGCCCAGGCACTCGAATACACCGAGGCTGCCGAGCAGTTGCCGCTGCTGCGCCAGCTGTTCCTGTGGGGCGACGATCAGGAAAAAATCGCTCTGCTTAGCGCCCTCGACTGGCTCGACAGCGACGGCGAGTGCCTCGAACTGGCCTTGCAGGCCGGGCGCACCAGCAACCCGCAGGTGTTTGCCGCCCTCGCCCTCGACACGGCCTACCCGTCACGCCACTACTCGGAGCGCGCCTTTCACCAACTGGTGCTCAAGGCACTCGGCATGGGCCTCGACGTGGGGCGCCTGGTCGGCCTCACGCAACGCCACGGCGTCACGCTTAATCAGTTGGCCCTCGACCTGCTCGACGAACAACTCGCCGCCGAACGAACCGTGTCCCCCGGGCTGCCCCGGGTGATTGCCTTCGAGCTGCTCAGCCCGGCGCAACTGCAGCGCCTGCGCGGCTTGCGTTTGCCGGTGCAATGGCACGCCTACCTGAACTGACGCACATCGCCTTCCCTTGACGAGGATTCACCATGCTCAAGTACTTTGATCCGCATATTCACATGGTCAGCCGCACCACCGACGACTACCAGAACATGGCGGCCGCTGGCATCACCGGCGTCATCGAACCGGCGTTCTGGCAGGGCCAGGCGCGTACCAGCGTCGGCAGTTTTGTCGACTACTTCGACACGCTGCTGGGCTGGGAACGCTTTCGCGCGAGCATGTTCGGCATCCATCATTTCTGCACCATCGGCCTGAACCCCAAAGAAGCGAATGACCTGTCGATCGCCAATGAAGTGCTGGAGATTCTGCCGCGCTACTTGGTGAAAGAAGGCGTGGTCGCGGTTGGCGAAATCGGCTACGACGACATCACCCCTGAAGAAGATCGCTTTCTTGCCGCGCAGCTTGAGCTTGCGAAGCAATTCAACCTGCCGGTGCTGGTGCACACGCCACACCGCGACAAGATCGGCGGCACCAAACGCACCCTGGCGGTGATCCGCGACGTGGGGATCGCCGAGCACCTGGTGATCATCGACCACCTCAACGAACTGACCTTGCCGCTGGTGCTCGACAGCGAGTGCTGGCGCGGCCATTCCATCTACCCCAACACCAAGATGTCGGAGCAGCGCATGGTCGCCTTGCTCAAGGAATACGGCACCGAAAAAATGGTGGTCAACAGCGCCGCCGACTGGGGCATCAGCGACCCACTGAAAGTGCCCAAAACCGGCCAGGCGATGTTGGCAGCGGGCTTTACTGAAGCCCAGGTGGAACAGGTGCTGTTCCACAACCCGGTGGACTTTTTTGCCCAGAGCGGCCAGTTGGACAAGGCCTTGGTCAGCACGCCACTGCCCATCGACCAGCGCAAGCAATGGCAGGAAAACTCGGCCCTGCGCGGCCAGGACCCGGTGGTCAAATGAGTGCCGCCAGCAGCTGGACGGCCGCCCAGGTCGGGTATTGCAGCAACGTGCACCCGGCCCGTGACCTGGCCGGGTTACGCGCCTCCATCAAGCAGCACTTTCAAGGCGTGCGCAGCCTGCGCGGGCTAGAGGAACAGGACAGCGGCCTGTGGATTTGCGCTCACGCGGCGGCGCAACTACAGCAGGAATCGGCGCGTGTGCAGTTCCTGGCATTGCTCCAGCACAGCGGCCTGCGCCTGACGTCACTGAACGGTTTCCCCTATGGTGAATTCCATCAGGGCGCGGTGAAAGCCGACGTCTACCTGCCCAACTGGGCCGACCCGCAACGGCTAGCCTACAGCCTGGACCTGGCGCGCATCCTCGCTCATGCCTTGCCTCCCGACTGCCGCCAAGGGGTGATTTCCACTGTACCGCTGGGCTATGCCGCCACCTGGAACGAGGCCTTGCAGGCACGCGCCGATGAGCACCTGAGCCAACTCACCGCCGCGCTCGCCCGCCTGCATTGGGAAACCGGCAAGAAAATCGTGTTCTGCCTGGAGATGGAACCGGACTGCGTGCTGGAGACTACCGAGCAGGCCATCGCGTTCTTCCAGCGCCGGCAAGCCATGGACCCGAACCATGCCTACCTGGCGCTGTGTTTTGATGTGTGCCACCAGGCGGTGATGTTTGAAGACTGCTATCAGTCGCTGGACCGGCTGCGTGAGGCCGGGGTGCCGGTGGGCAAGGTCCAGCTGTCCAACGCGCTGATTTGCCGCCTGCCGTCTGACGATGAACAGCGCCGCGAACACGTGCTCAAGACCCTGAGCAGCTTTGCCGAAATCACCTACTTGCACCAAGTGAAGGCGCTCGACGCACAGGGCCGCCGAGTGGCTTGGCCGGACCTGCCCGCCGCCCTGGCGCATTGCGCCGGGTTCAACGAACTGCGCATCCATTTCCACATTCCACTGTTCAGCGAACACCTGTTGTTGCCCGAACTCAGCGGCAGCCAAGTGGCGCTGGCGCAGACCTTCGACTACCTGGCGGCCCATGGCGATTTCCGCCCGGTGCTGGAGGTGGAAACCTACAGCTGGGGCGTGCTGCCCTTTGAGCTGCGGCCCGCCACCGAGCCTGCGCAATTGCAAGGCATTGCCGCCGAACTGCGCTGGGTCGAAGAACAACTGCGCCAGCGCAACCTGTTGCACGTGCAGAAGGTATACGCCGATGCCCTCTGAACAACCGCTGTTGCTGATCAATGTGGTCGGGCTGACGCCGTCGCTGTTGGGTGAGGCGACGCCGCACATCAATGCCCTGCTCAAGACCGCCCAGATGGCCACCCTGCAACCGGTGTTCCCCGCCGTCACCTCGACCGTGCAGGCCTCGATCCTCACCGGCGCGCCGCCGTCGCAACATGGGATTGTCGGCAATGGCTGGTACTTTCGCGACCAGGCTGAAGTGCGTTTCTGGCTGCAACCCAACGCGCTGATCCAGGGCGAAAAAGTCTGGCACACGCTCAAGCGTGAGATCCCGGGTTTTCGCTGCAGCCAGTTGTTCTGGTGGTACAACATGTACGCCGACGTGGACGCCGCGATCACCCCGCGCCCGCATTACCCGGCCGATGGGCGCAAGCAGTTCGGCTTGTATTCGTCGCCGCCCGGGCTGCATGAGCAGATCGAGGCGCAGATTGGCGAGTTCCCTTTCCATGGCTTCTGGGGCCCGGCGGCGGGCATTGCCTCGAGCCGCTGGATCGTCGATTGCGCGATGGCCGAGTTCCAGCTCAATCGCCCTCACCTGCAATTGATTTACTTGCCCCATCTGGACTACAGCTTGCAGCGCGTGGGGCCTGAACATCCGTCGATTGCCGATGAAGTGCGCGCCATCGACGCCGAGGTGGGCCGCTTGCTGAGCTTTGCCGAGGCGCAGGGCGCGGCGGTGATGCTGCTCTCCGAATACGGCATCGAAGCGGTCGAGCAATCGGTGTCGATCAACCGCGTGCTGCGCGCCGAAGGCCTGTTGCAAGTGCGCAAATCCTTGAGCTGGGAGTTGCTCGACCCTGGCGCCAGCGCGGCGTTTGCGGTGGCCGATCATCAGGTCGCGCATGTGTATGTGAAGCAGGCGCAGGACATTCCCCGCGTCAAAGCCTTGCTGCAGCGCCAGCCGGGTATCGAGCAGGTGCTGGACCAAACCGAGCAACGCACCTGGCAGTTGGACCACCCACGCAGCGGCGAGCTGGTGGCCGTGGCCGCAGCGGGTTACTGGTTTGATTACTACTACTGGCTGGACGCGCGCAAGGCGCCGGATTTTGCACGCACCGTGGACATCCACCGCAAGCCCGGCTACGACCCGGTCGAGCTGTTTATCGACCCGGCGATTCGCTTCCCTAAACTGAAAGTCGCGCGCCGCCTGCTGCAAAAAAAGCTCGGCTTTCGCTACTACATGGACCTGATCCCGCTGGACACCCGCCTCGTGCGGGGCAGCCACGGCCGCCTGCCCAGCAGCGCGCAGACCGGCCCGTTGCTGATCACCAATTGTGATCTGGCGTTACCGCAGCACCTTGCGGCGACGGCAGTGAAGCAACTGCTCCTGGAACATTTCCTGGGGCGCCCACACCTGGAACTGGCCAATGCCAAGGAGCTTCCATGCGGCGAGCCTTATCTATCACTGTCTTGAGTGCACTGGCCGGACTGGCCCAGGCCCAAGGCGCAAACACGCCCTTCGACTGCACGGGTTTCTTGCAGTTTGGTGGCGACATCGACAAGACCCGGGCGACCTTCACCCAGAGCCCCGAAACCCTGGCCTGGAACTGGTTTGCCTGCCTCAACCAACCCGCTGCGGCACAAAGCCCTGACTTGGTCTGGGAAACCATGAAGCCGTCGGATCAGGTCTACCTGGCCAACGGCGCGCAACCCCTGCCCTACGCCCAGCGCGTGCCCGTGCCACCCGCGGTGCTGACGCAAGCCCAGGCGATGGGCATGAACGCCAACCGCATGTTCCACAACCTCAATGCCACGCAACAGGTGGACGGGCTGATCCTGGAAATGGGCGGGCAAGTGCCGCAAGCCCAGCAAGGCCAGGCGGTGCGCTTCCAGCTGCTGATGGGGCCGGACACCTTCAACTACATCGTGCAGCAGAAGGTCTACAACGTGAATGGCCAGGCCGCGTTGACCAGCGACCTGAACTTCCCCTCCACCGCGTGGGAACTGAAGGCCGCCTGGCTGTGGATCGGCAACAACCCGACCTATCAGCAGCAACTGGCCAACGACGGCTACTACATCGCCCAGACCTACTACCAGCAAGGCAGTGAGTACGTGGTCGGTTATGCCGCGTTGAGCGGCTTGCACGTGATCAACAAACTGAACCCCGACTGGGTGTGGACCACCTTCGAAAACCGCAACAACGGCAAGTACACCGTGACCAACGCGATCCCGCCCACGCCGATGACCAACAGCACCGGGCCGACCACGGCGGCGCAACCGGTCAATATCAGTTTTCAGGCGAGTTACCCGACGCTGGCTCAATACGAGCTGATCGGCGTGCAGTCCAATACCACGCCCACCTTGCTCGCCAACTCCCAGTTGGAATCGGCGTTCCAGAGCATGTCTTCGTGCTTCGCGTGCCACAGCACCGCCGCGTACTCGTCGACTAAGGGCTACTTCAATTTCGCCCTCAAACAACAGGGCGGCATCGTCTACCCCACCGCCGAACTGCCGGCCTCCGACTTTGTCGGCTATCACAAACTGGACTTTGTCTGGTCGCTCAAACGCGCCCAGTGGCAACGCTAAGGAGCCTCACATGAGCGTATTGAATTTCCCGCGTATCTACCTCGGCGGCCATATGTTCTGGAACCCGCCGACCGCCAACAATAACGACATGTACCCGCTCTACGATGCGGTGAAAATGCAGATGAACTGGCGGTTTCTGGAAGCCTTCAAGATCACGCCGCTGAACGCCGCCAGCAACCTGCTGCCGTGGACCATCGCGCCATTGGCCCCGGCCGCCGTACCCGACTACGTGATGCAGGTGCCAGGCAATGCCGGGCAGTTGGCGTCCCCCATGATCCCCGGCGAATGGAACCTGTTCGGCGACAACGCCTGCGGCACCGTGAGCTACAACCAGACCCAGTCGGTGATCACGGGCGGCGAGTTGCCCGACGGCGGTTATGTGAGCCAGGACCCGCTGATCAACCAAAGTTATCAGCTGCTCGGCAACCCGTTTGGCGGCGCGCCGAATTCCCCGGCGCGCTTTGTCGACGTGAGCCCGTGGCAGAACACCTTTACCGCGCTGTACTTCGACAAGTTGGTACTGGGCAATGCCGAGTGCGGCCTGACGCTCAACCGCGAGCACCGCATGCTCGACCGGTTCCTCAACTTCAACTGGGCCAACCTCGGCGGCCTGGCGTACGTGACCACCACCTGGCAGACCTGCTTCCCGAAAGAAAACCTGGCATGGGTGATCGGCAACTCGGCCTTGCTGCAAAACCTGCAGGCGCAGATGGCGCAACAGAATGCCAAGGGCCTGATGTTTCGCTTTACCACCTACCTGACCTGTTACGACAAGAACGGTATCTTCAACAACTACCCGCCCATCGACACCCACAGCTCCACGCCCGAAGCCCAGGCCAAGGTGCAAGCCATGTATCAACAGGCGCTGGATAACGTCGGTGACATTTTTTTCAACCCGGCCTATAGCCGCACCGTAGGCAGCCTGGGGCTGTGGTTTGAGGATGAGTTCCCCACCGCGCCAGCGGGCCGGCGCCTGGTGCCAGCACAAAAGGTGCCCATCTACAAAACCTCACCGGGTACCAACAGCCAGGTCCAACTGGGCGTGATCTCGGCCCAGGCCCATGGCACCACCTTGTCGCTGGACCTGGGCAACGCGTTCCCGTTCTACCCCGTCGACAGCAAGGCCGAGATCCCCGTTGCCGCCAAGTACCAGGCCGGCAACTACCAGATTGGCATCCGCCAAGGCACGCAATTCAGCCCGTTGGCAAGCTTTGGCTATGACGACTACCAGCAGTTGGCGTTCGACAAACGCGCCGGCATCCTCGACCTGCCGCTGACCGTCCAAGCTCAGGCGCAGTTGCAAACTGGCAGCCTGGAATTGCAACAACCAGGTACCACGCCAATCATCGCCGCGACCCAGCAGATGTGGACCGCCGAGGTGGTAGAGAGCGCCAGTTTTATCGACGTGGGCGACACCAAGACACTGCAAATCATGGTGCAACACGACGGCCAGCCCGCACCGGCCGGCACCACGTTATGGGTGGCGGAATACGGCAATGCCTACATGCTGTGCACCACCGATTACTACCTGGCGTTCAGCAACGCGGCGGACTTTTCGCTGTTCAACAACGACCCGCAGAACCCGGCCAACAACAGCCCCTGCCTGCCGCAGTTTAGCGGGGCGAAGACCCTGCTCGGCCAGATCACCGAAGGCACCGGTCGTCAGCTCATGGCAACCCGGCTCGCGGTGTCAGCCGATCAGACGACGCCGGTGACCTATCAGCAATTCCTGCAAACACCGGCCGCAGTCGCCTTAAGCCCGACGCTTAAGTTCGTCAACCCGATTGCCCTGCAAGGCACGCTGCAAGACCCGCTGAACAGCAACGTGCAATACAGCGTGACCAAGATTCAGACCGATGCCAATGGCATCGCCAACCTGACCGTCACGGCCCAGGCGCCGGGCTTTCCGACCTTGCGTTTCTTTGTGCAGGAAGGTGAGCAGGCGCCGGTGATTCCGTTCAGTTTCCCACTCAACCAGGCCTTTACCGACTTCCTCGCACCGCTGCGCGTGCTGCCGCTGGAACCACAGATGCAGCAGGACTTCGTCAACGCCTGGAACCTGATCTATCAGCGTGAGGACGCCGGCCAGCTGATCTGGGAGACCTTCATCTACCCGTTCATCTTGCAGCCGTTCTATTACCTGTACCCGATCATGAGCAAGTACATGCCGCTCAATAACCTGACGCGCATCGAGGGCGCCGTCGACCAACTGATCGTGCTGATCAGCAAGCAATATCAGGAGGAAAGCACCCTGGCCATGCCCATCACACGCGACATGCCGCAAAGCCGGCGCGCCGTGCTGGAACTGTGGGCACAGGCGCTGGTGAAGCGTAACTACCCGCCCGTGCAGCTGAGCATGAGCGACTACACGTAAGCCTCACACAGGACCACCGGGTGACGCGCCTGTCGCCCGGTTTTCAAAGGAGTGTTGTATGAACGCCAGCCTCTTGAGCCGACTGTTACTGTTGTTACTGTTGCTGAGCCCCGTTGCGTTTGCCGAGGACGACAGCGGCGCCGTGTACTTCACCAATGGGGTGCACAACAGCGAAGGCTGTAATGCACAGAACGGCAACTGCATCGCCAAACGCGCGCCCAGCGACCCATCCGATCCGTTTTTCCCGGCGCAATGGATCAGCGATTGGACGATGTACCGGGTGATGAACAACTACCAGAACAACCCACCGCCTTACAGCAGCCCACCCTCCACGCTCAAACCTGCGGACTACACCGTCTCGCGCGGGACCAGCTACTACGACAGCACCTACATCCCAGCCGACGGCGACGGTTTCGGCGCGATGATGGAGCACTACGAGAAGTACTGCCTGCCGATCTTCCCGATCAAGAACAACAACTACAGCTGCTCGTTCGTGTCCCTGGGCAACAAGGCGTACTTTCTGACCTACCCGCAGGACCGCCCGAAAGACATGCCGGCCTGCTGCATGTTTTCACCGATGAACCATCCGCCGCGCCAGGACTTTATCGAGCACCTGCCCTACAGCGCCGAACGCAGCAAAAACCTGGGTGGCAGTGTGCAGGCCTATGCCTTGGACCTGATCTCGCCGGCGGGACCGATTTTGTTCGGGTATGCGTTTAACAAGCAGCAGACGGGCAAACCGCCCTACCGCCTGCCCCAGTCGTTCTTCTTTTCCGGGGACGTGAGCGTCGCGAATGCGCCCATCGTGAGCCAGAACTACACGAACTTTCGCATCGCCAAACCCGACCCGGCGCAGACCTGGGCGCAAGTGATCGCCATGTGCCCGTCGAACCCGCCGCCGTGCCAATTGTTCGAGCCGCCGGCGTCCCAGAGCAACGGGCATAAGGCCCAGTGGAACCAGCTCATGCAGCGCAAACCCTGAACACAAGGATGTATCGCCATGAAAACACTTGTGAGTGTGATGCTACTCGGACTGGTCAGCCTGTCGGCCCAGGCGCGGGAAGCGCCTCAGCCGTTGACGCTGGCCACGCAATTCAACTGCCAGCCACCCAGCAGCGCGCCGGCGGCCACCGCCAGCCAGGATCAGTTCGATCAATACAGCTGGCAGCTGTTTATCGCCTTAAACTGGCCGGCACAGGACGGGCAACGTGGCACGCCTAACTGCAGCAAACAGCCCGGCGATTCGGGCTATACCGTGTGGCAGACCTACAAGACGGTCAGCGAAACCTTCCTGCCGGGCGCTGCCAACCCAGGGCCGTGGAACAGCCCGCTGACCGCCCGAAGCCTGGGCATCATCAACATCGCGGCGCTGAAGAACAGCTCGCTGGTCAACTCCATCGACCAGGCGGTGGGTGGCTGGCTGATCGACCAGGCGGGCAACCCGACCTATTACGATATTTCGGCCAACCAGGCGTCCTACAACTACATCGTCAGCAATAACTTCTACAACGCGAATGTGGTGTCCAAAGCCAACACCATCAACTTCCCCAATGGGGTCATCGAGGTCAAATCCAGCTGGCGCATTCTGACCGCCCGGGACAATGCCAGCCATTACCTGACGCAGTTTGCCCGCGTGGCGCGGTTCAACAGCCAGGGGCAGCGCATTGGTGTCGGCGAGGCGTATTTGGGGTTGGTGGGCTTGCACATCATCACCAAGGTCAATGGTTACCCGCAGTGGATCTGGTCGACCTTCGAGCAGGTCGAAAACGTGCCGCCCAAAGCCAAGGTGAACGGCCAGTGGGTCGACCAACCGGTAGCCGGTACCGCCTATTCCTACTTCAACGCCGCCGCCCCCGCCGCCGCACTCAACCAGTCGCCGTGCAACTGGCAAACCCAGGGCACGCAACTGGTCTGCGTGCCCAAACCCGGCACCTCGTTCCAGACGCCCAACCCACTGAACCGCGTGACGCCGATTGCCGACGCCACCGCTTGGGTGAACAACAACTACCGCACCCACCCCGGGCTGCAACGCAGCGTGTTGAAGTACTACCAGTTAATCACCACCCAGCGCCCGTTGATGCCGAACAACCCGAGCAACCCGCTGGGGCAGCCGACCCCGGCACTGTCGGCCAATGTGACCATGGAGAGTTATATCCAGCCCAACAGCAGTTGCATGAACTGCCACTCGATGGCGACGCCGGTGAAGAGCCCGTTCAAGTCCGACTTCTCCTACCTGTTCAAATTCGCCAACCCGCCTCTCACCCCTCACGCCACGGACAAGGAATAGACCATGAGCATCCTCAATGGACCACGACTGAATTTCTGGGGCGGCATCCGCACGGACGTGAGCTTGCCAAACAACTCGCCGACCATTCCTTTCAATGGCGATGATGAATGGCCGCTCTTCGACCTGACCACATCAACCCTGGCGCCCGGCGCGCAGTCGTACACCGACGACCAGTTAAACAACATGATCAACGCCCCCACCGGCAACTACTACACCGCCGGCGGCTGGAACCACTACGGCCAGCATGTGGTGGACATGCAGAACGCCTTGATCAGCTCCCAAGGCAGCCCCGGCAACATCAGCACCACGGGCGATCAGGTCGGCCAGCCGGTGTACCTGCTTGGCTCGGTGGACCCGGCGACCGGCCAAGGCCCCGTGTCCGGCCCGATGATGGTCGACCTGGACCCCAGCGCCTCGACCACCACGCAGATCTTTGTCGGCGGCCTGCAAATCGGCAGCGGCGAAAATATCCAGCTGCTGATTCGTTGCAATGCGGTATGCAGCAGTTTCGACGTGACCGGCCGCGTACTCGAGCCGGCGAAGATGGATGCACCGGGCTCGTTCCACGCCAGCGGCACGTTCCAGCTGACGTTTCCGCTGAGCAGCATCGTCAGTTGGAACAAGAACAGCAGTGGCCTCAAGGCGATCATCCAGGCGCCGGGGGCGACGGGTATTGTCCTGCGTTTCGTGATGTTCGAGATGTGCCCGCAGATGACCACCGCGCAACTCGATGCGGATTATGCCGCCGGTAAATACACGCCGAACCCGAGTATCGGCCGGGTCATCGGCACACTGGCGCCGGCCTTTGCTGGCGAGCCGCTGAGCTGCCAGCCGGGGCGGCAATTGGTCAATGCGTCCACGGGCAACGCGGCCTACGCGGCGCTGGGCACTAACGGTTTGCTGAGCCTGGACATGGTCAACGTGATTCCCAAGCAAACCTTCCGTGCCGTGCGCGACGACATCACTAGCCCCATCGGGCCAAATGCGAACTATGGGCCGGTGACGATTTCAGCCGGGGCCACCGCGCTGATAACCCTCAACCCGACCGCCAGCCCGTTGGTCAATTACTACGTGTACGGCGGCATCGTCGACGTGCCCCTGAATGCCAGCCAGCAACAAGCGGTCAAGACCACGCCGCTACAGATCACCGGCCCTAACCCGGTGGCGGGTAAGACCCTTAGCGCGAGCGAATCCATCTACCGGGTGTATGCCGACCAGCGCAACCTGTACCTGGAGGATTACCCTAATGGCCTGACGATCAATTTGCAGGTGCGCTACTTGGGCGGGCCGGTGCCGAAAGCCACCACGGTCAGCCTGGGCGCCAGCGCGCCTGGGGTCTACGACCAGAAGCAATACATCGACTTCCTCAACTTCCCGAGTTCGCTGACGGTGAGTGCCGGCCAGCAGGCCGTGAGTTTTCCCGTCACGCTTAAACCCGGCAGCGCCGCCCAGGCGGGGTTTGTGGCGCTGACCTGCACGGCCAATGGCGTGGACAACGGTGCGTTCTTCACCAACTTTCGCAAGTACGCGCAGACCGACTTCGGCATCGCCAAGGGCAGCATCATCACCTGGCAGCAGGTGTACCCGAACGTGCTGCGTTTTCACTACCTGGCCTTCCCCGCCATGTCGCGCTACGTGCCGCTGAACCAGCCCGACGCGATCATGGCGGCGAAAAACGCCATCCTCGCGCGCACCTCGGATGCCTACAAAGGCACCACGCTGTTCATGCCGGTGGTGCGCTCGATGTCCCCCGCCCAGCGTGCACTGCTGCGTGCGTATCTCACCGGCAGCCCGTGGCAGCCGCCGCAATAGGAGGCAAACCCGATGACCCTTCATATCCCAGCTCAACCCATTGAAGCCCTGCGCCCGAGCACCTTTGTCGCTGAAGGTTTGCTCAACCCACGCGGCGTGTGCCTGCAAGCCGATGGCAGCCTGTTGTTGGCCGAAGCCGGCTCAGGTTCAGCGGACCAGCCGTTTAGCGGCCGCATCACCCGGCTGCAACCCGATCCGCAGCAGCCTGGCGCCTACCTGCCCGGCGAAGTCGTCGCCCAGGGTTTTCGCAGCATGAACATGCAGGCGCGCATGCTGCGCGATGAAATCATGGGCGTGTCGGACATTGCTTGCGGTGACGGCCGCTGCCTGGCCAGCCAGACCGATTACATCGGCGGCTCCAGGCTGCTCGACTTGCAATACAGCCCGCCCGAACCGGTGTTCCACAGCCGGGGCAACCTGAATGCGCTGTGCTACCACCCAACACGGCGCAGCTGGCTGGCCGTCAAGCCCGATACCAACCAACTGGTGGAGTTTTGCAGTGGCGAGGACGAACACGTGCTGGCGCAACTGCCCGCGCTGGACCAAGGCCAGGAAGCGGTACCCGTTACTCTGGTGTATGAACCGCAAACAGACGCGGTGCTGATCAGCCTGTTCTCCGGTGAACTGCACGGCGACCCGGCCCGCAAAGGCATCGACTTTGCCGACTACGCCGGGCAGGTGATTCGAGCCCACCCGGCAGGCGGGCAGATCGAGGTGGTGATACGCGGCCTGCAACTGCCCACCGGGCTGGCGCTGTGCCCGCAGGGCAAGCTGCTGGTGCTGGAGTTGTGCAGCCACCTGCAACAACCGTTGCCGCCAAACTGGAACGGCGAGCCGCTGCATGGCGGCTTCACCCGGTTTGCCGGGCGACTGTTGCGGTGCAACCTGCAAAACGGCCAAGTTGAAGTGCTCGCGCGCGGCTTGGATACACCGTCCAACTTATGTGTGGTGCAGGGTGCTGTGTTGGTGAGTGAAGGCATGGGGCTGGCGGGCCGGCAGGTGCCGGCACCCGATCACACGCTGGCACCGTTGACTGGCCGGTTGCGCCGGGTGCAGTTGTGAACCTACACCGCCGCCTCTAACAGCAAAACGGTCGCAGGCACAGCACGAAAAGATGGAGTGTGCTTGGCCGCGTCCAGCATATGGGCGGCCAGATGGTGGGCGTCCAACGCGGCTTTGGAGGCCCACTTTTCGATCAACACGAAGCTGTCGTTATTGCCGACAACCGGGTGTAAATCGTATTGCAAACAGCCATGCTCGGCCCTGACCTGGGGCGCCAGCTTTTCAAACGCGGCCAGCTGCTGTGACCCTTTGCCGGGCTGGGTATGGATAATGACGACAAGCCGCACTTCATCTGACATGAACACACCACCGCAGAGGTTGGATAAGGAACACGCACAGTACGTGAGCAGGCTGCCGGGTTGCAAAAAAGCCTACCCGACGTGCGTATTTCACGCGGTTTTCACAGGCAGGCGCCTAGGCTCAACTCAGCTCCTAAGTGAACACCTTTAAGCCCGCGCCCCCATCGTGGGCTTTTCTTTGTCTTCATGGCGATCCACCTTGCCGGCGGCCGGGCTCAATACCGACCGCTGACGTCAGTGCATGAGCGCTTACGCGGAGCGACCTCTGTTACGACTTTGTTGTTTTTTAACGCCCTTCCCGATCTTTCGCTCGTATTGGTGGTGAATGAACCAGACGACCAAAAGCAGGCCTGCCAAGCCAAAAATGAGTAGCAACAGCTCTATTGCGGGACCTTCGTGTGAAAACATCTTTCGTTCCTCGTCCTGAAGTCGCACAACCCAAAACAGGCCGCACCCGAAATTATTCGTAACAATTCAATCATTTTCAGGTTAGCGGCCAAAGTCATAGGTGGCAACCCTGGATTGCGTTGGAACTGTTGATCTAGAGGGGTTGCTTGTTGAAACGCGTGGGTCACATTCAGCTCAGGCACCCAGGGCACGCCCTTGGGCAACGGCGATTTGGACGACTTCACCCTGACCTTTCCGGCTATTTTCGTGAATGGCGAAAAAGTGCCCATGGCGCCCATTCACTTCAAGAAACGTGAAGCGCGTTATGCACCGGTTTTTAATTACTGAGTTGAATCCGCCAGCCGTGGAAAATCGACAGACTTATAATAAAAAAAACTAAAAACAGCACAAATCAATATAAGAAACTGTGAGAACTGACAGTTACCTCCCGCTGCAGAGCCGCGTACTTTCAAAGAGCAACCGCTGCCACCTAATGAATGGGTGGCCTATCACATCATAGGGAGATGAACATGGCTCACAATCCAATGGGTACAGACCCAAGCGATTACGAAAACGACCCGATTTTTAATGCAACCACTCAAAAGCGCAACGTGGTCGACCCACGTACGGGTCTATTCGAGAACTATGTAAAAACGGAGTCACTCATCGGAAACTGCGGCCTCGGGCCTACGTTTGATATGAGCCTTTACTACACGCCAGTGGTCAACAATGAATCGGCATTGGGGGATGGTTGGTTTTATGGTGTCACCACCTACAGCGAAACCTATAAAAAGTTGACACTGCACTCGGGTGAGGTGTTGGAAATAGAGAAAAACAAAGACCTGACGACGCTGGCTGTTATAGCAAAATGGGCCAGTGGCAAGCTGACAGTGCAGCACAAAGGCGGCAGAAAAGAAGTACTGGTACTGTTGGAGGGCACGGGAACTTACGTCACTGAGTCATTGACCACCGATGACCTTAACAAACTGCTTTTCGAGTGGATGACAACGGCCCACGTCATAGAAGGTAAAACGTATTACCAGATCCAGTTAACCGGAATCAAAGATGCCACCCGCAACCTGCTCAAGGTCGACTACACACCCGACGCCCCGGATGCGTCACCGGCGCTTGAGACCGTCAAGTTTATTTTCTGGCCGGATGATACCGCGCAAACCCTGACCTATACCCTGGCCATCAAGGATTACGCCCTGCAGTCCGTGAGCCTTGGGGATAACATTCAAAGCACCTTCGAGTACCTGGATCATCCCGTTTGCGGCTGGTTGCTGACCACGCTCACTAACTTCGATGGTCTCGAAGAAAAGGTCGTGTACAAAGACAACGGGCTGGCATTCCCGGACAATCCAAAATTGTCGGCACTGCCGTGTGTCAGTACCCACACATTAACGCCCAACGGGGGTGGCACACCGGTTACCACCACGTATGTCTATGAGCGTCAGGACGAGAAAAAGTACCGAACCATTATGAGTGAAGGGACGCCGGCAATTCGCACCACGGTTTACCAATACGATGAAAAGCACGAGGTGACCTCGCAGACCCTGACCCAGGGCACCGCCAAGACCCAAACAGACTACGCCATGGAAAACAGCTCATTTATAGTGAGTCGTTTAACCAGTATGACTTACACCCAAGCAAACAAAAGCTATAAAAAAACAAATGGCAACTTGTTTAACACCAACTCCGCGCTAAGACTGAACAACCAAAACAACGTCACTACCGAGATGGACTACATCCGCGGCCGCAACGAGAGCCCCGGAGAAATAAAGGCGCGCACATTGCTGGGGGCCATTAAGGCGGCGTCCAAACAACCATCGAAGAGTACACCTGACACTTCCTGGGGCCCTGACGGCAACAACTTGAACGCGCGGTTTGAGTCGACTTATGTTGACACCGAATTTGTCGACACACCCGGGCTGCTATCGTTAATACCTGGGCTATTACCCTCCTTGCTTCCGGGCCTGTTGAACGTTGCCCAGTTCAAACTTCACGGTTATAAAGTGTTGCCGGAACTGAGTGAAGCCAAGCTCACCAATACGTTGCAGGGCAGCCTCGCCACCGATAAGTTTGCCGATGCCGCGTTGATCGGCCAGCGGTTCGAATATTTCGAAAGCAACGACTTTCGTAAAGGACGCAAAAAAAGCATAAGCCAGTCCACGCTGGACAACCGCTCTTTGGCACCTATTGTGACCGACCCGGTACGCTCTTTCGACTACACCTTGGGAGGCGTCGGTGACACTGAACTGACCACCACGACCACCGAAACCGATGACAAGGGTAATCAGCGCACGGCCTCAGAAACCCAGAACACTCTTAATGGTCGCCTTATTCGCCAAGTCGACGCCGACGGCAACCGGACCGAGTATGCCTATAACCCATACGGCCAACTGGCCACGCTAACCGTCTGTGCGCAAAGCCCGGCCTACCGCCAGATCACCACCTACACCTACCCGGCGCCCGGCCAAGTGCAAATCACCGAGCCTAATGGGCAAACGCGTTTAAGCCAGTACGATGGCCAGGACCAGTTGGTCAGCGAGTACCTGATTGAGGATGGCCAACGAAAACAGACCAAAGCCGTCAAATATGACGCCATCGGGCGCGAGGTACAGACCACCCGTTTTGATTACAAGGAAAATGGCAGCCTACTCAGCGAAACGCAGGAGCTGCGATACGATGAATGGAATCAGGTCTGCGCTCGCAAATACAACGATAGCCGGGAAGACTTCGACTTCTACGACCCAATAGCACTGACCCGCACGCAGTGGACCGGAAAAGCAACTGATAAACACGCAACGGTCACCTCCTATGACACCGACCAGACGATCAAGAAAATCGAGTGGAAAGGCCAGGATGGCAACGTCTATCAAACCCAGACAGCCACCTACACCCGTGCCAAGCAGGTCAAGCAACTGCACACCAAAGGTGAGTTGGGTGTCACGACCATTGACTACACCTACGATGGCAGCGGCCGGCTGCTGAGCGAAAGCCACAGCGAAAAAGACAATGGCCTACTCGCCCCTGCCCTTGTCTATACCTACTACTACACCTACCCGCAGCACTGGCTATTGCGTGAGGCCGAGCAGGTGGCGATCGAATTCGGCGGTAAACGCCAGACCCTGGGTAAACGCACTTTCGACAGCTGGGGCCGAGTAACGTCCATCACTCGCGGTACTTGCACCGAAACCTACACCTACGCGGGCGCCAGCTTGGTACCGGTATCAACCGTCACCGCTGAAGGCAGCGTGCTGCAGCATGACTACATCAAGGAACTGGGTAACCGCCTGGCCAAGACCCAAACCGCCACCACCGGTGAACAGAAGACCTTCAGCTATGCCTACGGGGCACAAGGACTCGCGACAGCCAGCGAGGGGGAGCATATGCTCCGGTACACCCATGACCGCAACCTGCGCGTCACCCAACAAAGCGTACAAACACAGCCTGGCCAAGCCAAAGAGGTGCTGTCCAATTACTCACTGGGTGGGCGCTTGTTCGACACGACAGACGCGCTGGGTGAAAAGTCGCTGTTTCTCTACGACGGTAAGGGGCGCCGCGTTCAATCCAACACCCTCTATTTTTCAGGCTCGCATACTTACAATGACCAAGGCTTGCTTCTTCGTGACAGTATTTATGGCGCGCCCAATTCGGGCATCTCTTTTGGTGTGGACTACACCTACGACTCACAACAACGCGAAACCACCCGCCAATTCACGCTCAGTGGCAAAATCGACCTCACGTTGGAGCGTACCTATTACGCCGATGACAAATTGAAGTCGGTGCAGCTTAAACAAGGCAATACCGTTCTGGGTTCTCGCAGCTTGGCCTATACCCCGGGCGGACGCCTCAAAACCTGCACAACCACGGGTGTATGGCGACCGAAGACCCCCAAAAACAAAGACATCGACCAGCAAGCCTTCACTTACGACGCACTGGGGAATGTCATCACCTGCATCACCACCTTCGGTGGTGGGAAGAATACCGCGACCCACACCTATGACAGCGTGAACGGTTTCCGTCTGACAAAGGTTGCAAACACTCATGCGGACTACCCGGCTGCTGGCAGTTTGAGTTATGACGCAGCCGGGCGGGTAACCCAGGACCAGACAGGTAAAAAATACACTTATGACTGGCTGGGACGACTGATCCAGGCCGGCGGCACCCGCTACAGCTACGACCCCTCTGATCGTTTGATGACCCGCGAGCAGGACGGTGATAAAACCCAAATCATCTATGACGGGCTCAACGTCTCTGGCGAGTACTCACTGGAAAACAACGACACCTATCGCAACCTGAACCCCGGGAGTGCGGGCTGTACGGTGCAACAAATCAAACGCTCTGGGGTGAAAAGGACCCTGTTTGAACTGCGTGATGCCAATGGCACCGTGTGCGTCAGCTACGACCTTCTGGCTCAAACCTTTAAGCACCACGCTTATACGGCCTACGGCGAGCACTTTTCGGATGAGAGCGACTCACTGCTGGGCTTCAACGGCGAATACTGCGACCCCATCACAGGCCAGTCCCCCTTGGGCACGGGATACCGCTGGTATGACGCGCGCTGCATGCGCTTCCACGCACTGGACAGCTTCAGCCCATTTGGGCAGGGGGGCCCGAACATGTATGCCTATTGCGCCAACGGTGATCCCGTCAATTACCAGGACCCCAGCGGGCACGCGTCAGTGGATGCAGGGTTGAGGAAAATATGGGGAGATGATTTGCCTGGGCCACTCAGTTTGGGTAAAGACACGCAATTGATCCACACCTTCCTCTGGGCGGGTGTCGGCATATTGACAGCCGTCATGACCGGCGGCACGTCAATTTTTCTATCGGCGGCGTTAGTCGGGGCTGCCATGATCTCAGCAGCTACAGGCATCGCATCGGTGCTTATCGGCGACAGTGATTCAAAGGCGTCAGAAACGCTGGCCTGGATATCGCTGGGATTTGGAGCCGCCGGAGGGGGGCTCTCGATCGTCGGAAAAACAGCCAGGCTTGCCGCCTACCTGGGGCGTTCAGGCGTCGCCGTTGCCAGAAATCTGTTCGGCAAAGCGGCTCCCGCCACGACCTCCTTATTCAGACCGACCGAGCTATTGAGGAAGCTTTTTCCTCGCCTACTCCCACGCAAGGCTGAGCCACTGATACTCAACGGAAATTCGCTGCTGGAAACGCCGAGAGCAACAAACCTCTTCAATGTCGGTGATTTCAACACCGTCGCGTTTATAACCGCCGGTGTCTTGTCGGGCACCGAGGTAATCAACGCTGCACCTGGATCCGTTCAGTTTGCCAACACCGCTGTGGGCGATATTACGTGGTTGCCTTTTGGGAACTTCACCCCCTTATGGTTGAAAATAAAGTGATAATTGAGTGCTCCGCCCTCAAATCCTTGAGAAGGAAGCGGGGGGAACGGGCGATATAGGCCCCTAAACAACAAGCAAAAAAATCCCGCAGCACCGTTGGTGCGCGGGATTTTGTTTGAGGGCTGGCAGTAAACATGCTTAAGGAAATGGGGTAATGAAAGAGAACACAGATGACTGACTGGCGAAACCAGAGCTTTTGGAGCAAGGCGTGGACCTATGTTCTGCTGGCACTGTTCGTATGGATTTCCGATGGCTCGGATCTCAGTTGGCTGGGTGGAGGGTCCTCAAACCGCAAGCGGGTATTCAGCCCTGGCTTCATCGCCTTCTGCGTTTTTGTGGCGGTGGTTGAGCTGATTTTGCTGAACCACTTTTATGGCGCCCGTCAGTGAGTGGTTACAATCGCCCGGCCACGTAGCGGCCTTCCATCGTCTACGCCAATACGTTCGACATCTGCGTATCAATGTCTGATTTAGCTTCATGGACAGAGGACGAACACTCACCCAATGCTGATTGGGCAGCTGTGTTGAGGGTAGCCAAAATCGAGTTCGACAAGACCACTGCCTTTTCACACCCCTTTCACACCCCTTTCACAGTCGAGCGTCTAGAGTTATTTCAGCTCCTAGTGAACATCCCTTTAAGCCCGCTACTCCCCATCGCGGGCTTTTCTTTGTCTGCGATTCGCCTGGGGCGGTTGCAGTCTCTGGTCGATGCACTGCGCGAGGTGGTACTCGGGCAGCAAATCATCCACACCGATGCCCCCCCCGTGCAGATGCTCGCGCCGGGCTCGAAGAAAACCCACCGTTCCTATGTTTGGGCCTACGCCACCAGCCAGTTCTCTGACTTGTCAGCGGTGGTTTACGACTTCAGCCCCAGCAGAGCCGGACAGCATGCTCGCAACTTCCTGAACGACTGGAAGGGCAAGCTGGTCTGTGATGATTTTGGCGGCTACAAGGCTAGCGTTGAACTCGGCGTGACTGAGATCGGTTGCATCGCCCATGCATGATCTCGTGCCCAAAGGTTCGGCTATCGGCTAGCTCTAGAGCTGCAAACGACTAGATAAAACGCAAAATGGTTCACTGTCCGCTTACAGTCGGAAGCGATCGACCGACTGCGATAGCCTCTGCGCCAACGTGGACAACTCGTCCGTCGTCAACGCCGTCTTTCCGATCACGTTGCTATTAGCCTGCGACGTACCGGCAATCATCTCCACTTGATGGGCGATTTCGTTGCTGGCCAGGCTCTGTTCGCTGATGGTGCGGGAAATATCGTTGACCAACTCAGTGGTATTCAACGTGGCCTGGAGAATATCGCGAATGGCCCGCTCGACATCGGCGGTCACAACCATCCCTTTGTCCACTTGAGCAACACCCTCCTCCATACTGGTCACCGCTTCCCGGGTGCTTTGCTGGATGCGCCCGACCATACTTGCGATCTCTTGGGTCGACGCGCTGGTGCGACCCGCCAGGCTGCGCACTTCATCCGCTACCACCGCAAAACCACGGCCCTGTTCGCCGGCACGAGCGGCTTCAATCGCGGCATTCAGAGCCAACAGGTTTGTTTGGTCGGCGATCCCCTTGATCACCTGAATTATGCTGTAGATCGCCTCGGACTCCTTGTCGAGCGTGCGGATGACCTGGGCAGATTGCTTCGCCGAACGAGCAATGCCATCCATGTCACTGACCACCTGGTGAATCACTCGGCCGCCGTCCTTGGCCAAGGCTTCAGCCTGATTGGCCATATCCAGCGCGCGACGGGCATGCTGGGTGATTTCCTCAATACTGGCGGTCATTTCAATCGCCGCTGCTGCCATGGTGCTGGCGGCGGCGCTTTGTTGCTGGCTGCTGCTGGCCACTTCATGGCAACCATTGCTCAGTTGCTCGCTCATGACATTGACGCCTTTGGCATTGCTGCGCACCACTTCGATCATGCTGCCTAAGTCCCGCTGCATGATGGCAAGGTTGCGAATCAATGAACTGGCTTCATCTTTGCGACTGGTTTCGACGATTGGCTCGCTCAAGTTGCCACGCGCAATGCTGGCAGCAATGCGGCTGGCGGCCTGTAGCGGTCCCATGATGCTCAGCATTACCCAACGGCCCTGAGCCAGGAGCAGCAAGAGACTGACGATCAGCACCGTGCCCAAGATGAAGTTAGCGTTGCTGATGGTGTCCCGAGTTTCCATGCTGGTTTGTTGGTTCTTGTTTTCGATCAGCTCACTCAGGCTCCCCATTTGATCTTCAAGAAGGGTGAACGCCTTATTGAAGGTCTCCAGCTCTCCGCTAGCGGCTTCGGGATTGTCCAGGGCCAACGCGACGATGCGTTCACCGGCACTTATATAGGCGTCAAGACTGGGGCGGATCTTGTTTAGGCTCATCCTGAGCGTATCGTCCAGAGGCAGCTTGAGATTATCCCCTAGTACCTGACGGAAGTGCTCGGCATGCTCCTTCAGCGAAGTGCTGACCTCGGCCTTGGTACTGATGCTTTTACCCAACCCCACCAACATCGCCGAAAACACATCGGCGCGCAGCGCATCGTGCATCATGTCGGCTTCCAGGTGATTGCGCAGCACCATCATGCTAATTTCATTTTCCTGAATGGCGCTGCCCGTCCGGGTATTTCCCAGATAACTGGATAGGCTCATAACCAATGCGGTGAGCAGTCCGGTCGCAATGAACAGAAATAAGCGTAGTTTGATCGTCATACTGGTAATCCTTTTACCCAGAGCGTCGGATTGAAAATCCTATCGTGCACGCGTTGCCCATAACTTTATCGGCATAGTCCTACCGTTATTAAAGCCTAAGCTGGCGAATACGCGTGTGCGGCCTTGCCGTACCGAACGCCGCGATTACCCTAGCTAATGCGGTCTCGGTGCCTGCGCACATGTCCATCAGCTCGGTGGCGCGCCAGATGGGATCGATGCGGATCATCGCCGCCTGTCTCAGCGCAAGGTTGCGCAGGTAGATGACTTGGCCGGACGCATACCAACACCTGCAAATTCCTTTTGCTGAATCGCCCTTTCCGTGGGCAATAAAAAGCCCCGCTCTAGGCGGGGTTTAATGAAAACTTTAATCGTTTGAGGTTTGAGGGACTGGGGCCTCGTCGATGCTAATGCAGTGCTCAATGTCCGTTATTTTCCGCAGCGCAAGCTCGGCCGTTGAATAAGCCCCGAACATTCGCCCCTGATAAAAAACAACCCACGCAAACTGAATATCCGCGTTGCCAGCCTGCCCTACAACCAACTTCTTGAACCGTTCCGCCAAGTCGTCGACATGCATCTGTGCCATGCCACGCAAAACCATGACGCTCTCCCAGTTTATAGTCGGAAGCTCTATTTTCGGCTTTGCACACACTGAGCGCAATAAAAAGCCCGGCACATTAGCCGGGCCTTTTCAATGCCAACCCCTGACGCGCAAGATCGACAGGATGGATAAATCCTCTCTCACTTCCTCACTCATCGCAATGGCTATTTGCTACGCCGCGCAACGTTGTTCTTGAGCGGCCGTGAGTGCCTCATTCACCTGACCATCCAGCGCCGTGTGGATCGATGAGCGCCACCGGCACCGACGTTCGCACCGAGTTGAGCAGCTCCAGAATGGCGCCGTGCTTGCGCTTATCGGCAGAGTCGGTGCAGTTGCCCCGACGGTGCTGGCAGTTAAAAGAAGCACCCGCAACGTCGGCCTTTTTCCTGAAAACACTCATTTATTCCTGATTTCAGCAAATGATGCTCCCTCTCACCCTTCGACCGCTTTAACAAGTGCCAAACCAATCTCACGACTGAGTTGGTCGCCCATGCCTGGCCTCTTAGTAATACGGTCTGCGCCTTGGCGGCGGCGGCCGCATCGGTGGGCGCCTGTTTAATCTGGCAAGGTGTTCGGGCGAATGTACTTTGATGTTCGCCTGAATTACCGCTGGCAACCGCATGCTGAAAACACAGCCTTCAATTATTCCTTGCGATGCGGCCGAACCGCACCGACGATAGGGAGCAGAATTTACTCAAGCTGATCGCCAGGAAACATGTCGGAAACCGGCCGGGACGGATTGAGCCTCGCGCCATAAAATGCCGGCCCAAACCTTACCCGATGCTGATGCAGACGCGTTCGGCGGCAAGGGCCGAGGTCAGAAAAAATGTTAATACAACGAAGGCACCGATGAACGCAGTGATTGATAACCGTAATAAGCTGCTCATCACCTTGACGGTGATGATTTTTGGATTGAGCTACGGTTTGAGTGCACCTTTGATTGCGATCAAGTTGACGACCGCAGGCTTCAGCGAAGTTTACATTGGCATCAATGCCGCCATGCATGCGGTAGGTGTGTTTGCCATCGCGCCATTTCTGCCGATGCTGTGTCGCCGTTTCAGTCCCAGGCGGTTATTGGCCATTTCGCTGGGCGCGCTGGTGGTGTTGTTGGCTGCATTCCCCTTCGTCCCCATCGAAACCTGGTTTGTACTGCGCCTGGGCCTTGGGCTGTTCAGCGAAATCATTATGGTGGTGTCGGAAACCTGGCTGAACCACACGACGGTCGAGCAGGCCCGTGCAAAAACGATGGCGATGTATGTGGCCAGCCTGTCTTTGGGATTTGCCCTGGGGCCGTTTATTCTGTCTTGGTTGGGAAATGCGTCGTCGGCAGCGTTCTTTGTCGGCAGTTTGATTACACTGCTCGCCGGCCTCTCGCTGCTCGGGATCAAAACCTGCGGCCGCCCGATTGCGCACGAAAAGGGCCGACCGCTCTCACTGTACCTGCACATCGCAACGCTTGCGCTGGTGGCGGCCGCGCTGAACGGCGCACTGGAAAGCGCCGGAATGAACATGCTGGTGATTTACGCAATCAACGTGGGCTGGCCGGTGCAGCAGGCCACCTGGTTGCTGTCTATGCTGCTGTTTGGCGCGATCGTTCTACAGTTGCCGATTGGCTGGCTAGCCGACCGCATGGACCGTCGCCGCCTGATTATTGTGTTGTCGGCGCTTTCAGCGGTTGGCGCGCTGATCTGGCCATTGGCACTCACTGAACGCTGGCTTTCGTATGGGTTGTTGTTCGTGTGGGGCGGTGTATTTGTCGGGATTTATACGGTGGTGGTGACTCAGGTCGGCGAGCGTTTCAGTGGCACCGAACTGGTCGGGGTTTACAGTGCACTGTCGGTTGCATGGGGCATCGGCGCACTGTTGGGCCCGTTATTGGCCGGGGTTTCCATGCAGTTGGGTCTGCACGGTTTGCCCCTGCTCACCGCCGCCTTGTGTGCTCTGTTCACGTTGTTTGCCGTCATGCACACACAGCACACACCCGCGCCTCCTCAGGCTTGAACCCCAGCGTCATGGCGCCATTGTCAGGCAATAAGCCATGACGTACGCCACATCCACTTTTTGAATCGGAAAAACGCCAGTGATACTACCGAGGGCTCTACTACAGGCCGCCAGCTTACTAATGTGGGCACTGGCCTATTACGTGACGGGCATCATTTCACTCGAGTTCGATGACCCTGTCTCTCAGGTGGCCGTGGTGTGGTTCCCTGCGGGCGTGGCCGTCTCGGCGTTCCTCATCTCGCAACGTTCCCGTTGGCCACTGCTGTTTGCGGTACTGCTGACCACGCGAATTTTTCTGGACTTCCAGTGGCGACACGATTGGGCCGCCACGCTGGTGCATTCCTGCCTGGCATTGAGTGCAGCCATTTGCATTGCCTGGCTGGTGCGCCGTTTCGCCCGGCGCAACGACTATTTGCACGCCATTGTGCTTTGGATAATCGCCACCGTGTTTGTGTGCGCGGTGGAAGCGGCATTGACCGCAACCTGGCTATCATTGACGAGCGATGCGCCACTTCAGCGTCTGCTGTGGGTGACCTGGATCGCCAACATTACTGGGGTGATCTTCACCACGATTGCGATCATGAGCCTGCTCCATGATGATCTGAATGTATGTCGCAGCGGGTGGCTGGCCAGGCTCACGGGAGTGACCGCGTTTGTCCTGATGTGCCTGAGTACCTGGTTTATCTTCGGCGTCAATTCTCCCTGGTTGAAGTCCGACATTACCGACTCGGCCGGCTCCGCGATGAACTTTGCGCTGGCGTGCATCCCGATCATCTTCTGCGTGGTTGTTTCGGTCACCTGGGCCGGGCGTGGCGCGACCCTGGCGTTGCTGACGCTGGCAACGCTGGTGATTCATCACACCGACAACGGCCAAGGGCCGTTTTTCCTCAAGGGGCTTAACCCGGGAGAACCGCTGCTGTTGGCCCAGTGCTATTTGTGCGCGACCGCCTTGTTGATCGTTTTTCTGCGGGTGCTGGCCCAGTCAGCGCGCCGTTACGACCTCGACACCGGCCGGGCGGCGGGTGAAGGGGTGATGTACCGGCTGCACCCCGAGTCAGGCGAGATTTACTGGGACGATAACCTGCGTGAGGTACTGGGCATCGACGCGCCGGTACTGTCCACCTTCAATGACGTGCTTGAACGCGTACACCCCAAGGACCGGGAAAAGCTTCGGCGCCATTGGTCGACTCAACAGCGCAGGCGGGGCGGCGCCTCGCTGACGTTCCGCATCACTGCACAGGGTTCGGATACCCGTGTTATCTGCGACAACACCCCAGGCCTGATGGCGGACTCGACCGGCGAAGTGATCGTCGGCAACTGGCAAATCAGTCACTACAAATAATGATGCGCGACCTCGATTGGCAACATTGGCAACAAGGAAACATCTCATGATTCAGATCGCACTGATGTTATTCGGCGCAGAGTTCGTCCGCTCCAAAGCCAAAGTGATTGGCTGCATCGGTTTGCTATGGGGCTTGATCGGCGTGGGTGTGCTGATCGACGGCATGGACGGGGTATTGTATTTCCCGATGAAGGCGTTCGGCATCCTGCTGTTGCTGGAAAGCCTGGTCACGCTGAGTGTCGCCTCGAGCGGAATCGGTGCGCAAAAGGCCGTGCTGTTTTTCAAGGGCGGTGTGTGTTTCTTCGTGTCCCTGTTGATTCTGGCCAACAAGACCTACAGCAACCTGTTGCTGGCGATTATTTTCGGTTTCTCCTATTTCATCTTCGGTTTGCTGGTCATCACGTCCGCGTTTGTCGTCCGGTACCCTCATTGGCGCCTGTCAGTCGTCACCGGCACTGCCAAAGTGATCTTCGCCCTGTTGCTGTTCACGCCCTATCCCGTCGGTTACCAGTCAACCGTCTCGTTTTTTATCGGGTCATTGATGATCGTCAGCGCTATCAGCACCCTACGCGTGGCCAGGCGCGCCAGCTTACTGGTGCGTGGGACGTCGTCATTTGAGTTGCTGACGCCCGCTGCGCCAGTGCTCAACATCACCAAAAAGGCGGCAGTCAAACCGGAACTTGCTCAGGTTTCTATCAGCCCGCCAATTCATGAGCCGTTGGTGGTGCATATCTGGACGCCGGAAGGCACGGCGGAAAATACGCCGGTGCCGCGACCGGTCATCAACCGTTACATCGCCGCAGTGGACAGCCAGGGGGTTATTTCCACCGGGCACGCAGCCCTGGAGTTGCAACCCTCGATCTATATCAGCCTGTACCCTGCCGCGGATATCGACCGCTCGCCCTCGGAGTTTTTCCGCATACTCAAAGCGACCAAGGACAATGATGTGCCGGGTACTTTCCAGCCTGACTATGAGAAAGAGGCGGCAGATTGGTGCGAATCGGACCGCAAGATAGTGTTCCATTACTACAACAGCGGTGCCCTTGAGCATTTCTGGATGAACTACAGGCTCGATAAGCGCTACAACCTGACCTACCGCAACTGTTCAAGCTCAGTCGCTTATGCGCTTGAAGCGTCCCTCGACGGCGTGCTTGCGTTTCGCAGCGAGCGCTGGCGAGACTGTTTACGGACCCTGTTCATGCCGGAACTCTGGATTGCGGCGCAGGTACGCAGACGTGCGCTGACTATGGCCTGGACCCCCGGCCTGGTGATGGATTACGCCAGGGCGCTGCGGGCCATCGTGCACCCGGTTCCGCAGTCCTGGTTTCAGCGCATGCCCTGGAAGGCGCGTCACGTTGATAGCATTTCGACCAGCGTGACGGGCGGTCCGGATTCACCTTAAGCGCTTCTGACGTCGCAGCCCCCTGACGCTCATTCAAGTCACCATGATCGCGGTTTGCGAATGGGCTTGCCCGTGCAGCACCGCGACGATAATCCCCTGAGGGAGACCGGCAGTCTTGGCGGCGTCTATCGCCTTGGCGATGGCGCTATCCTTTGGTCCAAAGGCCAAGACACCGCCACCATAAAAAGACCGAAGAATGACCCCATTTGCGTTTTACGAAGGGGAAATCAGAACCGTAACGGGGTTAGCATTGCCGTTGATAGCTTGGTTTTTGAATTTCTTGCCAAGCTCGCGTACAGACATTTTTTCACCTATTGCGGTTACCGCGTCTGAATTCTTTCAACATGTGCAAATTCCTTTTGTTGAATCGCCCTTTCCATGGGCAATAAAAAACCCGACTCAGGGCCGGGTTCGTCGATCTAAAAATCATCAGTTGTCTGGATGCTCACTCGCCACTGAATCGGCAGCGTCCACGTCCGACATATCCTCTTCGAGGGAGGGATCGTCATTCTGAGGCGGCCGGATCTCGCGCTCATCCCGACGAGGATCGTGACCCGCTTCGTTGTCCGTGCCGCGTGTCACTTCCTGTTGCGAAATGTTGCCTGGGGCATTCTTATCAATATCCATGCTGACTCTCCGTTCAGGCGCTCGGAATATCCGCGCTTAATCAGGGTAGTCGGCAGGTCACAGCGAGTGCCAAACACTGGACGAACGGCGCAAAGCAAAAAACCTCGCACAGTGACAAGGCTTTTAGCGTGAATCCATAACGCGCAAAATCGCTGTGATGGATAAATATCCTTTCACGTTCTCACTCATTGCAATGGCTCTTTGCTAAGCCACACAACTTCGATTAATCCCTCTGCGTCGAGCAGCTCCTGAGCTGCAGTCAGCGCTTCATTCACTTGGTCATCCGGTGCTTTGTGGATCGTCGAGCGCCACCGGTCCCGGGTGGATTCCGGTTTGCCGTCGTTATCCCAATTGGTGATGTCGTACCAGCGAGACACCTGGCGGTCGAACATCAAGTTGCCGGTGTTGGTGATCATGACGGCAGCCTCGCAATCAGATCAGCCAGTAGCTGGGCGTTGGAGTTGCCGCCGCCCTTCTCTATTAGTTTGAGCTCAGCCTTACGCTTCTCGATCTCAAGCCGCTTCAGCTCGCCATCCATATCGATATGGTCTTTCTCGTTGAACTTGTTTCTGCCCTTTCACACTTGGGCTTATCTGGTCATCCCAGTTCCTGGTAAACCCGCTTAGCCCGCCCTCCACAGCCGACCCCATCACGGCATATCTTGTTACAACCATTCGCCTGTAGGCTCCGTCCGCAAAGAACTTCAAACTTTTGCTCTAGTCCTAATGCTGGGCGTGCTTTAAACCGTGAGCGCCTGCTGACAACCCATAGAGGTTCAAAAATGAAAATTACACTACCCGCCCTAGTTCTGGGTGTCCTCATTTCGCAAGGAGCGATGGCAGCCGGAGATGGCACAGCCGCTCTTGGAGGCGGCGTTGGTGGTGCACTTGGCAATATCGTAGGTCAACAGCTCGGCGGCTCAACGGGCGCGGCGGTAGGCGCCGGCGTAGGTGGTGCTGCCGGCAGTGCTGTCGGCGCTCAGAGAGGCAACAGAGCTGAAGCCGCATTAGGTGGCGGTATCGGCTCGGCTGGTGGCTCGCTCATTGGTAACCGCCTCGGCGGCACAACTGGCTCGACTATCGGTGCAGGTCTCGGCGGCGCTGCGGGTGGTGCCCTAGGAAACAACCTGGCGGACGATGAGAGCAGTCATCGATCTGATGGTAAGAAGCACAAAGGAAACAACAAGCATAAACACAAGAACAAGCATCGTTAGGTTCTGACACTGTCACATCGAAGCCCGGCTCTGCGCCGGGCTTCTTGTTTCTGACAAGCGCCCTGCTCTGCTATGGTGGCCCTTCTGATCGCAATGGAAGCATCGAAGAATGAATTCATGGAAGACCCTGGCAATCGCCGTCATGGTGCTGAGCAGCACTCAGGCCATTGCAGCAGAAAACAACAATCCGTTCCAAGGCGCGCTCATGATCACCACCATCGTGCCCGCAGTGATCACCTCAGCGCCCACGGCTATTACCTCGGAAATTCCAGAGTATTTTAAGTCAGCCAAGACCGACGCCCTTGCATTCATTGGTTCGGACGGCGAGATTCGCGGTGCGGAGTTTGAGCAGGCGTCCCGGTATTATCGTTCGGCCTACACATCGCCTCATATGTCTGACATGCAACTGGCGCAGGCGATAGCGGCCTCGTACTGAGCGCGACCTTTCACATCCCTTTCACCGCTACCAGACGCCAAAAATCGTTCACCCGCAGTGTTGGCAGGCGCGTGATGATGGCCTTCAAAACTCTCTGCTCACTTTTATTTGATTGCTAATGATTCGCGCATGCAAACTTTGAGGATTGTGCCTCGACTTTTCCCTGCGTTGCTCGAAGGAAGCAAGGGGTCAACGATCCGCTTCGGCGAATCGCACATAGAGCCAGGCTATTTGCGCTACGAATGTGAGCACTACCCGGGAAAGGCAACCGTGGTGTGGGTTACTCGTTGCACGTACATGCCTTTAAACAAAGCCGCGGCTTTCTGCGGTATGGAGGAAGAATGGCCACCAATGCTGATGCTCAAGGGGATGCGGGAGCATTATCCTCTCATTCAGCTATCTGACATGGTTCAGGTGGTTGAGCATGAAACACCTGAGCAGACGAAAATTAGGATTTCCTCAGGCTCTTGAGAGCCTGCTTTTAAGCAATATAGAGCTAAGAATCGATCAACGAACTGCAGGTCGATACTGAGCAATCACTCGAATGTCGATGGTACGCTCCCGGTGTGCCTTCCTCGTTGGAGACGAAGATGCCCCCTGAATAGCCCTAGCTCGAGCCAACAGATAACCAGGCCCAGCGCCGGGCTTCTTGTACCCGTACTCCACCCGCAAAACCTGTAACCCCCTCCCCCTTCAAAGTCAGCCGCTATAGCGGCAAGGAGAGGTTCTACGGCGCGAACTCACCCAGGCTTTCGCGAGCGGTTGGGATGGCGTACTCAAGCAACTCTAAAGGGACATCCTGCTCGAACAGGGTCACCTCAAAACGCAGAGTTTCGTCATTCCTGAATATCTCAAACACCATATCGTTGCCGCGCCAGCACTCAATCCCCAAGCCGTCATGCCCCTTTGTAACGTGTGAAGCGGTAAAAAACTTGTATTCAACTCCGTGTACGACCACATCGCACCTCCCTATCTGAGGTGGCAACCATACCTCTCCCTTATATGAATTTGGTAGCCGCTATAGCGGCAAGGACGAAGTCATGCCTGAAGAAATCAAATTAATCCAGCCAGCCCCGGCCGTGCGCGATGAATACGGCATGTTCGCTCACCCCGATATGCCCGACTTCGACGAGGGCGATGGTAATAAGTGCAAGGCTTGGGTCGCTGCACAGCGCCTGCAGGTGAAGATGGTGCAACTCGAATACCACAGCGACGAAGCAGTCTCTGAGCGCTATTTCGAAGCTGGCGACCCAGACTGCAGCTACTGGGAGCCGGATCGGCCTGATGGCGAAGGCTGGTTCTGCCTGGCCATCCACGACACGGATGATGGCCCTGTCTGCTGGTGGGCACGCCGGGAGGTGACGCCATGAGCCGCACCGTGATTCTCATCGGCAAAGCAGTCGTGAATTTCCGAAAGGTAATCAAGGACATTGATGACGACGAGATCGAGCAACTGCTGGCCAGCAATGATCTGCGGGAAGCCCAGATCGACGACGAAGATCTGCTCGATATCGAGTGGATTCACGATGACGTCGATATCAAGGTGACGCCATGATCGCCACCCTCTGGTTCGCCTACGTCTTCATCTACAAGGGGCCGAGGCCATGAATGCCAACTGCAAATAGTCGGGAAACCGTCAGTTCGCCGCGTTGAACATAGGGGCTCATCACACTAGGAGTACCTCATGAAAAACTTTGCAGAAGCAGTCATCGCCATTGCCCCTGTGGCCAGCCGCAAGTCCAGAAATCGCTTCTTCCGCGACTACGACAGATGGACTAACCGCCTGCTTATGCGGCGCCTCATCAACCTTCACGAGCGTCAGGATCTGCGTAAGGAAATCGCAGAGGCCTATTTAGCCTCCTTGATGTAACAACCCCCACTACATCCTGCAGCCTAGCGGCAGGCCCACCTTCTGCCGCCCAGCGCGGCAAGGACACCACTATGGAAATTCAAAGCGAAACCCTTGCCGAGGGTGAGATCGCGGCAATCACTGGCTACATGATTCCGTCAGGCCAGATCGCCTGGCTCAATCGAAACGGCTGGAAATATTTGCTGACCCGCGCGCGCAGACCGGTAGTGGGCCGCGTCTACGCCCGCATGAAACTGGCAGGCGTGAAACCGTCAGCAGAGAATGTCGCTGTCGAAGCCTGGTCGCTGGATCTATCAAAAGTAAGATAAAACGATGCGAGCAAAAAAGGCGGCAAACAGGGACCTGCCGCCACGGATGATTCGGCGGGTGCGCGCACTGAAAGGCGGTAAAGAGTGGGTTGGGTACTACTACGACGGAAGGAATGAAGACGGGAAGCGGGTGGAAATCCCGCTCGGGGATGACTTGGATATCGCCAAGGCTGAATGGGCAAAGCTCGATTGCAAGCCGGTGCCGAAGAAGAATGCTCTTCTGGGCCAGGTATTCGACCGCTACGAGCGAGAGATCATCCCCGGCAAAGCGCCGAAGACGCAGAGCGATAACTTGCTCAGCCTAAAGCAGTTGCGCAAGGCCTTCAGAGATGCGCCCATCGATGCTGTGACGCCGCAGATCATCGCGCAATACCGAGACAGCTGGACCGCAAAGGTGAGGGCCAATCGGGAGATCTCCCTGCTTTCGCACATCTACAACATCGCGCGTGAGTGGGGCATCACCGACAGCAACCCGGCCGCCGGTGTCAGGAAGAACAAGGAAGTGCCACGAGACTTTTACGCAACCGAGGAAATCTGGGCTGCCGTATACGCGGTTGCTGCCTCGGAGCTGCGCGACGCCATGGACCTGGCTTATCTGACCGGGCAGCGTCCCGCAGACGTACTGTCGATGCGGGAAGCGAACGCGGTTAACGAGTTCCTGCAAGTGTCCCAGGGCAAGACATCCAAGAAGCTGAGAATCCGCCTCACTGCCGCCGGCGTGCTGAATGACTTGGGCGCGCTGGTGGGGCGGTTGATAGAACAGAGGCGCTCCCGCGCGGTGCGAACCCCATACCTGATTATCACTGAGGGCGGCAGGCAGGTGACTAAGCCGATGCTACGCCTGCGCTTTGATGACGCCAGGGATCGGGCTATCGCGACAGCCAAAGAACAGGGAGATGGGTTGCTTGCTGCTAGCATCCGGCAGTTCCAGTTCCCCGACATCCGCGGCCCAAAGCCGCAAGCGAGATCCTTGACCTGGGGGATGCAAGCCGACTTTTGGGGCACACGGACAAGCGGATAACCGAGACAGTTTATCGACGTGTTGGAGAGATCGTGAAGCCAACTCGCTGACCGCCATTCGCCGCGAGTTGCGGAACCTGCGTGAAATGATGCGGAAACTATCAACCGATAAAATAGCGACATCACCAAACCCCAGAAACGCAAAAGCCCCGCTTTCGCGAGGCTTTCGTGTAAATCTTGGCGGGAAACCAGTCCGCCAACTCAAGATTCACCAAGAACCTATAAATCCCATTATCTCCCTAATTTAATAGCCTTTATCCCCTATCACCATCTCAAGTCATCCACTAGAATCCCCCCACTTCCGGCCTACAGTGGGGGAACAGGTGGGGGGACAAATACAATCTTAGGAGCACGTTTTGGGAAAACTAACTGCGAAGCAAATTGACAACCTGACCGCCCCTGGCACCTACGAAGATGGGGAAGGCCTACGCCTACTCATCAAGCCCAACGGAAAAAAATACTGGGTACTGCGTTTCCAGCTTTCAGGGAGGCGCAGAGAAATGGGTCTAGGCACCTATCCTGCCATCAGCCTCAAGGCGGCACGGCAAAATACCAGCGATAAACGTCGCCTGCTGCAAGCTGGCATTGATCCCTTGCAAGCGCGTGACAATGAGCGCTTGGCACAACAAACGGCTGAGCTCCAACGTAAAAGCAAATCCGTCACATTTCAGGACGTATCAACTGACTACATCGAAGCACATCGTTCCGGCTGGAAAAACGTTAAGCATGCCCAGCAGTGGACAAATACCCTTGCCACTTACGCTGCACCTATTATCGGCAGCCTAGCCACCAGTCAGATAACAACCGAGCATATTCTCGAAATTCTGAGGCCCATATGGTCCAGCAAAGCTGAAACGGCGACTCGAGTACGCAACAGAATAGAACTGGTGCTCGATGCTGCTAAAGCACGTGGACTGCGTGACGGTGAAAACCCCGCACGCTGGCGTGGTCATTTGGACAAACTCCTGCCACACAGTTCCAAGGCAAAGCGCACCCGGAACCACCCGGCACTCGCCTACTCCGAGTTGTCTGGATTCATTCAAGCCCTGAATAAGGTTGAAGGACAATCGGCCAGCGCACTCATGATGACCATCCTGACTGCATGTCGAACCAGCGAGGTGCTTTACGCTGATTGGAGTGAAATAGATTTGAAAGCCAAACTATGGTCGATACCCGCCTCGCGAATGAAATCAGAAAAAATACATACCGTACCTTTATCAGAAGCGTTGATAACTTTGCTTGAGGTTCTCCCAAGAATAGGCGGCAGTTCTTTACTCTTTCCAGGAGCCCGTAAAGGTCGACCAATTAGCAATATGTCCATGCTGATGGCATTGCGTCGCATGGATCAAAAATCACTGGATGATGGCGGCAAGGGCTGGCGCGGCAGCGACGGTCGAGTCATTACCGCTCATGGTTTCCGCAGCACATTTAGGGATTGGGCGGCTGAGTGCACCAACTATGCGCGGGAGGTTTGCGAGATGTCACTGGCACACGTTGTAGCAAACGGTGCAGAGGCGGCTTACTGGCGAGGTGATTTGCTTGAAAAGCGTCGAGCGCTGATGTCTGACTGGGCAGATTTCGTCGGCCAAACAGCCAAAACCTGACCTGAGATGCTTTAGAGCACTACATCTCACGGTCAATTCAACTCAAAATAATTTCAGTCCTACATCACTGCTTTGACACCACCACCATGGAGCCTCACCCCATGTCATTGCAGTGCCCTCGCTGTCACTCACCCAAAATCGCTTCTTTCCACCAAGCCAGGAAAATCGCCGCCGCCATCGGAGCGGTGGGCGGT
>NZ_JBJGXU010000027.1:0-78076 GCF_045447305.1 Pseudomonas sp. D47 | reverse complement strand
TGGAGCCAAGGCAATGCTGACCTCATCGCCTGTTCAAACCGCAGAGTATTCTGCTCGCGGCTATTCAAACGCTCGGTCAGCTTTTGCTGGCCTGCCACTAGACGACATTGATACTCGACTTAATTGTTTCGTGCTTAAAGCTGAGGTAGGCCGAGCTCACGGCATAATTGTTAATAAGCTTGGCCTTTTCTTCATTCAGAAGCTCCAAGAACCTATTGGTGTCCTCGATCTCTCCGCTGTATGAACTATCGCTACCAATGCTTGCGATATCTTTTTCGGAGCGGGCTTGCTGCCTGTAGAAGCTATTGAGTACGCGAGTGTCACCATTCATCGCTTTACCTCCAGTGAGTTGTATCCCTGTGTGGCGCCAGATTGATGACCAGTTCCATCAACTGCCTGTTTTGTAAAAAAAGAAAAGCTTTTACCAAGAAAAGTTGTCACTTGATTTGGCCTGGGGTGGGATCGCCACCAGGTTGTCGAGGGCATGCGCCCAGTTGATGTGAAAGCCGCCATCTTCGGTCTCAAGCAACAGCGACTGTGCAGCACGCCCTTCTTCCACTCGAAGTGTCCATGGCACGCCACAGTGGAGGCTGAGCCATAGCTCGACATGTTCACGGTCCTGCGGGCTGCACATTAAGTGTGCCTCGACGGTCGGCAATTGCGCCTCCAACAGTTTATTGAGCAGTGCAGAGAGGCGTTGAGCGGGTACGGTGTCCTGCAAGAGGCTTCGGATGGCCGTGTTGATGACGCAGGTGGCGGCCTGTTCCAGGTTCTCGGCCATCGCCTGGCGTTCTGACTCCCAGCGCTGCAGTTGGGCATTGGCGAGTTGCCAGAACTCGTCACTGGCACTTTCAAGTATCGTCTCGCATTGCGCCTGGGCCTGGCTTATGAGTACCTGCGCCTGGGTTTCGGCGTGTTCAAGCAATTGCCGGGCCTGGGTGTAGTCAGAAAGCATTTCCCTGGGAATCAGGGCCGTCGGCAGATTATGGGCGAGGGGGTTCAGCTCAATCTTGTGGGCGCAAAACATGGTCGGACTTCTCGTTTGGGGCGTGTGGCGCGTCGCCGACTGCGGTAGAGGTTGCGCGCCAAATAGTGGCTTTCCACAGGGTATCCAACCGACCATGCGTGTCCGCCAATTCAGGATGCTGCTCCACCTCAAGCACCGTTGGTCGAGCAAAGCTCAAGCGTAGTCGGCGCCAGATTTCGGGGGAAACCCACGCGCGCAGAGCGTGCAAGGGGTCTTCGATGCCCACCGGTATTGAGCTAGGTGGCAGTGCCTTGGCCAGGCGCTGGCACCATAGCCGCTGATCTTGATTCAACCGGCTGTCGTGGCGCGCGTTGTACACCTCACTAACCAGTGTCAATACCAGGTCTCGTTGTTGGGCGCTGCTCAGTACCAGTTGGAGTAAGGCCGGCGACGTGGGAGGAGGAAGCTCGGGTTCGATGCCGAACAGGCTACTCACCCGGCTATGATGGCTGTATGAGAGCGCTGTGGTATCGACAAAGCCCGTTTGCGTTAGCCAGTCGATATGGGCGTTTTTCCATGGAAACGCCCACCATCTTATCCAGCTGAGATCTTCACTCATGAGCGTTTGCTATCGCCGGGGCGGGTGCGGGTGTAAGCGTTTTCCTGCGTCGCCAGAACATCCAGGCAATGCCTCCCAGCGGGAGGATAGCCAGGGGCGCTATGAAGCTGGCGCGCCAGAAGCCAAGGTCCTGCTCTGGCACCAGAAAAGGGCCGAGATAGGAAAGTTGTCGCTGCTCGGTGTAGGCCGCGGCGGGTACAAAGATGACGGTCAGTTTTGTGGTGTTGTCCAGGGCTGAGGCCATGCCCGGAATGCTGCTGGCCACCATCCTGCGCACGCGCGGGTTAATATTGTCCGGTTCCAGTCGCGGGTCGTGCTTGATGAATACCGAGGCGGAGGCCGGCTGTACCGGCTCACCTGGCGCTACGCGCTCAGGCAGTACCACGTGAACCCGCGCGACGATAACACCATCTATGTTTGACAGCGTCGATTCCAGTTCCTGGGACAGGGCGTAAATATAGCGTGCGCGCTCTTCCAGTGGCGTGGAGATGACACCTTCTTTGCGAAAGATATCCCCCAGTGTCGAGCGGGCTGTTCTGGGCAGCCCCGCGGCGTCCAGGGTACGGACAGCCCGACTGATGTCACTGGACTTGACGCGAACTGCGACGCCATCTTTTCCTGGAATCTTCTGGGCACGTATTTGCTTGTCTGCCAGTTCCGCGACGACTTCATTGGCTTCCTGCTCAGAAATATTGCGATGAAGTTCTACGCTGTCACCACAGCCAGACAGCATCAACACCGATGATAAGAGCACTAGGGTGGACAGATGACGGAGCATGCATCTAGCCCATGCTTGAAATTTTATCGATGCCTTTTGCGAGAGCGCTAATGACCTTGACACGTGACGTCAATTCAATGTGCGCTTCGGCGAGCAATTGGGGGAACTCATTTGCCTCCGTGGTCTTCTTGTTCTGACTCGCGTCCCGAAATGCTTTGGATACGCGTCTGGATAACGTAGCCGACTCGGTAGAACCCCATGAAAAAGAGGGTGATGCCATGGCGGGAACGATTCCTTTGCCGGAGTGTTCGGTCTGGCTCACTTGAGCGTTAAAAAAATTGATGTCAGACGTTCGGTTGATCGCGGCAGGCATTTCAGCCTGAGGGGTAATGTTTTCGTTTACAGCGAAACCTTTGTTGGTGATGTACATTGGAACCTCTATCGATTGTTACGCCTGCAATGACAGTGAAAACCTCCTCGGCCTGTCGAGCAGAGGAGGCTGGCATTTTTTAACCGAACCGGATCTTGCCACAACGAGCGGCCGCCGCAGTACACTTCTCATTTTCGATACCGCGCCTGGTCTCTTCTACGAGTTCTAGTCTTTTTTGGTTATCGAGTTGGTTAATTTGAGCTTGGGTTGATGAGGCGTTGCTGCCGGAGACTTGAGACATAGGCCACCTATTTGAGTGAGAAATAATGACTGTCAGCTATTGTTAGCTGCCTGTGGTGTAATGAGCAACTTGTAGGTTGCTCATTTGTTGTGTGGCCAAAGGAAGTGAAAGCGTTCCATATTCGTTGTGTTTTTTTCTCACCTCTCCAGAATGCTCGTTAGTTGTTATATTGCGAGTTGTTTCATGCGGTAGTAAAGAGTGCGCTTGGCGACCTTCAGCTCAATTGCCACGTTATCGACACAGTGGTCGTTACGTCGCAGCGACTCTTCAATCAGGGCTTTTTCAATTTGCTGCAGGCGAGCCTTCAGGCTCATTTCGCTGTCCTGTGGTTTGCCCTTGGGAGTTGAGAGCGCTGGCAGACCTAGCACAAACCGCTTGGCCGTCGAACGCAATTCGCGGATATTGCCCAGCCAGGAGTGGCACAGCAATTGTTGCAATAACCCACCAGGCGGGGTCGGGGCAGGGCATTTGAAGTGGTCGGCTTCTTGCTGGACCATCGTCAGGAACAGCGGAATGATCCTTTCTCGCTGGTCGCGCAGGGCTGGAAGCTCGAGGCTGACCACATTCAGACGAAAGTACAGGTCGCGCCTGAAGGTGCCCTGTTCGACCATTTGGTGCAGCGACTGCTGGGCTGATGCAATAACGCGCATGTCTACCGGGATGAAGCGCGTTGAGCCCAGGCGCTCGACGCCACGCGACTCTAGCACTCGCAGCAATTTGGCTTGCAGGTTCAAGGGCATGCTGTCGATCTCATCGAGGTACAGGGTGCCCAGATGAGCGGCTTCGACAAACCCGGCCCGCGACTGCATGGCCCCGGTAAAGGCGCCGCTGTTGACGCCGAACAATTGGCTTTCAGCGAGGCTTTCGGGGATGGCCGCACAGTTCACCGCAACGAAGTTACCTTTTCGCCTCGACAAGCGATGAACCCGTTGGGCCAGCGTATCTTTGCCTGTACCGGTCTCGCCGAGTAGCAGGATGTCAATATTGAGTGATGCGGTGCTGTTAAGCGTGCTTTCAATGTCTGAACCTTCAATGATTGAAAGGTCCGTTTCAATTTCCCTGGGGTAGGAGTCCGACATCAAGTAGGTGCTCCATTATCACTGTGTATTTGTCAGGAAGCGGTCAGCAGAACGAGATTATAGATTTTATATGCTAATTTTTAAGTAGGAACTTGCGCGGATGGTGTAGGAAAAGTTAGATAGGTTTAGGGTTTATCTTTCCCAGGTTTTAATGCGGATATGCTTGTAGGGTTAATAAGAAAAGTCTTAAAGAGTGAGATGTTTGGATATAAAAAGTACTGTTTTTTCTTAAGCAGTCGCCCACAAAAAAGCCGATGCAATGCATCGGCTTTTTGTTTGCGGTGAAACCGCGGGCGTTACTTACACGTTAAAACGGAAGTGCATCACGTCGCCATCTTTAACGATGTATTCCTTGCCTTCCAAGCGCCACTTACCGGCTTCCTTGGTACCGGCTTCACCCTTGTACTGGATGAAGTCGTTGTAGGCGATGACTTCGGCGCGGATAAAGCCTTTTTCGAAGTCGGTGTGGATCACGCCGGCAGCCTGTGGCGCGGTGGCGCCGACTTTGACGGTCCAGGCGCGGACTTCTTCGACACCGGCGGTGAAGTAAGTCTGCAGGTGCAGCATTTCGTAGCCGGCGCGGATCACGCGGTTCAAGCCAGGCTCTTCCAGGCCCAGGGCCTCGAGGAACATGTCTTTCTCTTCGCCGTCATCGAGCTCGGCAATTTCCGCTTCGATCTTGTTGCACACCGGCACCACGATCGCGCCTTCTTCCTCGGCGATGGCCCTGACCACGTCGAGCAATGGGTTGTTCTCGAAGCCGTCTTCAGCGACGTTGGCGATGTACATCACCGGCTTGGTGGTCAGCAGGTGGAAGCCTTTGATCACCGCTTTTTCGTCAGCGTTCATGCTCTTCATCAGGCTGCGCGCGGGCTTGCCTAAGGTGAAGTGAGCGATCAACTGCTCCAGCAGGCCTTTCTGAACCACTGCATCTTTGTCACCGCCTTTGGCGTTACGCGCGACTTTCTGCAACTGCTTTTCGCAGCTGTCGAGGTCGGCGAAGATCAGTTCCAGGTCGATGATCTCGATGTCGCGTTTCGGGTCGACGCTGTTGGAGACGTGAATCACGTTCTCGTCTTCAAAGCAGCGGACCACGTGAGCGATGGCATCGGTTTCACGGATGTTGGCCAGGAACTTGTTGCCCAGGCCTTCACCTTTCGACGCGCCGGCTACCAGGCCTGCGATATCGACGAATTCCATGGTGGTCGGCAGGATGCGCTTGGGATTGACGATGGCCGCCAGTTCCTGCAGGCGCGGGTCCGGCATGGCCACGATGCCGCTGTTGGGTTCGATGGTGCAGAAGGGGAAGTTCTCCGCCGCAATACCGGACTTGGTCAAGGCGTTGAACAGGGTGGATTTGCCGACGTTGGGCAGGCCGACGATGCCGCAATTGAATCCCATGGTGTTTCCCCTCGGTAAGAGTCAGGCCTTCTGGCTGTGCAGGTTTTTCATCGCACGGTTCCATTCACCGGCGAAGATATCCGGCAGCACGCCGAGGGCAAAGTCGATGCTGGCATCGAGTTTTTCCTGTTCGGCGCGTGGCGCACGACCCAGGACGAAATTTGAAACCATACTGGCAACGCCTGGGTGGCCAATGCCGAGCCGCAGGCGGTAAAAATTATTCTGATTACCCAACTGCGCGATGATGTCGCGCAGGCCATTGTGCCCGCCATGCCCGCCGCCGAGCTTGAGCTTGGCAACGCCGGGTGGCAGGTCCAGTTCGTCATGGGCCACCAGGATTTCTTCGGGTTTGATCCGGAAGAAGCCCGCAAGCGCCGCGACAGCCTGGCCGCTGCGGTTCATGTAGGTGGTGGGAATCAGCAGACGAACATCCTGACCCTGATGCGAAAAGCGCCCGGTCAGGCCAAAATACTTGCGATCGGCCACCAGGTTTACACCTTGGGCGTGGGCGATACGCTCAACAAAAAGGGCCCCCGCGTTATGCCGGGTCTGTTCGTATTCGGCGCCTGGATTTCCCAGGCCAACGATCAGTTTAATGGCGGTCACGACAGGGGCCCTTCCTTTGGAGTTGTGGATAACATCGCCGCGACCAACGTGCGGCGAAAGTGGACAACAAAAGATCATTTACTCAAGAGTAAACGCCGCGTTATCGCCCGCTTTCTCGCTACGTTTCGGTCCGCGATGTTTCCTCAAGCTCCGGCAGTACAGAGTGAATTACTCTGCAGCGCCTTCTTCAGCTTCTGGTGCAACGCGTGGAGCGTGAACGTTTGCAACAGCTTTGTCATCACCGTGAGCCAGTGCGACAAACTCAACGCCTTTAGGGGCTTTGAGGTCGGACAGGTGGATGATGTCGCCGATTTCAGCAGCCGACAGGTCGACTTCGATGAACTCAGGCAGGTCTTTCGGCAGGCAGGTCACTTCGATCTCGGCAACAACGTGCGAGATTTCGCCGCCTTTCTTGACCGGAGCAGCTTCGCCAACGAAGTGCACAGGCACGATAGCGGTCAGTTTCTGACCGGCTACTACGCGAACGAAGTCAGCGTGCAGCACGTGGCCTTTAGCTGGGTGACGTTGCAGTGCCTTGATGATGACGTTCTGCTTGGAGCCACCAACGTTCAGCTCGATGATGTGGCTGTAAGCCGCGTCGTTTTCGAGCAGTTTGGCAACTTCTTTAGCCAGCATGCTGATGGATTCAGGGGCTTTTTCGCCACCGTAAACTACAGCTGGAACCAGGCTTGCGAGACGACGCAGGCGGCGGCTCGCACCTTTCCCCAGGTCGGAACGCAGTTCAGCATTCAAAGTAAATTCGTTCATGTTGTATCTCCAAAATAACCACATTCGCCCCAGCGTTTGCGACCAGCGCTAAAGGCGATATGGGCAAAAAAGCCCCGCCCCAACAGTAGGTTGGGGCGGGGCGCTTTTCGTCAGTGGGATGTTTCGTAAGGTTTGACCCTTAACGGAACATCGCGCTGATCGATTCTTCGTTGCTGATGCGGCGAACCGCTTCGGCAACTACCGGTGCGATATCCAGTTGACGGATACGCGAACAGGCTTGAGCTGCTGCGGACAACGGGATGGTGTTAGTCACCACCAGTTCGTCCAGCATGGAGTTCTCGATGTTCTCGATCGCTCGGCCCGACAGCACAGGGTGTGTGCAGTAGGCGAAGACTTTTGCTGCACCGTGCTCTTTCAAGGCTTTAGCCGCGTGGCACAGGGTGCCGGCGGTGTCGACCATGTCATCAACCAGAATACAGGTACGCCCTTCGACATCACCGATGATATGCATCACTTCAGAGTGATTAGCTTTTTCACGGCGTTTGTCGATGATCCCGAGGTCCACGCCCAGGGATTTGGCAACAGCCCGTGCACGCACGACGCCACCAATGTCCGGGGACACGATCATCAGGTTTTCAAAGCGCTGGTCTTCAATGTCATCCACCAATACTGGGGAGCCGTAGATGTTATCTACCGGAATATCGAAGAACCCTTGGATTTGGTCAGCGTGCAGGTCAACCGTGAGAACACGGTCAATGCCTACCACGGTGAGCATGTCAGCCACGACTTTCGCGCTGATAGCTACACGTGCAGAACGCGGACGGCGATCCTGACGGGCATAACCAAAGTAGGGGATTACAGCTGTGATTCGAGTCGCTGAGGAGCGGCGGAAGGCATCAGCCATCACGACGAGTTCCATCAGGTTATCGTTGGTCGGAGCGCAAGTCGGCTGAATAATGAAAACGTCTTTACCGCGGACATTTTCATTGATCTCGGCTGTAATTTCGCCGTCGGAGAATTTACCGACAGAGATGTCACCGAGAGGGATATGCAGCTGACGTACGACACGTCGAGCCAGATCGGGGTTGGCGTTCCCCGTAAAGACCATCATCTTGGACACGCGCAGTACCTAGAGGCTGAGGGTAACCTGGATGAGTATTAGAAAATGGCAGGGGCGGCTGGATTCGAACCAACGCATGGCAGGATCAAAACCTGCTGCCTTACCGCTTGGCGACGCCCCTGTATTTGTTGCAACGAGTACCCAGTACTCGGTTCCTTTTAGAGCAGACTCTGCAGCTTGCGATGCAACATCGAAACGTTGCTTCCCTTTGCTACAAACCCTGTAAGGGTCTCTGTAAGAAGGGCCGTGACTTTATCAGCTTCAGCTTTGCTTGGGAAGCCCCCAAACACACAACTTCCAGTTCCGGTTAATTTTGATTCGGTAAATTTACCTAACAAATTCAAAGCGTTACGTACCTCTGGATAACGCCTTGCTACAACCGGTAAGCAGTCATTTCGACTGTTTCCCTTGGGAACGGGGCGCACTTTAATGGGAGGAGAGTTACGTGTCAACAGTGGATCTGAAAAAATTTCTGCTGTACTTACAGATACTTGCGGAACAAGCACGACATACCAAGGCTCTTCGGGGTATTCCGGGGTGAGTTTCTCGCCCACGCCCTCGGCAAAAGCTGCATGCCCACGCACGAAAACCGGGACGTCGGCGCCCAGTGTCAGGCCCAGTGTGGCCAGGCGATCGTGGTCCCAACCCAGCTGCCACAAATGGTTCAGACCGAGCAGCGTGGTCGCGGCATTTGAGCTGCCGCCACCGATGCCGCCACCCATGGGCAGGATTTTATCGATCCAGATGTTGATGCCGAGCGGGCAACCGGATTGCGCCTGAAGTTTTTTGGCGGCCCTCACAATCAGATTGCTGTCGTGGGGCACGCCTTCGAATTCGGTGTGCAACTGGATCACGCCATCATCGCGTACGGCGAAGGTCAGTTCATCGCCGTAGTCGAGAAATTGAAACAGTGTCTGCAACTCGTGATAGCCGTCTTCACGGCGACCCAGGATGTGCAGCATCAGATTGAGTTTGGCGGGGGAGGGCAGAGACAGCGTGCGAGTTTCTGAAAAAGACACGGTTATTGCCCCAGCTTGCGCGGTTGCCAGTCCTTGATCACCAGCGTGACATCAAGGTCGGTGCCGTGCAGCTTGATGCGTTCGGGCAGCCAATAACCGCTTTGTTGTACGTAGCTGAGGTACTCGACCTGCCAGCCATCCTGTTCAAGGGTGGCCAAACGGCTGTCGCCATTGAGGCTCAGGCGGCTTTTGCTGCCTGGCGCAGGCAACCCGCGAACCCACCACACCA
The DNA here is from genome assembly GCF_045447305.1 of Pseudomonas sp. D47. NCBI lineage: Bacteria > Pseudomonadati > Pseudomonadota > Gammaproteobacteria > Pseudomonadales > Pseudomonadaceae > Pseudomonas > Pseudomonas sp. D47. The sequence goes on along the minus strand of NZ_JBJGXU010000027.1, from coordinate 68,918 downwards.
AGTGCGAAACCGGCAGCTTCCAGCCCATCTGCTGTTCCAGCAATTCTTCCGGCGACGCCGCTTCATAGCGTCCCTGGTTGGCCACTTCCAGGCTCACTTGGCCCGGTCGGCCGGTCAGGCGCGCGGCGCCTCGGCCCAATGGGCCAGACAAGCGAATGTCGTAATAGTCCTGGCGTTGCAGCCAGAACAAGGTGCCGCTGCCGGAATCTTTCGGCGCGCGAACCCCGACCTTGCCTTCGATCTGCCAGCCGTCGATGCTGCTGAGCTGGTCCTTGTGCTGTTTCCATTGCGCCGGGGTGCCCTGGCCTTCAACGGATTCGCGGCTGCCTATGCCCGCGCAACCGGCGAGCAAGGCGATGAGGCTGAAAACAATAACGTGGCGCAAGAACATAAGCTTAAAGGGTCTCGGATCCGGTCAGGCGCTTGATGGTGCCGCGCAGGATGGGGCTTTCGGGTTGTTCCTTGAGGAATTTTTCCCAGATTTGTCGCGCTTCGCGCTGTTTGCCGTTGGCCCAGAGCACTTCACCCAAGTGGGCGGCCACTTCCTGGTCGGGAAAGCGTTCCAGTGCCTGGCGCAGCAAGCGTTCGGCTTCGTCCAGGTTGCCCAGGCGGTAATTCACCCAGCCCAGGCTGTCGAGCACCGCCGGGTCTTCCGGGTTGAGCTTGTGGGCTTGTTCGATCAGCACCTTGGCTTCGGCGTAACGCGTTGTACGGTCAGACAGGGTGTAGCCCAAGGCGTTCAGCGCCATGGCATTGTCCGGGTCGCGCTTGATGATCAGGCGCAGGTCTTTTTCCATCTGCGCCAGGTCATTGCGTTTTTCCGCCTGCATGGCGCGGGTGTACAGCAGGTTCAAATCATCGGGGTACTGCAGCAAGGCTTGTTGCAGCAGTTTCCAGGCGCGTTCGCCCTGTTTGTTGGCTGACAAGGTCTCAGCCTGGATCAGGTACAGCTGAATCGCGTAGTCCGGTTCGGCAGCGCGCGCAGCCGCCAGGCGTTTTTCCGCCTCGTCGGTGCGGCCATTGCTCATCAGGATGTCAGCTTGGCGCAATTGGGCCGGCAGGTAGTCATTGCCGGGGCCGACCTGGGCGTATTCAAGCAGGGCGGCCTGCGGGTCGTTGTGCTCTTCAGCGATACGACCGAGGTTCAGGTGGGCCGAATCCACATGGCTTTCGCGCTGGATCAGCTCTTCCAGATAACCCTTGGCCTCGTCCCAGGCCTTGGCCTCCAGGCACACCAGTGCCAGGGAATAGCGCAATTCATCGTCTTCCGGGTATTGCTGGACCAGGTTGGCGAACTGCACTTTGGCGTCTTCCATGCGGTCCTGCTCAACCAGCGTGCGCGCATACGTCAGGCGCAGGCGCTTATCGTCCGGATACTTCTTGATGCTTTTTTCCAGCAACGGAATCGCTTCCTTGCCGCGATTAAGGGTCTGCAGCAAGCGTGCGCGCAGCAAAATCGGCGCGATCTCGCCGTCGTCCGGTGGGTTCTGCTCCAACAGCTTCAATGCGGCGTCAGCTTCGTCATCCTGTTGCAGCAGCAACGCTTTGCCGAAAATCAGCTGGCTGTTCTTTGGGTGCTTTTGCAGCAGGCGGTCGAAACTCTTCATCAGGCCATTGCGCGTGTCCTGATCGGTGTCGGCGGCCGACAGCGCGAGGAAGTCGAAATGCGTGTCGCCCTTGCCCTGCAGGACTCTCTCCATATAAACCATGGAGTCGTCATAGCGCCCCGCGCGCGCCAGCTGAATGGCTGCGGCCCGCTGCGCTTCCAAGTCGTCCGGCGCGTTTTTCGCCCAGATCAGCGAGGTGTCCAGCGCTGCCTGGTCGGCGCCCAGGTATTCGGCGATGCGAAACGCGCGTTCCGAAATGCCCGGGTCCTGGGTATTGATGGCCTGGGTCACGTAGTTATCCAGGGCAATATCGAAACGATTGCGCTGGCCAGCGAGTTCCGCGGTCAGCAGGCTGTAGATCGTTTCTTCATTGAACGAGGAATAAACCTTGGGCTTTTCAGGGGCGGGGGTGCTGTCTTCAACCGGCGGCGTACCGTCCGGCGACACGGGTGCCAAGGCCTGGCAGCCGCTGAGGAAGACAAAAGCAAGGAGCAACGCGGAAGATCTATTCATATAGGAAGAGGACGACTAACCTGCGGTCGGATCATCATGACACAAGCCTTCGGCCAAACATAACCGAGTCTCAGTTGGCGCCTTTATAGGCATAAGCTACTAGGACAATAGACGACGGTGGTTGTTCTGGGTCTTTCGAAGTAGGACAATTGTCGGCTTCCCGACATCATCAGCGATATTGAATGGCCTTCCTTGCACTCGGTATTAACCACAAGACTGCATCCGTAGACGTGCGCGAGCGCGTGGCGTTTACGCCAGAGCAGTTGGTTGAGGCCTTGCAGCAGCTCTGCCGGCTCACCGACAGCCGCGAAGCTGCGATCCTTTCGACCTGCAATCGCAGTGAGCTTTATATAGAGCAGGAACATCTTTGCGCGGATGTGGTACTGCGCTGGCTGGCCGATTACCACCATTTGGACCTCGATGACCTGCGCGCCAGTGCGTATGTGCACGAAGAGGATGCGGCAGTTCGTCACATGATGCGCGTCGCCGCAGGGCTCGACTCGCTGGTGTTGGGCGAGCCGCAGATCCTCGGCCAGATGAAATCTGCCTACGCCGTCGCGCGTGAGGCCGGAACCGTAGGGCCGCTGCTGGGCCGGCTGTTCCAGGCCACGTTCAATTCCGCCAAGCAGGTGCGTACCGACACGGCTATCGGTGAAAACCCGGTGTCCGTCGCGTTTGCTGCCGTCAGCCTGGCCAAACAGATTTTCAGCGACTTGCAGCGCAGCCAGGCGCTGCTGATCGGAGCCGGTGAAACCATCACCTTGGTCGCCCGTCATCTGCATGAGTTGGGCGTGAAACGTATTGTGGTCGCCAACCGTACCCTGGAGCGCGCGAGCATCCTGGCCGAGCAGTTCGGCGCTCACGCCGTGTTGCTGTCGGATATTCCGGCCGAACTGGTGCGCAGTGATATCGTCATCAGCTCCACCGCCAGCCAGTTGCCGATCCTCGGCAAGGGCGCGGTCGAGAGCGCGCTGAAGCTGCGTAAGCACAAACCGATTTTCATGGTAGATATCGCCGTTCCTCGGGATATCGAGCCGGAAGTCGGCGATTTGGACGACGTTTACCTCTATAGCGTCGATGATTTGCACGAAGTGGTCGCCGAAAACCTTAAGAGTCGCCAGGGCGCAGCCCAGGCCGCTGAGGAAATGGTCAGCGTCGGCGCCGAAGACTTTATGGTGCGCCTGCGTGAATTGGCGGCGGTCGACGTGCTCAAGGCGTATCGTCAGCAGGGCGAACGCCTGCGTGACGAAGAGTTGATCAAGGCCCAGCGTTTGCTGGCCAACGGCAGCAGCGCCGAAGAAGTGCTGATGCAACTGGCCCGTGGCTTGACCAACAAGTTGCTCCACGCCCCCAGCGTTCAGTTGAAAAAGCTTACCGCCGAAGGCCGCCTCGATGCGCTGGCCATGGCCCAGGAACTCTTTGCCCTCGGTGAGGGCGCGTCAGATAGCTCTTCGGATAAAAAACCGCAATGAAAGCGTCACTGCTCAATAAACTGGACGTGCTCCAGGACCGTTTCGAAGAACTGACCGCCTTGCTCGGCGATGGCGAGGTCATCTCCGATCAAACCAAATTCCGCGCCTATTCCAAGGAATACGCCGAAGTTGAGCCGATTGTGGCCACCTACAAGCACCTGACCAAGGTGCAGGCCGACCTCGAAGGCGCCCAGGCGCTGCTCAAGGACAGCGACCCGGACATGCGCGAAATGGCCGTGGAAGAAGTCCGCGAAGCCAAGGAAAAACTGGCTGAGCTGGAAGGCGACCTGCAACGCATGTTGCTGCCCAAAGACCCTAACGATGGGCGCAACGTGTTTCTCGAAATCCGCGCCGGCACCGGTGGCGACGAGGCGGCGATCTTTTCCGGCGACCTGTTCCGCATGTATTCGCGTTTTGCCGAGCGTCGCGGTTGGCGTGTCGAGATTTTGTCCGAGAACATCGGTGAACACGGCGGCTATAAAGAAGTCATCGCCCGGGTTGAAGGCGACAACGTCTACGGCAAGCTCAAGTTCGAATCCGGCGTGCATCGCGTGCAGCGGGTGCCGGCGACTGAATCCCAGGGCCGTATCCACACCTCGGCATGCACCGTGGCCGTATTGCCCGAGCCGGACGAGCAGGAAGCCATCGAGATCAACCCGGCGGACTTGCGTGTCGACACCTACCGCTCATCGGGCGCCGGTGGTCAGCACGTCAACAAGACTGACTCGGCGATCCGTATTACGCACTTGCCGTCGGGCATCGTGGTGGAGTGCCAGGAAGAACGTTCCCAGCACAAGAACCGTGCGCGGGCCATGTCCTGGCTGTCGGCCAAACTCAACGACCAGCAGACCAGCGCCGCCGCCAACGCGATTGCCAGCGAGCGCAAATTGCTGGTGGGGTCGGGCGACCGCTCCGAGCGCATCCGCACCTACAATTTTGCCCAGGGCCGGGTCACCGACCATCGGGTCAACCTCACGCTTTATTCCCTCGACGAGATTCTCGCCGGTGGCGTCGACGCGGTAATCGAGCCGTTGCTCGCCGAATATCAGGCCGACCAATTGGCGGCGATAGGTGAATAAATGACCATCATTGCCAGCCTGCTGCGCGCCGCCGACCTGCCTGACTCGCCTACTGCGCGCCTGGATGTGGAACTGTTGCTGGCCGCTGCCTTGGGCAAATCGCGCAGCTACCTGCACACCTGGCCGGAAAAAATCGTCAGCAGCGAAGCTGCGCTGACCTTTGCCGACTACCTGCAACGCCGCCGTGGCGGTGAGCCAGTGGCGTATATCCTCGGTCAGCAAGGCTTCTGGAAGCTGGACCTGGAGGTCGCGCCTCACACGCTGATCCCGCGTCCGGAAACCGAGCTGCTGGTGGAAGCCGCTTTGGAATTGTTGCCTGCCACGCCGGCCAAGGTCCTCGACCTGGGCACCGGCAGCGGCGCTATCGCCCTGGCCCTGGCCAGCGAACGCCCGGCCTGGCAGGTCACGGCGGTCGACCGCGTGCTGGAAGCCGTGGCCCTGGCCGAACGTAATCGCCAGCGCCTGCACCTGAAAAACGCCACGGTGTTGAACAGCCACTGGTTCAGCGCCCTGCAAGGCCAAACGTTCGACCTGATCATCAGCAACCCGCCTTACATCGCCGATAACGATCCCCATCTGGTGGCCGGTGATGTGCGTTTTGAACCGGCCAGTGCGCTGGTGGCGGGGCATGATGGCCTGGACGACTTGCGGCTGATCATTGCCGACTCGCCAGCCCACTTGAATTCGGCTGGCTGGCTGTTGCTCGAGCACGGCTACGATCAGGCTGCGGCCGTGCGTGACCTGTTGCTTGGCGCAGGCTTTGAAGACGTACACAGCCGCATCGACCTCGGTGGCCACGAGCGCATCACCCTGGGACGTCGCCCGTGCTGACCGATCAGGAACTGTTGCGCTATAGCCGACAGATTCTGTTGCAACATGTCGACATCGACGGCCAATTGCGCCTGAAAAACGGCCGTGCGTTGATCGTCGGCCTCGGTGGGCTGGGCGCGCCAGTCGCGCTGTATCTGGCCGCCGCCGGCGTCGGCGAGTTGCACCTGGCCGATTTCGATACCGTCGACCTCACCAACCTGCAACGCCAGATCATCCACGACACCGACAGCGTCGGGCAGACCAAGGTCGACTCGGCCATGCGCCGTCTGACCGCGATCAACCCCGAAGTCACCTTACTCGCCCATCGCACGGCCCTGGATGCGGACTCACTCGCGGCGGCAGTGGCAGCGGTCGACGTGGTGCTCGACTGCAGCGACAACTTCGCCACCCGTGAAGCCGTCAATGCCGCCTGTGTCGCCGCCGCCAAGCCATTGATCAGCGGCGCGGCGATCCGCCTTGAGGGCCAGTTGTCGGTGTTCGACCCACGCCGCGTCGACAGCCCGTGCTACCACTGTTTATACGGGCACGGCAGCGACACCGAACTGACCTGCAGCGAAGCCGGCGTCGTTGGCCCATTGGTGGGCCTGGTCGGCAGCCTGCAAGCGCTGGAAGCCCTGAAACTGCTGGCCGGTTTCGGTGAGCCATTGGTCGGCCGCTTGTTGCTGATCGATGCGTTGACCACGCGTTTTCGTGAATTGCGGGTCAAGCGTGATCCTGGCTGCAGTGTCTGCGGGACGCAGCATGGTTAAGAGCGCGCCCATCGGTGTGTTCGACTCCGGTATCGGCGGCTTGACCGTGCTGGACGAAATTCAGCAGTTATTGCCCCATGAGTCGCTGCTGTACGTGGCCGATGGCGGGCATATCCCTTACGGCGAGAAAACCCCGGCGTTCATTCTTGACCGCTCCCGGCGGGTCGCCGAGTTTTTCCGCGAGCAAGGCGCCAAGGCCTTTGTGATTGCCTGCAATACGGCGACCGTCGCGGCTGTTGCCGACTTGCGCCAGGACTATCCCGACTGGCCGCTCGTAGGCATGGAACCCGCCGTCAAACCCGCCGCCGCCGCCACCCGCAGCGGCGTGGTCGGTGTACTCGCCACCACCGGCACCCTGCAAAGCGCCAAGTTCGCCGCCTTGCTCGACCGCTTTGCCACCGATGTGCGCGTGATCACCCAGCCCTGCCCGGGCCTGGTGGAGTTGATTGAAAGCGGCGATCTCAATAGCCCCGAACTGCGCCAGATGTTGCACGGCTATGTCGAACCGCTGCTCAGCGCCGGTTGCGACACGATTATTCTCGGCTGCACCCACTATCCCTTCCTCAAGCCGCTCCTGGCGCACATGCTCCCCCCGAGCATCATCCTGATCGACACCGGCGCCGCCGTGGCGCGTCAGCTCAAACGTCTATTGGGCGAGCGCGACCTGTTGGCCACCGGCAATCCTGAACCTGCCCAGTTCTGGACCAGCGGTCACGTCGACCACCTGAGAAGTATCCTACCGACACTATGGAAACATCCTGGAGTTGTGCGAAGCTTCGACGCGTGAAAATTTTGTGAAATAACGCAATAAGACGCTGAACTTCTGACTCTACGTCGGCTTCTATAGCGAGTTAGTCTGTGCAAAAACATACAACCTCGTTCTCAAAGGACTGTTTCTTATGAAGCGCTTGTTCTGTTTGGCTGCGTTTGCGGCCGTGGTGGTAGGACACTCTGTTTCGGCCCAGGCCGCCGGCCTGGAATTGGGTGTGGGGAGCACCGGCGATTCGACCATGACCTATCGGTTGGGGCTGACGTCGGATTGGGATAAAAGTTGGTGGCAGAGCGACGTAGGTCGACTGACCGGCTACTGGAGCGGGGCCTACACCTATTGGGATGGCGACAAGCGCGCCAGTGTCAGCAGCCTGTCGTTCTCGCCGGTGTTTGTGTATGAGTTTGCCGGTGAGTCGGTAAAGCCTTACATCGAAGCGGGGATCGGCGTGGCGGTGTTCTCACGCACGCGGGTTGAAGACAACAATATCGGCCAGGCCTTCCAGTTCGAAGACCGCCTGGGCTTTGGTTTGCGCTTTACCGGTGGGCATGAAGTGGGCATTCGTGCCACGCACTATTCCAACGCGGGCATCAGCAGCAATAACGACGGGGTAGAGAGTTACTCGTTGCACTACACCTACCCGTTGTAAGCCATCAGGCACCTGCTGACTAATGTGGGAGCTGGCTTGCCTGCGATAGCATCACTTCGGTGTAACCGATAGACCGAGGTGTCTGCATCGCAGGCAAGCCAGCTCCCACAGTTTATTAGTGCCACCTTCAGGTTCAGCGATACGCCGTCGCAATCCCTTCACGCTCGGTCAAGCACTCCGGCGCGCCCATCTCGAACTCCCGGCAGATCAGCGGTCGTCGCTCGTAAATCGTGCACATCATCGTGTCCCGATCCAGCGCCGCGCACCAACCGTCGTCCAGGCGCAGCATCACTTCGCCGCCCCAGTCGTCGGTATCGATATAGCGTTCCGGCACGCCGGTGTCGGTGATCAGCATGACTTCCAGTTGGCAGCAGCAGGCCGCGCACGTTGAACAGGTCACGGCGGGTTCGGTGATTTGAGTGTGGGGGATGTTGGTCATAGGCGCGCAGTGTAAGGCAAGCACGTCGGGTAGGTGTGAACACTCTGACAGACGTCAGTGCCCCAGTTGCCGGGCGATCCAATGCAGCATGGGGAACAGCAGCGCCCACAGCAGCGCCAAGCCTATCATCGTCGGCACTGTGCCATAACCGAAACTCACGCCGGCCAATTGGCTGCCGGCGTAATAAGACACTGGCCCGCCGACTGCACCTAATACGCTGGCGCGCCACCAGGGCTGTGCGCTCCAGGCCAGGCAATGGCGCAGCGTGGTGGCGAGCAACGCCCACAGCAGCATCAGCCAGAACGGAATCAGCGGCCCCGGAACGCTGAAATGAAACACGCCGAAGGTGCGCAACGAAGTGTCGACCACTGTACCCAGCAAGGTCACGGCGAGGATCACTTGCCCTTCGGCAGACCATGAACTTATCCACAGCAGGTGGATGGCCAGTACGGCGGCGGCCACCAGCAGCCAGCGGCTGTCGCCACCGAGCACGCAGGCAAACCAGCTGCACTGGAACAGTACGGCATTGGCCAGCGGTTTAAGCATTGAAACGCCCGAGCAACGGCGGGTTGATTGCCGCCGGCTTGGCCAGTAGTAGCTGCGCGGTACCAATCGTACGTTCCATGAAGCCACCTTCGCAGTAGCACAAGTAGAATTCCCACAAGCGCAGGAAGTACTCATCGTAGCCCAGCTCTGCAAGACGGCCATGGGCGCGGCGAAAGTTCTCGTGCCACAGGCGCAGGGTTTTCGCGTAGTGCAGGCCGAAGTCCTCCATGTGCAGCAGGTTCATGTCGGTGTCGCGGCTGACGATGTGCAGCATGTTCTGCATACAGGGCAGAGCGCCACCGGGGAAGATGTAGCGCTGGATAAAGTCGACGCTGTTCTTCGCCTGCTCAAAACGCTGGTCACGAATCGTGATGGCTTGCAGCAGCATCAGGCCGTCGCTCTTGAGCAAGTGCGCGCACTGCTTGAAGTAGGTCGGCAGAAAGCGAAGGCCCACCGCTTCGATCATCTCGATGGACACCAGCTTGTCGTATTGGCCGCTCAGGTCGCGGTAATCTTGCAGCAACAACGTCACTTGGTCCTTGAGCCCCTGCGCCTCGATGCGTTTTTCGGTATAGGCAAACTGCTCTTTGGACAAGGTCGTGGTGGTGACCTTGCAGCCGTAATGCTGCGCCGCATACAGCGCCATGCTGCCCCAGCCGGTGCCGATTTCCAGCAGGTGGTCGGTAGGCTTGAGCGCGAGTTTCTGGCAGATGCGCTCCAGTTTGTTCAACTGTGCCTGTTCCAGGGTGTCGTCGGGCGTCAGGAACTGCGCCGCCGAATACATCATGGTCGGGTCGAGGAATTCTTCGAACAGGTCGTTGCCCAGGTCGTAGTGGGCGGCGATGTTTTTCTGCGAGCCTTTGCGCGTATTGCGGTTGAGCCAATGCAGGCCTTGGGTGAACGGGCGTGCCAGGCGCGCCAGGCCACCTTCCATGGCATCGAGCACCTCCAGGTTGCTGACCATCACCCGCACTACCGCGGTCAGGTCCGGGCTGGTCCAATAACCGTGGATAAACGCCTCGCCGGCGCCGATCGAACCGTTGGCCGCCACCAGGCCCCACACCGCCGAATCGAGGATCTGGATCTCCCCCAGCAGGTGCGCTTCGCGTGCGCCGAACACTTGGCGTTCGCCATCCTCGATCACCACCAGTTGGCCGTGGCGCAGTTGGCTGAGTTGGCGCAGCACGGCCTTGCGCAGCAATGCGCTGGTCATGCCATTGACATTCAGGCGGCTGGTTTTGACCGATAAGCTAGGGGATTTCATGGCGGCGATCCTTGGTATACCCGACTGCGGTGCGAGAGGCGCCATCGGCGGCCTGATGGGAAAAAATCGGAGTGCGTTTGAGCAACAAGCGCATGGCCTGCCAGTAGATCGCCAGGCAAGTCTTGGCGGTCATCCACGGGAAGCGCCACAAGTAGCGATGCAGGCTGGCGCGGCTGAGTGCTTCTCTGTGCAGGCTCAAGGTGGCGTCAAAGACTTTCACCTCGCCCTGCCAGTCGGCCATGTGCACGCCTAGCTTGGCGGCGGGCGGGCTGAAGCTCATGCGGTATTCCAGGTCGCGCGGCAAAAACGGCGACACATGGAAGGCCTTGGCCACGGCGAAGTGCTGATGCTCGTCGGCGCCAAGGGCCTGGGCCGGCAGCACGTAGTGATAGCGCTCACGCCACGGGGTGTTGGTCACTTCACACAGGATCGCGGCCAGTTGCCCATCGGCCTCGAAGCAGTAGAAGAAACTCACCGGGTTAAAAGCCAGGCCCCAACTGCGGGCCTGGGTCAGTAGGCAGATAACGCCCTGGGGCTCACGCCCCAGCGCCTTGCCAACTTCCTGGCGCACGGCATCGCTCAAGCTCATGCCGTGGCGCGTGAATTCACGCAGGTAATCCTGCTGGCGAAAGCCGAAGGGTGCCATGCGACCTGCGCCGGCCAGGGGCGAGAGCCCGAGCACTTCGTCTTGTTCGCTCAAATCCAGGTACAGCAGGCCGATGCGGTAGCGAAAGGCGTGGGCCTTGGGCGCAAACCGGCGATGGGCGATCCAGCCGCTGTACAGGGCGCTGTTCACAAGGTTTCTCCAAAGGCCTGTGCCACGCGCAATGCGCTGACCACGCCATCTTCATGGAAACCGTTGGCCCAGTAGGCGCCGCAATAAAAGGTGTTGCGTGCGCCGGCCAATTCTTCCCAGCGCGCTTGGGCAGCTACCGCCGCGAGGCTGTATTGCGGATGTGCGTAGGTGTAGCGCGCGAGGACCTTCATCGGGTTGATCATCGACGTCTGGTTAAGGCTCACGCAAAAGGTCGTGGCGCTGTCGATACCTTGCAGGATGTTCATGTCGTAAGTGACGGCGGCCTGGGTCTGCGCGGTGCCGGTCAGCCGGTAGTTCCAGCTGGCCCAGGCGAGTTTGCGGTCGGGCAGCAGGCGCGTGTCGGTGTGCAGCACCACGTCGTTGTCGGCGTAAGGCAGGGCGCCGAGGATCTCCTGTTCGGCCTGGCTTGGGTCGGCCAGTAAGGCCAGGGCCTGATCGCTGTGACAGGCAAACACCACCCGATCAAATGTCTCGCTGCCGGCGGCGCTGTGGATAACTACGCCGTCGTCGGTGCGCTCGACGTTATGCACAGGGCAATTGAGGCGCACCTGTTCGCGAAAGCTGCGCGTCAGCGGCTCGATGTAGCTGCTCGACCCGCCTTCGATCACGCACCACTGCGGCCGGTTGTTCACAGAGAGCAAGCCGTGGTTCTTGAAGAACCTTACAAAAAATTGCAATGGAAAACCGAGCATGTCCGCCAGGGACATCGACCAGATCGCCGCGCCCATCGGCACGATGTAATGCCGGATAAACCGCGGGCCGTAACCCCCGGCTTCGAGGTAATCGCCCAAGGTCATGTCGGCGCTGATGCGCTGTTCTTGCAGGTCCAGCGGCGCCTGGCGGTTGAAGCGCAGAATGTCGCGCAACATGCCCCAGAACCCCGGCGACAGTATATTGCTGCGCTGGGCAAACAGGCTGTTGAGGTTATTGCCGTTGTACTCGAAGCCTTCGTTCTGGTCGCACACCGAAAAGCTCATCTCGGTGGGTTTGAACTTCACGCCAATTTGCCCCAGCAGGCGAATGAAGTTGGGGTAGGTCCAGTCGTTGAACACGATAAAACCGGTGTCCACCGCATAGCTTTTACTCTCGACCGTCACGTTGACCGTGTGGGTATGCCCGCCGATGCGCACGCCGGCTTCGAACACGGTGATGTCGTGGCGGCGGCTGAGCAGGTAGGCGCTGGTCAGCCCGGCGATGCCGCTGCCGATAATGGCGATTTTCACAGGTTGTCCTTCTGCGGCGGCGGGCTGCGCAACATGCGCTTGCCGATGAACAGTTGCGCGCGGTTGGGCAGCTTCGACAACGGCCACAAGGTGGCGATAAACATAGCGGGGAAGGCAATTTCCAGCGGACGCTTGTCCAGCTTGGCGAAGATATGCCGCGCGGCCTTGTCGGCCGACCAGCTCAAGGGCATCGGGAAGTCATTGCGTTCGGTCAGCGGCGTGTCGACAAAGCCCGGGCTGATCACCGTGACGTCGATGTTCTCGGGCGACAGGCTGATGCGCAGGGATTCAAACAGGTAGCGCAGCCCGGCCTTGGAGGCGCCATAAGCTTCAGCGCGTGGCATCGGCAGGTAGGTTACGGCGCTGGCCACACCGACCAAGTGTGGGGTGAGCCCTTTGCGCAACAACGGCAGCGCCGCTTCGATGCAATAGCTGCTCGCCAGCAGGTTGGTGCGTACCACGTGCTCGACGATAGAGGCGTCAAACTGCCGAGCGTCCACGTATTCACAGGTGCCGGCATTCAGGATCACCGTGTCGAGTGAGCCCCAGACCACACCGATATGCTCGCCGATCTCGCGCACGGTCTGGCTGTTTGTCAGGTCGCCGGCTACCACCAACACTTGCCCCGGGTAACGGTGGGCGAGTGCTTCCAGTGGGCCTTTGGTTCGCGAGCTGAGTGCCACATGGGCGCCGCTGTTGAGCAACTCCACGGCCAGCGAAGCACCGATGCCACTGCTGGCGCCGGTCAGCCAATAACGGCGGGGTGGTGTAAGGCTCATCCCATTCTCCTTTTCAGCCAACTGACTACGCGGCCGAGTACTGGCAGGTGTTCGTAGAGCAGAGCGCCGGCATCGAAATAATCGCGATGGCGGTAGACCTTGTCGCGCCACAGCAGGTGCGAGCAGCCTTCCACGCGGATCAGCTTGCCGCTGTTGAGCCGTGGGTGGCAGAAGCTCATTTTCCAGCGCAAATAGCCTTCACCTTCGGCCACTTGGTCGAAACCGTGGAAGTCGAAGCGCAGCTGGCTGACATTGCCGTACATCTCGGCGAAGTAGCGGCGCAGCGCGGGCAACCCGTGCACTTCATGCAGCGGGTCGGTGAAGGTGATGTCCTTGCTGTACAGGCTGTCGAGCCGGTGCAGGTTGTGCTTGTCCAGGGTCGCAAAGGCCTGGGCGAACCTGGGCAGGAAGTCACTCATGCTCGGCAACCTCCTGACGTGAAGGCAGGCTGCGGAAGGCTGCCAACGCGCGTTCGCGGGATTTTTTCAGGTCGACAATCGCACGCGGATAGTCCGCCACGCCAAACAGGCCGCCGACTGCCTCGGGGTTGTGCACTTCCTTTTTATTCAGCGCGGCCAGCTCTGGCAGCCAGTGCTTGATGAACACGCCTTCGCTGTCGAATTTCTCCGATTGGCTCAATGGGCTGAAAATCCGGAAGTACGGGGCCGAATCGGTGCCGGTGGAAGAACTCCACTGCCAGCCGCCGTTGTTGGCCGCCAGGTCGCCGTCGATTAAGTGGCGCATAAAGAAACGCTCGCCTTCGCGCCAGTCGATCAGCAGGTTCTTGGTCAAAAACATTGCCACCACCATGCGCAGGCGGTTGTGCATCCAACCGGTTTCGAGCAACTGGCGCATGGCGGCGTCGATGATCGGCAGGCCGGTGCGCGCTTCCTGCCAGGCGGCGAGGTCTTTGGGCGCATCGCGCCACGCCACCGCTTCGGTCTCGGGGCGAAAGGCGCGGTGGCGGGACACCCGTGGGTAGCCTACGAGGATGTGTTTGTAGAATTCGCGCCACAGCAGCTCGTTGATCCAGGTGATCGCGCCTATGTCGCCGCTTTCGAACTCGCCCTGGTTGGCTTGCAAGGCGGCATGCAGGCACTGGCGCGGCGAAACCACACCGGCGGCGAGGTAAGCCGAAAGCTGGCTGGTGCCGGGTTTGGCCGGGAAGTCGCGCTCGTCTTTGTAGTAGCTGATTTGTTGATCGGCGAAGGCATCGAGGCGGCGGCGCGCTTCGTCTTCACCGGCCGGCCAGAGGGCGCGCAAGCTTTCGCTGGGTGGCGCGAACCCTTCGACCTGCTCAGGGACCGGGTCGCTTTTCAGCTCTGTGGGCGCCTGGGCGTTCGGGGTTGCCACCTGACGCGGGAGGGCGCTGTGCAGGCGGTTGTAGCAAACCTTGCGGAACTGGCTGAACACCTGGAAATAAGTGCCGGTCTTGGTCAGCACACTGCCGGGTTGGAAGAACAGTTGGTCCAGGTAACGGTGGAACGTCACGCCATCGGCTTCCAGCGCCTGGGCCACGGCGGTGTCGCGACGGCTTTCGTGGATGCCGTACTCCTCGTTGACGTGCACCGATTCAACCGACAGTTCCCGGCACAGCGTACTCAATACGCCGGGTACCTGGTCCCAGGTCGCGGTGGTGCGGATCAGCAAGGGAATGTTCAGCTCGCCGAGCGCCTGGCTCAGGTGCCGCAGGTTGCGCAGCCAGAAGTCGACTTTGCACGGCGCGTCATCGTGGGCCCGCCATTGTTCGGGGGTGATCAGGTACACGGCTGCAACGGGGCCTCGCTGGCTTGCGGCGGCGAGGGCGGTGTTGTCGTGTAGGCGCAGGTCGGTGCGCAGCCAGATCAAGTGCATTTAAACAATTCCACGCTGGATCAGTATCTGGTGGGCCGACAACGGGTCTTCGGCCACGAACAATTCAGGGGTGTCACGGGTTAATACGGCCAACTCTGCCTGGTGGATGCATACCGTTGGTCCGGCAATCAAGGTTGGGCAGCGGACACCGCCCAAAAGTTTACTGAGTGCCGGCACATGGATAGCCTTGCTCGAATACAGCAGCACGGCGCGCGGTTGCAGGTGTTCCACCGCCAGGGCCAGTTCGCCCGCCGGCAATGGCCAGTCGAAGACTTCCACCGGGCAGTCGGCGCTGCTGGCCAGCCAGGCGCTGAGCCACAGGTGCGGCTCCAGCGGCAGGTCGGAGTGGTTGACCAACAGCAACGGGGCGCCTTGCAGTTGGCGGTTGTTGTGGTAGATGCGCGCGCCAAACTTGCTGCGCAGCCAGGACAGGAAAAACACCCGCTCCATCTGCGCGCCGAACTGGCCTTGCCAGCGTTGCTCCAGCGCCTTGAGCAGCGGCAGCATCAATTGCCCGCATAAGGTACGCGGCGGGTACAACGCCATGGCTTGGTTGAAGGCGTCGTCGACCCTGCGTTCGGCCAACTCGCTGATCGCATTCACCAGGTTCTGGCGCAGGGCGTGCCATTCGTTTTCGACGGTGTCGGGACTGGCTTGGGCGGAGTCGATCAGGCTTTTCACCTGGCTGACCGGTACACCGCGGTTGAGCCAGGTGAGGATGGTGTGGATGCGTTGTACATGTTCGGCACTGAACAGCCGATGACCCTTGGGCGTGCGCTGCGGCACGATCAGGCCATAGCGGCGTTCCCAGGCGCGCAGCGTTACGGCGTTGACGCCGGTCTGGCGCGCCACTTCGCGTATTGGCAGCCAGCCGTCTTGGAGGGCTTGGGCGATGTCTACGCCGGGTTCGTCTTGGGGGGCAGCTTTCATGATGGTCTTTTCATGGGTCAGATCGCATTACGCAGGCTGAGGTTTTCCGGGTGCGGCTGCAGGTAGGCCTGCTGCGCAATGTAGCGATCAGGGTGTTGGCGAAAGTGGTGTTTGAGCAGGGTCAGCGGCACCACCAACGGCACGATGCCGCTGCGGTATTGGCTGATGACGGTTTGCATTTCCTGCTTGTCGTCAGCGCTGATGGCCTGCTTGAGGTAGCCGCTGATGTGTTGCAGCACATTGGTATGGGTGCCACGGGTGGCGCACTTTTTCAGGCCGGTCATCAGCTCGCTGAAATAGTTGGCGGCTAGCGCGTCCAGATCAGTGGCCTTGCCCATGCTGCCGAGCAGGTGGCCGAGGCTTTTGTAATGCACCGGGCTGTGGGCCATCAGCAAGTATTTGTAGCGTGAGTGAAAGGCCAACAGGCGGTGGCGGGTCAGGCCCTCAGCCAGCAGTTGCTGCCAGCTGGCGTAGACGAAGACCCGGGTCAGGAAGTTTTCCCGTAACACTGGGTCATTCAGTCGGCCGTCTTCTTCCACCGGCAGGTTGGGGTGGCGCGCGCAAAACGCCTGGGCGTAAATGCCACGCCCGCCGCCGTCGACGGGCGTGCCGTTGTCGCGGTAAACCTTGACCCGCTCCAGGCCGCACGACGGCGATTTCTGCATGAAGATGTAACCGCACAGGTCAGTGTGTTCCTGGGCCATCTGCTGGCCGTAATCGTCCAGCGGCTGGGTGACATTCAGCTCACGGCGCACCGTGCCGACGGCCTGCGGCCGGGCCGGGTCGCCTACCAGGCGAATCGGTTCGCGGGGGATGCCCAGGCCGATCGCGACTTCGGGGCACAGCGGCACAAAGTCGAAGTAGTCGGTGAGGGTTTGGCTGCACAGCAGGGATTGTTTGTGTCCGCCGTTAAAGCGCACGTTCTCGCCCAGCAAGCAGGCGCTGATGGCAATCTTTGGTTTGACGGTGCTGGACATGGCCGAACCTCTGCATAATTCCTGTACACGCTATAAAACTTGTACAACGAAATCTCATCATAGATTCGAAGCTGTACAAGTCAAATAGTTTGTATAAGTATTTTCGGCTGAGCTATTTCCAGCCGATTCGCCAGTCCTCAGCGTTCTGCAGGGTTTGCCAGGTCAGGCGTTCCGCACGGCGGGTCATGACAGCTTGCAGCTCGATTTCGAGCACGGTGCCTTCTTCATCCCGAAACAGTTCGGTGACCAGAAAGTGTTTTTCCTTATTGCGCGGGCGCGCTGCTGTCCACTTCGACAGCAGCAATTTAGCGGGATTGATGCGGTTCATTGCAGGTGCTCGATCAAGCGGCGCGCAGCTTCCTGGCCGCTGAGCCAAGCGCCTTCGACGCGCCCGGACAGGCACCAGTCGCCGCATACATACAAGCCCAGGTCGGCGTCGGCCAGCACCCCGAATTCATGGGCGCTGGACGGTCGGGCGTAGAGCCAGCGATGCGCCAGGCTGAACGACGGCGCGGGCATGGCGCTGTGCAGCAATTCGGCGAAGGCACCGTGCAGGTGTTCGATCACGGCTTCCTTGGGCAGGTCCAGGTGCGCCTTGCTCCAGGTGCTGGTGGCATGCAGTACCCAAGTGTCGAGGGTGGTGTCGCGCCCAGGTTTGCTGCGGTTGCGCGCCAGCCAATCGAGGGGGCTGTCTTGCACGAAGCAGCCTTCCATCGGTGTATCCAAGGGTTTGTCGAAGGTCAGGGCGATGGCCCAGGTCGGGTCCATTTTTACCCCGGCGGCGGCACTCGCCAGCTTGGGCGCGGCGGCCAGCAGGGCGGTGGCCTGGGGCGCCGGCGTGGCGATGACCACATGGCTGAAGGGGCCGTGATTGCCGCCGTCGGCGTCGAGCAGGTTCCAGTGCTGTTTGCCTTGGAACACTTCGGTGATGCGGCAACCGAACTCCACCGGCAAGTCGTCGAGCAATGCGCGGGTGATCGCGCTCATGCGCGGCGTGCCGACCCAACGTATTTGCTCATCGGGGGAGGGCGTGAGTTGCCCGGACTTGAAGTTGTACAGCTGCGGCTTCCACTGCTCGGCCCAGCCGTGGCTTTGCCAGCGCTGCACTTCGTTGACGAAGCGCCGGTCGCGGGCGGTGAAGTACTGCGCGCCCATGTCCAGTGCGCCAGCGTCGCTGCGCTTGCTGGACATGCGGCCACCGCTGCCGCGGCTTTTATCGAAGAGTTGTACGACGTGCCCCGCGTCTTGCAACGCTCGGGCGGCGGAGAGACCGGCGATGCCGGTGCCGATGATCGCGATGGGAACAGTCATGGGAGGCCTCGTTTTACCGTTGGGTACAGACTACGCCGACACCAATAGCTGTACAATATTGTTTTTTGGTATAAGTTTTGGCGTACCTGTTCTTACGGCGTGGCCTATGGTTAAAGCGTGGGCTTAAACGAAAAGCCGCGCCGTACTACAAATGATCCCTGCTTATAAAATAGACCAGTGATCGGCGGCGAACGTTACATGAGGAGTGTTCCATGCACATTTTGCTGACCGGCGGTACAGGCTTGATCGGTCGTCAGCTCTGCCAACGTTGGCTTGCCCAAGGGCATCGCCTGACCGTGTGGAGCCGCGAACCGGACACCGTCGCCAAATGGTGCGGCCCTGAGGTGTTGGGTGTCGGCCGCTTGCAAGACGTAATCGGCAACGTGGATGCGGTGGTCAACCTGGCCGGTGCACCCATCGCCGATCGCCCGTGGACCAAAAAGCGCAAGGCGTTACTGTGGAGCAGCCGCATCAGCCTCACCGAAACCCTGCTGGCGTGGATGGACGGGCTGGCGCAAAAACCGGCGGTACTGATTTCAGGTTCGGCGGTGGGCTGGTACGGCGACGGTGGCGAACGTGAATTGACCGAGGCCAGCGGCCCGGTGCAGGACGACTTCCCCAGCCAGTT
Source organism: Pseudomonas sp. D47 (assembly GCF_045447305.1). Lineage (NCBI taxonomy): Bacteria > Pseudomonadati > Pseudomonadota > Gammaproteobacteria > Pseudomonadales > Pseudomonadaceae > Pseudomonas > Pseudomonas sp. D47. The sequence continues at coordinate 50,481 of NZ_JBJGXU010000027.1, read as the reverse complement.
GTGTATCGCCTGGGAAGAAACCGCCCTGCGAGCCGAAGCCATGGGCATCCGCGTGGTGCTGGTGCGCACCGGCCTGGTGTTGGCGGCGCAGGGCGGCTTTTTGTCGCGGCTGCTGCTGCCGTTCAAACTGGCGCTGGGCGGGCCTATCGGCAATGGTCGGCAGTGGATGCCGTGGGTGCATATCAAAGATCAAATCGCCCTGATTGATTTTCTTCTGCACAAGGAAGATGCCAGCGGTCCTTATAATGCCTGCGCGCCACACCCGGTGCGTAACCACGACTTTGCCAAGACATTGGGCCGGGTGCTGCACCGCCCTGCGTTCATGCCGATGCCGGCGTTCGCCTTGAAGGCCTTGTTGGGCGAATTGTCCGGGTTGTTGCTGGGCGGGCAGAGGGCCGTTCCCGAACGGCTGCTGGCTGCCGGTTTCACTTTTCAGTTCACTGAGTTGCATGCGGCCCTGGAAGACTTGTCCAGCCGCCTCTAGCCATAGGATGTTGCATGACGGATCACGCGTTGTTACTGGTCAACCTGGGTTCACCGGCGTCCACTTCGGTGGCCGATGTGCGCAGCTACCTCAATCAGTTCCTGATGGACCCTTACGTGATCGACCTACCGTGGCCGGTGCGGCGTTTGCTGGTGTCGCTGATCCTGATCAAGCGCCCCGAGCAGTCGGCGCATGCCTACGCGTCGATCTGGTGGGACGAGGGCTCGCCGCTTGTAGTCCTGAGCCGCCGCCTGCAACAGCAAATGACTGCGCAGTGGACGCAGGGGCCGGTGGAACTGGCGATGCGTTATGGCGAGCCATCGCTTGAAACGACGTTGACGCGCCTCGCGGCCCAGGGCATTGAGAAAGTCACCCTGGCGCCGTTGTACCCGCAGTTTGCCGACAGCACCGTGACCACGGTGATTGAAGAAGCCAGGCGCGTGGTGCGTGAGAAAAAGCTCAAGGTGCAGTTCTCGATCCTGCAACCTTTCTACGATCAGCCGGAATACCTCGATGCGCTGGTCGCGAGCGCCCGGCCGTACGTAGAACAGGATTACGATCATTTACTGCTGAGTTTTCACGGCTTGCCTGAGCGCCATCTGAAAAAGCTCGACCCTACCGGCGGGCATTGTTTCAAGGATGCCGACTGCTGCCAGAACGCCTCGCCTGAGGTGCTTGCTACCTGTTATCGCGCCCAATGCTTCAGCGTTGCACGGGACTTTGCCGCGCGCATGGGCTTGCCGGAGGGCAAGTGGTCGGTGGCGTTCCAATCGCGCCTGGGCCGGGCGAAGTGGATCGAACCCTACACCGAAGCCCGCCTTGAGGCGTTGGCCCAGCAAGGCGTGAAAAAGCTGCTGGTGATGTGCCCGGCGTTTGTCGCGGACTGCATTGAGACGCTGGAAGAGATTGGTGACCGCGGGTTGGAGCAGTTCCGCGAAGCGGGTGGCGAGGAGTTGGTGTTGGTGCCGTGCTTGAATGATGACCCGCAGTGGGCGGCGGCGCTGAACACCTTGTGCGAAAGGGCGCCGTTGGCACTCTAGCCCAGCCGAGTGAGGACTAAATGTGGGAGCGGGCTTGCTCGCGAATGCAGTGTGTCAGCCACCTAATGTATTGGCTGACCCACCGCCTTCGCGAGCAAGCCCGCTCCCACACTGACTGTGCCCACTCTAGACTTTGGTGTTATTCGTGATGCGGTTCACCGAGGAACGTCAGCGAAGTGAACAACCCGCGCGTTGCCACATCAGCATCTTTTAGCGGCAGCTCCACCTGCGCCGTAATCACATTCAACCCTTCATTACGCACCAGCACCTCGGCCCGGCCATCCTTGTCGGTCTCGGTGCTCAAGGTGTTCGGCGCATTGCGATAATCGCCCACCAACTTTATCCCCGCCGCCGGCTTGCCATCCAGCAGCACCCGCACCGGCAGTGACCTGCCCGGTCCTACGGTCAGCGGATCAACTTCCGGCAGGATCAGCAGCTTGATCTGATCCAGCTTCGGCAACTTCGCCCCCGGCTGGTAAATCGCCAGGCTGTATTTGAAGGTCTGGGTCGACTCAATCGCGCCAGGCACTTGGCTACGGCCCTGGTTGATCCACTTCTTGTCTGGCGTCTGCGACCACATCCCGTTATCCAACGCCACGGCTAAAACGGCGGGCGATTTGAGCGGCTTGAGGCGTGCGTGGTCGGCGAGGCGCTCCACGGTGACCGGGATCATCTTGCCGCTGGCGTCATACGCCCAGGCACCGCTGATTTTCTGTGCCTTGAAGGCATTGTCTTCGGCGCCGTGGCCGTAGATCACTTCGATATTGCCGCGCCGTTGTTCGGTCCACAGGCCGTGGGCCGAGACTTGGCTGGCAAACAGCAGGCCGATCACGGCCAAGGATTTGAAGGCTTGCATGGGGGCGTCCTTTTACAGGTTGAGGGTCAGGCTGACGGTGACGTTGCGCGGCTCGCCGGGCGTGACCCAGTAGTTGCTGTAGGAGCGCTCGTAGTACTTTTCGTCGAATAGGTTGTTGAGGTTCAGGCCCACCGTGACGTTGTCGCTGGCCTTGTAATGCGCCAGCAGGTCGACGGTGTGGTAGGCGGGCAGTTCGAACTGGCTGCCGGCTTCGCCGGAGCGATCACCGACGTAGGTGAACGCCGCGCCGAGGTCCGAGCCGCGTAGCGCGCCATCCTGGAATTCATACACGCCCAGCAGGCTGCCGCTGCGCTTGGCCACGCCGAGAATCCGGCTGCCGGTGGGGATGGCTTTGTCGCCCTTGGTCACTTCGGCGTCGATGTAGGCGAAGGCGCCGATGACCCTTACCGCGTCAGTCACTTGCCCGCTCAGTTGCAGGTCAAAGCCCTGGCTGCGCGCCTTGCCTATGGCGCGGCTGTTGTTGATGGTGGCCGGGTCCAAGGCCAGGACATTTTCCTTTTCGATATGGAAGGCGGCGAGGGTGGTGCTCAGGCGGTCGTCGAACAGCTCGCTCTTGATCCCCACTTCATACCCCACGCCTTCTTCCGGCGTGAAGGATTTGCCGCCAGCGTCCAAGCCGTTGTTGGGTTTGAACGAGGTTGACGCGTTGGCGAACACACCGACTTGCGGCGTGAGTTGGTAGAGCAAACCGGCGCGTTGGGTGAGGGCGTCGTGGGTTTGCCGGCTCTTGGCGTGGTTGCGGGTGAAGTCGACGGTGCTTTGCTCGACGTGTTCGAAGCGCGCACCGAGCATGCCGCGCAGGCGGTCGGTGAAGACGATCTGGTCTTGCAGGTTCAGCGCCTGGCTTTTCGTCTGTTCGAAGGCGTTGGTGCCGGTGCGTGCGCCATTGGGTTTGGTCTGGCCGTAGATCGGTTTATAGATGTCGATGGGGTAGAGGCTGCCGGCAATCGCCGACACGCGCTCCTTCTTGCGGTAGTCCTCGTATTCGCTGCCGATCAACAGTTCGTGCTGCCAGCTGCCAATGTCGAACAGGCCGCGCAGTTCCAGCTGGGTGATGCTGTCGTGCCAACCGGTGGAGCGTTCGCGGTAGCGGCGGTTGACGGTATGGCCGTCGGCATTCAGCGCACGACTTTCCGAGGCGTCACCCCACAGGCTGCCTTGTTTGTAGTGGCTGGCCAGGCGCAGTTTCCAGGCGTCATTAAGGTGATGCTCCAACGCGGCCTGGATGCGGTTGTTGTGGTTGCGGATATTGCCGTCGTTGGGCTCGCCGAGGAAGGTGGAGCGGGACATGCCATGGTTGGCGACGATGCCTCGGTCGAAGGTGGAGCTGTGGCGCACGAACTCGCTTTCTACGAGAAGGCTGGTGTCCGGGTCCAACTGCCAGCTGAACGACGGCGCGACGAATACACGCTTGGCGTCGACGTGATCACGGAAGCTGTGGTTGTCTTCCACCGCCAGGTTCACGCGCGACAGTAGGCGGCCTTCGCTGTCCAGCGGGGTGTTCACATCCAGCGCGGTGCGATAGCGGTCCCAACTGCCGGCACTGGTTTGCACGGTGGTGAAGGCTTGCGGCTGGGGTTTTTTGGTGACGATATTCACCGTGCCGCCGGGGTCGCCGCGCCCGTAAAGGCTGGCAGCGGGGCCTTTGAGCACTTCAATGCGCTCGATGTTGGCCGCGTCCGGCGTGCTCGGGTAGCCACGGTTGGCGCTGAAACCGTCCTGGTAGAACTCCGATGTGGTGAAGCCGCGCACGCTGTATTCGTAAAGCGTCAGGCCGCCGAAGTTGTTCTGCTTGGACACGCCGCCGGCAAACTCCAGGGCGCGTTCCACGCTGGTGCTGCCCAGGTCTTTGAGCACCGTGGCAGGAATCACGCTGATTGATTGTGGGATGTCGCGCAGTGCGGTGTCCGTCTTGGTGGCGCTGGCGGAACGGGTGGCGCGATAACCTGTGACCGGGCCGGTGGCGGATTCATAGGCGTCGCTGGTGACGTTGATAGTGTCCAGTTCTACAGTGTTGTCGTCGGCGTAGGCGGGGTCGAGCAGCAAACCCAAGGCCAGGCCAGCCACGGGGGCGAATCTTCGAGACGGCATGATAGAGCGTTCCAATAGCGATATTGAAACAATATAACATGACCGATGAGAATGGATTTCTTTTGAAATATTAGGTAACAGGAGCCCGGGAAAGGGCTCCCGCAGCTGTTATTCCTCTTCTTTCACCGGGGCAGGTGGTGGGCGCAGACCGATCTCTGCCGACAGCTTGATCTCTTTGCCGTTGCGCATTACCAGGATCGACACCTTGTCGGTCGGCTTGATCCGCGCGACTTGGTTCATCGACTTGCGGCCATCACCGGCGGGTTCGCCGTCGATGTTCAGGATCACATCGCCCAATTGCAGGCCGGCTTTCTGCGCCGGGCCGTCGCGGAAGATACCGGCGACGACGATGCCTGGGCGCCCGGTCAAGCCGGACGACGCGGCCAGGTCCTTGGTCAGCGGCTGTACTTCGATGCCCAGCCAGCCGCGAATCACCTGGCCGTGCTCGATGATCGATTTCATCACTTCCATCGCCAGCTTCACCGGGATCGCAAAGCCGATGCCCTGAGAGCCGCCGGACTTGGAGAAAATCGCCGTGTTGATGCCGGTCAGGTTGCCATTGGCATCCACCAATGCGCCGCCGGAGTTGCCCGGGTTGATCGCCGCGTCAGTTTGGATAAAGTCTTCGTAGCTGTTGAGCCCCAACTGGTTACGCCCGGTGGCGCTGATGATGCCCATGGTCACGGTCTGGCCGACGCCGAACGGATTGCCGATGGCCAGCGCGACGTCACCGACGCGCAGCCCTTCGGAGCGGCCAATGGTGATCGAGGGCAGGTTCTTGAGGTCGATCTTCAGCACCGCAAGGTCAGTTTCCGGGTCGCTGCCGACCACGCGGGCCAGGGTTTCGCGGCCGTCACGCAGGGCCACCACAATCTGGTCGGCGCCGGTGGTCACATGGTTGTTGGTGAGGATGTAGCCTTCCGGGCTCATGATCACCCCGGAACCGAGGCTGGATTCCATCCGGCGCTGCTTGGGCCCGTTGTCGCCGAAATAGCGCCGAAACTGCGGGTCTTCAAATAACGGATGCGCCGGTTTGTTGATGACCTTGGTGGTGTACAGGTTAACCACGGCGGGCGCGGCGATGACCACGGCGTCGGCATAGGTCACCGGGCCTTGCACCACCGAGTTGGTCTGCGGGGCCTGTTGCAGGTTCACATCAAGGCTGGGTAAGCCCACCCATTGGGGGTAACGCTGAATAATCATCATCGCGATCAGCACGCCAGCCAACAATGGCCATCCAAAAAAACGCAGTGCCTTGAGCATCAAGTAAGTCCTGACAGGTTGCAGGGGGCGGGAGAGCGCCCATAATGTCGCGCATTATACGAGGCTGCGAGCGCCTCGGAACGGGATATTTAGGAGTCTTTTATGGCCGTCCCCCTTACCACCCTCGTCGAGGAAGCGGACCGCTACCTTGGCAGTGCAAAAATTGCCGATTATTGCCCCAATGGCCTGCAGGTCGAGGGCCGCCCGCAGGTGATGCGCATCGTCAGCGGCGTGACCGCAAGCCAAGCCCTGCTGGATGCCGCCGTCGAAGCCCAAGCTGATTTGGTGCTGGTGCACCACGGTTATTTCTGGAAGGGCGAAAACCCGTGCATCACCGGCATGAAGCAGCGCCGCCTGAAAACCCTGCTCAAGCATGACATCAGTTTATTGGCCTACCACCTCCCGCTGGATCTGCATCCGGACGTGGGCAACAACGTGCAACTTGCCCGTCAGCTGGACATCACTGTCGAGGGCCCGCTGGACCCGAGCAATCCGAAAATCGTCGGGCTGGTCGGTTCTCTCGCCGAGCCATTGTCGCCCCGCGACTTCGCGCGTCGTGTGCAGGATGTGATGGGCCGTGAGCCGCTGTTGATCGAAGGCAGCGAGATGATCCGCCGCGTCGGCTGGTGCACCGGTGGTGGCCAGGGCTATATCGACCAGGCGATTGCCGCCGGTGTCGACCTGTACCTGAGCGGTGAAGCCTGCGAGCAAACCTTCCACAGTGCGCGGGAAAACGACATCAGCTTTATTGCTGCCGGGCATCACGCCACTGAGCGCTACGGCGTCCAAGCGCTGGGCGATTACCTGGCTCGGCGGTTTGCCCTGGAGCATTTGTTCATCGATTGCCCGAACCCGATCTAACCTCGGCGAGGGACAACATGTGGGAGCCGGCTTGCCTGCGATGGCATCAACTGTGTGTCACTGATACACCGAGGTGCCTGCATCGCAGGCAAGCCAGCTCCCACACAAACCCGCTCCCACATTCGACCGAGTTGGGCCAAACCTCGCGGCATATTCATATACCGTTTCGATCTAGCTGGCGCCCTGAATAGAAGTAGGCGCTGTGCTAGCATGCCCCGCTCGAACACGGCCCGCTGGCCGTCCATAAGATCGTTTTTCCGTGAGTAGCCATGGTCGACAAACTGACGCATCTGAAACAGCTGGAGGCGGAAAGCATCCACATCATCCGCGAGGTCGCCGCCGAGTTCGACAACCCGGTGATGCTCTACTCGATCGGTAAAGACTCCGCCGTGATGCTGCACCTGGCGCGCAAGGCTTTCTTCCCGGGCAAGCTGCCGTTCCCGGTGATGCACGTCGACACCCGCTGGAAATTCCAGGAGATGTACAAGTTTCGCGACAAAATGGTCGAAGAGCTTGGCCTGGACCTGATCACCCACGTCAACCCCGATGGTGTGGCGCAGGGCATCAACCCGTTCACCCACGGCAGCGCCAAGCACACCGACATCATGAAAACCGAAGGCCTCAAGCAGGCCTTGGACAAGCATGGTTTCGACGCAGCGTTCGGCGGTGCCCGTCGTGATGAAGAGAAATCCCGCGCCAAAGAGCGCGTGTACTCATTCCGCGACAGCAAACACCGCTGGGACCCGAAGAACCAGCGCCCGGAGCTGTGGAACGTTTATAACGGCAACGTCAACAAGGGTGAGTCGATCCGCGTGTTCCCGCTGTCCAACTGGACCGAGCTGGACATCTGGCAGTACATCTACCTGGAAGGCATCCCGATTGTGCCGCTGTACTTCGCCGCCGAGCGCGACGTGATCGAGAAGAACGGCACATTGATCATGATCGACGACGACCGCATCCTCGAGCACTTGTCCGACGAAGACAAAGCCCGAATCGTCAAAAAGAAAGTACGTTTCCGTACCCTTGGCTGCTACCCGTTGACGGGCGCGGTGGAGTCCGAAGCCGAAACGCTGACGGACATCATTCAGGAAATGCTCCTGACGCGAACTTCCGAGCGCCAGGGCCGGGTCATCGACCACGATGGCGCAGGCTCGATGGAAGATAAAAAACGTCAGGGGTACTTTTAAGCTTCGAGTTACAAGCGGCAAGCTGCAAGTTAGAGGCGGTATGCGTAATTTTGCAGTTTGGTCTTGCAGCCGGTTGTTGCGAGCCGCTATTGAGTGACTCGTAATGGGTTTCGAGAAACTGATTGTCTGGCAGAGAAGCAAGTGTTTGGCGGTGAAAATCTATAAAGAGTTTGCGGGCTGCGGGGGGGTCGGTTTCAAGGATCAAACCACCCGGTCTGCACTTTCGGTACCTTCCAATATTGCGGAAGGTATGGAACGTCGCAGCAACAAAGAGAAAGCTCACTTTCTTTGGATTGTAAAAGCTTCCTGTGGGGAGCTACGTACTCAGATTTTCATTGGCCGTGACATCACTTACATCGCCCGCCCGCTGGCTGAAAACTGGATTACAGAAACTCGCGAGCGCTCAAAAATGCTCTGCGGCCTGATCAACAAAATTTCTGACTAGCTGTACGCCGACAAGCTTGCCGCTTGAAGCTTACAGCTTGGAGCTTGAATGCAATGAGCCATCAATCTGATTTGATCAGCGAGGACATCCTCGCCTACCTGGGCCAGCACGAGCGCAAGGAAATGTTGCGCTTCCTGACCTGCGGCAACGTCGACGACGGCAAGAGCACCCTGATCGGGCGCCTGCTGCACGACTCCAAGATGATCTACGAAGATCACTTGGAAGCCATCACCCGCGATTCGAAGAAATCCGGCACCACTGGCGACGATATCGACCTGGCCTTGCTGGTCGACGGCCTTCAGGCCGAGCGTGAGCAGGGCATCACCATCGATGTCGCCTACCGCTACTTCTCCACCGCCAAACGCAAATTCATCATCGCCGACACCCCCGGCCATGAGCAGTACACGCGCAACATGGCCACCGGTGCATCCACCTGTGACCTGGCGATTATCCTGATCGATGCCCGCTACGGCGTGCAGACCCAGACCCGTCGCCACAGCTATATCGCCTCGTTGCTGGGCATCAAGCACATCGTGATCGCCGTCAACAAGATGGACATCAATGGCTTTGACCAAAGCATCTTCGAGTCGATCAAGGCCGATTACCTGAAGTTCGCCGACGGTATTGCTTTCAAGCCAAGCACCATGGCCTTCGTACCGATGTCGGCGCTCAAGGGCGACAACGTGGTGAACAAGAGCGAGCATTCGCCTTGGTACACCGGCCAGTCGCTGATGGAGATTCTCGAAACTGTCGAGATCGCCAACGACCGCAACTACACCGACCTGCGTTTCCCGGTGCAGTACGTCAACCGTCCGAACCTGAACTTCCGTGGTTTCGCCGGCACGTTAGCCAGCGGCATCGTGCACAAGGGCGACGAGGTTGTAGTGCTGCCGTCGGGCAAGAGCAGCCGCGTCAAATCCATCGTCACCTTCGAAGGTGAGCTGGAACACGCCGGCCCAGGCCAGGCCGTGACCCTGACCATGGAAGACGAGATCGACATCTCCCGTGGCGACCTGCTGGTGCATGCCGACAACGTGCCGCAAGTGACTGACGCCTTCGACGCCATGTTGGTGTGGATGGCCGAAGAGCCGATGCTGCCGGGCAAGAAATACGACATCAAGCGCGCGACCAGCTACGTGCCGGGTTCCATCACCAGCATCGTGCACCGCGTGGACGTGAACACCCTGGCCGAAGGCCCGGCGAGTTCGCTGCAGTTGAACGAGATCGGCCGGGTCAAGGTCAGCCTCGACGCCGCCATCGCGCTGGACGGTTACGACAGCAACCGCACCACCGGTGCGTTTATCGTCATCGACCGTTTGACCAATGGCACTGTGGCCGCAGGCATGATCATCGCGCCGCCGGTCAATCATGGCGGTTCTGCGCAACACGGCGGTCTCGCTCATGTCGCCACCGAAGAACGCGCCCTGCGCTTCGGCCAGCAGCCGGCCACCGTGTTGTTTAGCGGCCTGTCGGGCGCGGGCAAAAGTACCTTGGCCTACGCGGTTGAGCGCAAGCTGTTCGACATGGGCCGTGCGGTGTTCGTACTGGACGGCCAGAACCTGCGTCATGACCTGAACAAAGGCTTGCCGCAGGACCGTGCCGGGCGTACTGAAAACTGGCGTCGTGCCGCTCACGTCGCGCGCCAGTTCAACGAAGCAGGCCTGCTGACCCTGGCCGCCTTCGTTGCCCCGGATGCCGAAGGCCGCGAACAGGCCAAGGCGCTGATTGGCTCCGATCGCCTGCTGACGGTTTACGTCCAGGCCTCGCCACTGGTGTGCGCCGAGCGTGATCCGCAAGGCCTGTACGCCGCGGGTGGGGATAACATCCCGGGCGAATCCTTCCCGTACGACGTGCCGTTGAATGCCGATCTGGTGATCGACACCCAGGCCCTGTCGCTGGAAGACAGCGTCAAGCAAGTGCTGGAACTGTTGCGTCAGCGCGGCGCGATCTAAACCTCGCCGCCACAAAAAAAGCCCGCCACCGAGCACTCGGTGGCGGGCTGATCGTTCCCACGCTCTGCGTGGGAATGCATCCTGTGACGCTCTGCGTCACAACTTCAAATGTTGACTCGGTCAATGTCGGAGCTGGCTTGCCTGCGATGGCGGACGGTCAGTTTATTTTTACTTGGCTGACCCACCGCTATCGCAGGCAAGCCAGCGCCCACATTAAATTGCATCCACATGTTGATCAGTGGCGGTCTGGGAAATCTGTGTGCAGTTTGGCGAGCAGTTGGTCTTTGTCTTCCCACAGCTGGTTAATCCACCCCTGAAACGCCAACCGATACTCGCCATCCTGCTCATAATTCTTGCCGATAAACCCGGCTGGAATCTGCACCTCTTCAAAGTGCACCACCACATCCTTCACATTCCCACACAGCAAATCCCAATACCCTGGGCGCCCGCCAGGGTAGTGAATGGTCACGTTGACCAATGACTTCAGCTGCTCACCCATGGCATCCAGCACAAACGCAATCCCGCCCGCCTTAGGCTTGAGCAAATAGCGAAACGGCGACTTCTGCTGGGCATGCTTGCCTGGCGTAAAGCGTGTGCCTTCGGCAAAGTTGAAAATGCCCACCGGGTTGTCACGAAACTTCGCACAGGTCTTGCGGGTGGTTTCCAGGTCTTTGCCTTTCTTCTCCGGGTGCTTCTCCAGGTAGGCCTTGGTGTAGCGCTTCATGAACGGAAAGCCCAACGCCCACCACGCCAGGCCTATCACCGGCACCCAGATCAGTTCCTGCTTGAGGAAGAACTTCAGCGGGCGAATCCGGCGATTGAGCACGTATTGCAACACCATGATGTCGACCCAGCTCTGGTGGTTGCTGGTCACTAGGTAGGAGTGCTCATAGTCCAGCCCTTCAAGGCCGGTCAGGTGCCAGCGCGTGCGCCGTACCAGGTTCATCCAGCCCTTATTGTTGGTCACCCAAGCTTCGTGGGTGTGGTTCATCAGCCATTCGCTGAAGCGCTTGGCAAACGGCAGCGCTTTGAACAGCGCGACGATAAACAGAAACGAGCACAGCAGGATCGTGTTCAGCGCCAACAATAAGGACGCGATCACCCCGCGCACGGCGGCAGGTAGAAAATCCAGCATTTAGATATCCATAGGTCGGTTGGCGGCTTGAATCGCAGTGAGTGCGATGGTGTACACGATGTCATCCACTTGGGCACCGCGCGGCAGATCGTTTACCGGTTTGCGCAGGCCTTGCAGCATTGGCCCCAGGCTCACGCAATCGGCGCTGCGTTGCACCGCCTTGTGCGTGGTGTTGCCGGTGTTCAGGTCCGGGAACACAAACACCGTGGCTTTACCGGCGACCAGGCTGTTGGGCGCCAACTGCCGGGCCACGGTTTCGTTGGCGGCGGCGTCGTACTGCAACGGCCCGTCGATCAGCAGCGAGCTTTGTTGTTCGTGGGCGAGCAGGGTGGCTTCACGGACTTTTTCGACCTCCTCACCGCTGGCCGAATCGCCGCTGGAGTAGCTGATCATCGCCACGCGCGGGGTGATGCCGAACGCGGCCGCCGAGTCGGCACTTTGCAGGGCTATTTCCGCCAGTTCTGCGGCGCTTGGGTGCGGGTTCATCACGCAGTCGCCGTAGACCAGCACCTGCTCCGGGAACAGCATGAAGAACACCGATGAGACCAACGTGCAGCCGGGCGCGGTTTTAATCAGCTGCAGGGCAGGGCGGATGGTGTTGGCGGTGGAGTGGATAACCCCGGAAACCAGGCCGTCCACTTCATCCAGCGCGAGCATCATGGTGGCGATCACCACTGTGTCTTCCAGTTGCTGCTCGGCCATCGGCGCGTTGAGGCTCTTGCTCTTGCGCAGCGCGACCATCGGTTCTACATAACGCTGGCGAATCAGGTCAGGGTCGAGAATCTCCAGGCCTTCAGGCAACTCAATGCCGTGGGCGCGGGCGACCGCTTCCACATCCGCAGGTTTAGCCAGCAGCACGCAACGCGCAATGCCGCGTGCCTGACAGATGGCGGCGGCTTGCACGGTCAGTGGCTCGCTGCCTTCGGGCAACACGATGCGCTTGTTGGCGGCTTGGGCTCGCTGGATTAACTGGTAGCGGAACACGGCCGGCGAGAGGCGCATCTCCCGTGGCGTGCCGCAGCGTTGGTGCAGCCAGCGCGCATCGAGGTGGCTGGCGACGAAATCGGTGATGATTTCTGCGCGCTCGCGGTCATCAATCGGGATTTCTTTGTTGAGGCTGTTGAGTTGGTTCGCCGTATCGTAGGAGCCCGTGCTCACCGACAGCACCGGCAGCCCGGCCTGGAACGCACCACGGCACAAATCCATAATACGCGGGTCGGGCAGTGTGTCGCTGGTCAGCAGCAGCCCAGCCAGCGGCACGCCGTTGATCGCGGCCAGGCTGACGGCGAGGATGATGTCATCGCGGTCGCCCGGGGTTACCACCAGCACGCCGGGCTTGAGCAATTCCACGGTGTTACGCATGGTGCGCGCGCAGATGATGATCTTGGTCATGCGCCGGGTTTCGTAGTCGCCGGCGTTGAGGATCTGCGCGCCCATCAGGTCGGCCACGTCGCGGGTGCGCGGTGCGTTGAGTTCGGGCTGGTAGGGGATGCAGCCGAGCAGGCGGAATTCACCGCTGCGCAACAGCGGCGAATGCTCTTTGAGGCGCGCCGAGAACGCTTCCATGCTTTCGTCGGTGCGCACTTTGTTGAGGATCACGCCCAGCACTTTCGGGTCTTTCGGGCCGCCGAACAGCTGGGCCTGCAATTCCACGCGGCCGGAGAGCTCGGTGAGCACTTCGTTTTCCGGCGCCGACACCAGGATCACTTCCGCGTCGAGGCTCTTGGCCAAGTGCAGGTTGACCCGTGCCGCATAGCTGGCGCTGCGGGTCGGTACCATGCCTTCGACAATCAGCACGTCCTTGCCCACAGCGGCTTGCTGATACAGGGTGATGATTTCTTCGAGCAGCTCGTCGAGCTGGCCGTCGCCGAGCATGCGCTCCACGTGGGCCAGGCCCAGCGGTTGCGGCGGTTTCAGACCGTGGGTGCGGGCCACCAGCTCAGTGGAGCGCTCGGGGCCGGTGTCGCCAGGGTGTGGCTGGGCAATCGGTTTGAAAAAGCCGACTTTCAGCCCGGCCCGTTCAAGGGTGCGCACCAGCCCAAGGCTGATGGAGGTCAGACCCACACCAAAATCGGTGGGCGCGATAAAAAAAGTCTGCATGCGAATTCTCTGGAGGTGCATGGCTTCGGTGGCGCTCTATGGTTGAGCGCCTACCGGGAATCAGGCACCAAGGTTATCGTTATTCGTGCTCTTGCGCACACCAGCCGCACGCAAAGGGTTGGCCTATTTTTTCAACGCGTTGCGCGGGGTCGAGTACCCAGGCGCGGGACTGCCAGGGCGGCAGATGGCGCAGGTGTTGGGTGTGGCCGCAGGACAGCTCGGCAACCCAGTGCTGGTCGTCATCCTGGCGAAAGCCGATGATGAAGGATGCCGTTGATCGACCCCGTCTGTCCGGGTTGTGTTCGCTTTCGGGCAAATCCTTGTTTAGACTTGTCCGTTCTTCATTCTTATGCAAAAGGTCTCGCCCCATGACGATCGCCGCTAACAAGGCTGTCTCCATCGACTATACCCTGACCAACGACGCTGGTGAGGTCATCGACAGCTCCGCCGGCGGCGCGCCGCTGGTCTACCTGCAAGGCGCAGGTAACATCATCCCGGGCCTGGAAAAGGCTCTGGAAGGCAAGGACGTCGGTGACGAACTGACCGTCGCCGTAGAACCTGAAGAGGCTTACGGCGAATACTCCGCCGAACTGGTCAGCACCTTGAGCCGCAGCATGTTCGAAGGCGTTGACGAACTGGAAGTGGGCATGCAGTTCCACGCTTCCGCGCCGGACGGCCAAATGCAGATCGTCACCATCCGCGACCTGGACGGCGACGACGTGACTGTCGACGGTAACCACCCACTGGCTGGCCAGCGTCTGAACTTCCAAGTGAAGATCGTTGCGATCCGCGACGCCTCCCAAGAAGAAGTTGCTCACGGCCACGTTCACGGTGAAGGCGGTCACCAGCACTGATTGATGGTTTAATCAGCTGCTAGCAAAAACGCCCCGACTGGTTCGGGGCGTTTTTTTTTTGAAAATATCTATCTCACACCCCGCGGCCCACGCGTGGGAGCGGGCTTGCCCGCGATGGAGGCGTGTCAGCCACCTTATATGTCACTGACCCACCGCTATCGCGGGCAAGCCCGCTCCCACATTTTGAACTGCGCGCGCCGTCTATATGAGGCACAAACAAAAATGCCCCGGACCTTTCGGTACGGGGCATTTCTTAACTGTTACGTAACCTAGGCTACGCGGCAGTTATTACCACTTAGGCTGCTGCAGCGACGTTCAGAGCCTTGATGTGGCCATTCAGGCGGCTCTTATGACGAGCGGCCTTGTTCTTGTGGATGATGCCTTTATCGGCCATACGGTCGATAACTGGCACGGCCAGAACGTAAGCAGCTTGGGCTTTTTCAGCGTCTTTGGTGTCGATGGCTTTAACTACATTCTTGATGTAGGTACGAACCATGGATCGCAGGCTGGCGTTGTGGCTGCGACGCTTCTCAGCCTGTTTTGCACGTTTTTTGGCGGAAGGTGTGTTGGCCACCGTCGAGCTCCTCGAAAGACTTTTTAGGAAATAGCAAACAAAATAGGCCGCGAATCATGCCGATGACTTGATGGGTTGTCAAGGGCGGCTGATGCGAACTGCTGAGTGGTCGATCTGAAGAGGCGGGTGATTTATTTCCGGCGCTTGACCTGTAAACTCGCGAGCTTTGGCTCTGTGCTGTTGCAGGCGCGCAGTATCGCATAAGTGGGCGCTTAGTTCGCCTGCTCTTTATCTATAGGCGCAAACTCTTTCAATGAATCTGCTCAAGTCGTTGGCTGCCGTCAGCTCTATCACGATGATTTCCCGGGTATTAGGGTTCGTGCGTGACACCCTGCTGGCGCGTATTTTTGGCGCCAGCATGGCCACGGATGCGTTCTTTATTGCCTTTAAACTGCCCAACCTGCTGCGGCGGATCTTCGCCGAGGGGGCTTTTTCCCAAGCTTTCGTGCCGATCCTGGCCGAATACAAGACCCAGCAGGGCGAAGAGGCGACCCGCACTTTTATTGCGTACGTTTCGGGTCTGCTGACCCTGGTGCTGATGCTGGTGACCATCGCCGGCATGCTCGCCGCGCCCTGGGTGATCTGGGCCACTGCGCCAGGTTTTGCCAACACCCCGGAAAAATTCGCGCTGACCACTGATCTGTTGCGGGTGACCTTTCCTTATATATTGCTGATTTCCCTGTCGTCCCTGGCCGGGGCGATCCTCAACACCTGGAACCGCTTTTCGGTGCCGGCCTTCGTGCCGACCTTGCTGAACGTCAGCATGATTATTTTTGCGCTGTTCCTCACGCCGTACTTCGACCCGCCGGTGATGGCCCTGGGCTGGGCCGTGCTGGCCGGCGGCCTGGCGCAGTTGCTCTACCAGCTGCCGCACCTTAAAAGGATCGGCATGCTCGTGCTGCCGCGCCTGAACCTCAAAGACACCGGCGTATGGCGCGTGATGCGCAACATGCTGCCGGCGATCCTCGGGGTTTCCGTCAGTCAGATCTCCCTGATCATCAACACCGCGTTCGCCTCGTTGTTGGTCTCAGGCTCCGTGTCGTGGATGTATTACGCCGATCGCCTGATGGAGTTACCGTCCGGTGTGCTCGGCGTGGCCTTGGGCACGATTTTGCTGCCGACCCTGGCGCGCACCTATGCCAGCAAGGACCGCCAGGAGTACTCGCGCATCCTCGATTGGGGCTTGCGCCTGTGCTTTATGCTGGTGCTGCCGTGCTCCCTGGCGCTGGGGATCCTGGCCGAGCCGCTGACCGTCGCGTTGTTCCAATACGGCCAATTCGACGCACATGATGCATTGATGACCCAGCACGCGCTGGTGGCTTATTCCGTCGGCCTGCTCGGCATTATTGTGATCAAGGTGCTGGCTCCGGGCTTCTACGCCCAGCAAAACATCCGCACGCCGGTCAAAATCGCGATTTTCACCCTGATCGTCACGCAACTGCTCAACCTGGTGTTTATCGGCCCGCTGGCCCATGCCGGCTTGGCCCTGGCCATCAGCGTCGGTGCCTGCATCAATGCCGGCCTGCTGTTTTATCAACTGCGCAAGCAGCAGATGTTCCAACCGCAGCCAGGCTGGGGCATGTTTGCGCTCAAGCTGGTGGTGGCGGTGGCAGCCATGTCGGCGGTATTGCTTGGCCTGATGCACTTTATGCCGGCCTGGGACCAAGGCCATATGCTGGAGCGCTTCCTGCGCCTGGGTGTATTGGTGGTCGCCGGTGTGGTGGTGTACT
Source organism: Pseudomonas sp. D47 (assembly GCF_045447305.1). Taxonomy (NCBI): domain Bacteria; kingdom Pseudomonadati; phylum Pseudomonadota; class Gammaproteobacteria; order Pseudomonadales; family Pseudomonadaceae; genus Pseudomonas; species Pseudomonas sp. D47. The sequence continues at coordinate 33,888 of NZ_JBJGXU010000027.1, read as the reverse complement.
TCGGGATGTTGCTGCTGCAGGGTTTTCGCCTGCGGGATTTCAATCGCAAGTCGCTGAGCTAGAGACTTTCCGGCGATAAAACGGTTGTTTTATCGATTCGATCCATTTGGCCTGCGCTGTTGCCTGTCGTCCGGGGCTGGGTGTGGTTATAATCGACCACTTTATGAGCAAGAAGCGCGTTATGCAGCTGGTTCGAGGTCTCCACAACCTGCGCCCCGAGCATCGGGGCTGCGTCGCCACTATTGGCAACTTTGACGGTGTTCACCGTGGCCACCAGGCTATCCTGGGCCGGCTGCGTGAACGTGCGGTCGAGTTGGGCGTGCCCAGCTGCGTGGTGATTTTTGAGCCACAGCCACGGGAATTCTTCACCCCGGAAACGGCGCCGGCACGTCTGGCCCGCTTGCGCGACAAGTTGCAGTTGCTGGCCGAAGAGGGCGTGGACCGTGTGCTTTGCCTGGCTTTCAACCAGCGCTTGCAAAGCCTCAGCGCCGCCGAGTTCGTCGACCGTATCCTGGTGGACGGCCTGGGCGTGCAGCACCTGGAAGTCGGCGACGACTTCCGCTTCGGTTGCGACCGCGTCGGCGATTTCGATTTCCTGCAGCACGCTGGTGTGATTCAAGGTTTTACCGTCGAAGCCGCGCAAACCGTCGAACTGGACGGCCTGCGCGTGAGCAGTACCCAGGTGCGTAACGCCCTGGCCGCTGCCGACTTCGCCTTGGCTGAGCGTTTGCTCGGTCGCCCGTTCCGCATTGCCGGGCGGGTACTGCACGGCCAGAAGCTGGCGCGCCAACTGGGCACGCCAACCGCCAACGTGCAACTCAAGCGCCGTCGTGTACCGCTCACCGGGGTTTATCTGGTGAGTGTCGACATCGACGGCCAATCGTGGCCGGGAGTCGCCAACATAGGCGTCAGGCCCACGGTTGCAGGTGATGGCAAGGCCCACCTGGAAGTTCACCTTTTGGATTTTGCCGGTGATTTGTATGACCGGCGTTTGACGGTGGTTTTCCACCAGAAGCTGCGTGAAGAGCAGCGTTTCGCCTCACTTGAGGCGTTGAAAACGGCGATCAATGCGGATGTCGCCGCCGCCCGTGCACTAGCCGCACCTAGCGCCCATCGCTAACCGAAGAGCCTTAAATGACCGACTATAAAGCCACGCTAAACCTTCCGGACACCGCCTTCCCAATGAAGGCCGGCCTGCCACAGCGCGAACCGCAGATCCTGCAGCGCTGGGACAGTATTGGCCTGTACGGAAAGTTGCGCGAAATTGGCAAGGATCGTCCGAAATTCGTCCTGCACGACGGCCCTCCTTATGCCAACGGCACGATTCACATCGGTCATGCGCTGAACAAAATTCTCAAGGACATGATCTTGCGCTCCAAAACCCTTTCGGGTTTTGACGCACCTTATGTCCCGGGCTGGGACTGCCACGGCCTGCCGATCGAACACAAAGTCGAAGTGACCTACGGCAAGAACCTGGGCGCGGATAAAACCCGCGAACTGTGCCGTGCCTACGCCACCGAGCAAATCGAAGGGCAGAAGTCCGAATTCATCCGCCTGGGCGTATTGGGCGAGTGGGACAACCCGTACAAGACCATGAACTTCAAGAACGAGGCCGGGGAAATCCGCGCCTTGGCCGAAATCGTCAAGGGCGGTTTCGTGTTCAAGGGCCTCAAGCCCGTGAACTGGTGCTTTGACTGCGGTTCGGCCCTGGCCGAAGCGGAAGTCGAGTACGAAGAGAAGAAGTCCTCGACTATCGACGTGGCCTTTCCGATCGCCGACGACGCCAAGCTGGCCGGGGCTTTTGGCCTGGCGAGCCTGAGCAAGCCGGCTGCCATCGTGATCTGGACCACCACCCCGTGGACCATCCCGGCCAACCAAGCGCTTAACGTGCACCCGGAATTCACCTACGCCCTGGTGGACGTCGGTGATCGCCTGCTAGTGCTGGCCGAGGAAATGGTGGAGGCCTGCCTGGCTCGCTACGAGCTGCAAGGTTCGGTGATCGCCACCACTACCGGCACCGCGCTGGAACTGATCAACTTCCGTCACCCGTTCTATGACCGTCTGTCGCCGGTGTACCTGGCTGACTACGTTGAGCTGGGTTCGGGTACTGGCGTGGTTCACTGCTCGCCCGCCTATGGCGTGGACGACTTTGTGATCTGCAAGAAGTACGGCATGGTCAACGATGACATCATCAACCCGGTGCAAAGCAACGGCGTTTATGCGCCTTCGCTGGAGTTCTTCGGCGGCCAGTTCATTTTCAAGGCCGACCAGTCGATCATCGACAAGCTGCGTGAAGTCGGTGCGCTGATGCAAACCGAAACCATCAAGCACAGCTACATGCACTGCTGGCGTCACAAGAGCCCGCTGATCTACCGCGCCACCGCGCAGTGGTTCATCGGCATGGACAAAGAGCCGGTCAGCGGTGACACCCTGCGTGTGCGCTCGCTGAAAGCCATCGAAGACACCCAATTCGTACCGGCCTGGGGCCAGGCGCGCCTGCACTCGATGATCGCCAACCGTCCGGACTGGTGTATCTCCCGTCAGCGTAACTGGGGCGTGCCGATCCCGTTCTTCCTGAATAAGGAAAGCGGCGAACTGCACCCACGCACCGTCGAACTGATGGAGGCAGTGGCCCTGCGCGTTGAACAGGAAGGCATCGAAGCCTGGTTCAAACTGGACGCCGCCGTACTGCTGGGCGACGAAGCGCCGCTGTACGACAAGATCAGCGACACCCTCGATGTGTGGTTTGACTCCGGCACCACTCACTGGCACGTGCTGCGCGGTTCGCACCCGATGGGCCACGAGACCGGCCCGCGTGCCGACCTGTACCTGGAAGGCTCGGACCAACACCGTGGCTGGTTCCACTCGTCGTTGCTGACCGGTTGCGCCATCGACAACCACGCGCCGTACCGCGAACTGCTGACCCACGGCTTCACCGTCGACGAGACGGGCCGCAAGATGTCCAAGTCGCTGAAGAACGTGATCGAGCCGAAAAAGATCAACGACACCTTGGGCGCCGACATTATGCGTCTGTGGGTGGCCTCGACCGATTACTCGGGCGAAATCGCCGTGTCGGACCAGATTCTGGCCCGTAGCGCCGATGCCTACCGCCGTATCCGCAATACCGCACGCTTCATGCTGTCGAACCTGACCGGTTTCAATCCGGCCACCGACATCCTGCCAGCCGAGGAAATGCTCGCCTTGGACCGTTGGGCCGTGGACCGTACCCTGTTGCTGCAGCGTGAGTTGCAGGAGCACTACGGCGAATACCGCTTCTGGAACGTGTATTCCAAGATCCACAACTTCTGCGTGCAGGAGCTGGGTGGTTTCTACCTCGACATCATCAAGGATCGCCAGTACACCACCGGCGCCAACAGCAAGGCGCGCCGTTCGGCGCAGACCGCGCTGTATCACATCTCTGAAGCGCTGGTGCGTTGGATCGCGCCGATCCTGGCCTTCACCGCCGATGAGCTGTGGGAATACCTGCCGGGCGAGCGTAACGAATCGGTGATGCTCAACACCTGGTACGAAGGCTTGACCGAACTGCCGGCAGACTTCGAACTGGGCCGCGAGTACTGGGAAGGCGTGATGGCCGTCAAAGTTGCGGTGAACAAGGAGCTGGAAGTGCAGCGCGCGGCCAAGGCCGTTGGCGGCAACTTGCAGGCCGAAGTCACCCTGTTTGCCGAGGAAGGCCTGACCGCCGACCTAGCCAAACTGAGCAACGAACTGCGCTTCGTGTTGATCACCTCGACCGCCAGCCTTGCACCGTTTGCCCAGGCGCCAGCGGACGCCGTGGCTACCGAAGTGCCTGGTCTCAAGCTTCAAGTGGTCAAGTCGGCCTTCCCTAAGTGCGCGCGTTGCTGGCACTGCCGTGAAGACGTTGGCATGAACCCTGAGCATCCGGAAATCTGCGGTCGTTGCGTCGACAACATCAGCGGTGCCGGCGAGGTTCGCCATTATGCCTAAAGCCAGCCGTTTCGGACGTCTGGGCTGGCTCGTACTGAGCGTGCTGGTGCTGGTTATCGACCAGCTCAGCAAGGCTCATTTCGAAGGCGCCTTACAGATGTACCAGCAGATCGTGGTCATTCCTGACTACTTCAGCTGGACCCTGGCCTACAACACCGGCGCCGCCTTCAGCTTCCTCGCTGATGGCGGTGGCTGGCAGCGATGGCTGTTCGCCGTGATCGCCGTGGTGGTCAGTGCGGTGTTGGTAGTCTGGCTCAAACGCTTGGGCCGCGATGACACGTGGCTGGCTATCGCCTTGGCCCTGGTGCTGGGCGGCGCGCTGGGCAACCTGTACGACCGCATTGCCTTGGGCCATGTGATCGACTTTATCCTGGTGCATTGGCAGAACCGCTGGTATTTCCCGGCGTTCAACTTTGCCGACAGCGCCATCACCGTCGGTGCAATTATGCTGGCGTTGGACATGTTCAAAAGTAAGAAAACCGGAGAGACCGTCAATGACTGATCAGGTATTGGCTGAGCAACGCATCGGCCAGAACACGGAAGTCACTTTGCATTTTGCACTGCGCCTGGAGAATGGCGACACGGTCGACAGTACGTTCGACAAAGCCCCGGCGACCTTCAAGGTGGGCGATGGCAACCTGCTGCCGGGTTTTGAAGCGGCCCTGTTCGGTTTCAAGGCCGGCGACAAGCGTACCCTGCAGATCCTGCCGGAAAACGCCTTTGGCCAGCCCAACCCGCAAAACGTGCAGATCATCCCGCGTTCGCAGTTCCAAGACATGGACCTGTCGGAAGGCTTGCTGGTGATCTTCAACGATGCGGCGAATACCGAGCTGCCCGGTGTGGTGAAAACCTTTGATGACGCGCAAGTGACCATCGACTTCAATCACCCGCTGGCCGGTAAAACCTTGACGTTTGACGTTGAAATCTTCGACGTTAAAGCGCTCTAACTGACGAAACATAGCAAGTGTGGGAGCGGGCTTGCTCGCGAATGCTGAGGCACATTCAGCAAATATGTTGGCTGACGCACCGCTTTCGCGAGCAAGCCCGCTCCCACATTTGATTCGTGTTGTTAAATAGAGACCAGCCGCGCCTGCGGTTGCAATGATCCAATTTCTTGCCCTGCAAGACACGAGGCACAGCATGCAAATCAAACTCGCCAACCCCCGTGGCTTTTGCGCCGGTGTGGACCGGGCGATCGAAATCGTCAATCGCGCCTTGGAAGTCTTCGGGCCGCCGATTTACGTGCGCCATGAAGTTGTCCACAACAAATTCGTGGTTGAAGACCTGCGCGCACGCGGTGCCATTTTTGTCGAAGAGCTCGACCAAGTGCCGGACGACGTTATCGTCATCTTCAGCGCCCACGGCGTTTCCCAGGCCGTGCGTACCGAAGCTGCCGGCCGTGGCCTGAAAGTATTCGACGCCACCTGCCCACTGGTGACCAAGGTGCACATCGAAGTCGCACGTTACAGTCGCGACGGCCGTGAATGCATCCTGATCGGCCACGCCGGCCACCCGGAAGTCGAAGGCACCATGGGCCAATACGACGCCAGCAATGGCGGCGCCATCTACCTGGTGGAAGACGAAAAAGACGTCGCCAGCTTGCAGGTGCAAAACCCCGAGCGGTTGGCCTTTGTCACGCAGACCACGTTGTCGATGGACGACACCAGTCGTGTGATCGATGCCCTGCGCACGCGCTTCCCAGCCATCGGCGGCCCGCGCAAAGATGACATCTGCTACGCCACGCAAAACCGTCAAGACGCGGTCAAGCAACTGGCCGATGAATGCGATGTAGTGCTGGTGGTCGGCAGCCCTAATAGCTCCAACTCCAACCGTTTGCGCGAGTTGGCTGAGCGCATGGCCACACCGGCGTACCTGATCGACGGCGCCGAAGACATGCAGCGCAGCTGGTTCGACGGTGTTGAGCGTATCGGCATTACGGCCGGCGCTTCGGCTCCGGAAGTCTTGGTGCGTGGTGTGATCCAGCAACTGCAGGCCTGGGGCGCCACCGGTGCCGATGAATTGGCCGGTCGTGAAGAGAACATCACGTTCTCCATGCCCAAGGAACTGCGGGTTCGCTCGCTGCTGTGAGTGCAAAGGTGCCGGAATCATTCCGGCACAACGCCTGCTCGGTGGCCTCACTGCGCAGGCTGATGCGTCCACTGGGCGCGAGCACCACCTGAAACAGGCTTTGCGCCTTGTCCGCGTCGCACACATGCACGGTGCCCGCGCGGAAACCTCCCGCTGAAAATATCGGCTCGCCCAACCCGCTGAAGCGCACTTGGCTTTTCACCGGCCCATTGCCCACGATCGGTATTCGCCCGCTGTCCTGTCGCTCCAGCAGTACCGGGTTGTCGTCGTCCAGGTTGCCGCGCCCGCTCTCGTCCAGTATCACCCGCCATCCCTGGCTCCAGTCCTCATCCCGCGCATAAATGACCACCGCACGATTGCGTGCAATGGCCTCGGTGCGTGCGTAGCGCAGCCCGCCGGCCAGGGCCTGCGCAGCAGTTTGTCGCTGCTGCGATTCAAGCAAACCTTTAAAACCTGGTATTGCCAGGTTCGCCAGGATGCCACTCAGAACCAGGCTGAGCAGCAGTTCGATCAGGGTGAATCCGTGTTGTCTCATGTGCCGTCCCTCCGTGGACGTGGTCAGTGTTGCCGGTGACAGGCATAGGTATAGCCTCTCGGTCCTGGTGGTGGATGATGGCCTTTATGTCCAAAGTATTTCCCTTTATTCCGGAAGCAGCACGAGTCAAAAACCGGCGCTAGTCTTGGGCCGCACAGCAGGGTTTTCCTGCTTTTTTTCGGCCTTCGACAGGGATGACGACGGTAATGCTTGCTTACCCGAACACACACGCTGCCTGTGTTTTACCCAGGCTCCAATCCGGCATGACGTTGATCGAGGTGCTGGTGGCGGTACTGATTCTCGCGGTTGGCCTGCTGGGTGCGGCGGTGATTCAGCTCAATGCGCTCAAGTACACCGACGGTGCAAGGATGATCAGCCAGGCCAGTTTCATTGCCTACGACATGCTGGACCGGGTTCGCGCCAACTCGGGTGTCAATTACTCATGGGGCCGAACTGAAGGTGCACCGCCCATTACCTCCAGCGCCAGCGTGCGTGACGTGGACCTGCATGATTTCGAAGCCAATATCGCCGGGTTCGCTGGGGCCAGCGCCAAAGGTTCCGTGGTGGTCAGCGGCAGCGAGGTAACCGTCAGCATTACCTGGGATGACGCCAGAAGCGCGAACACCGGTGGAGCGCGAGAAACCTTCACCCTCACCAGTCGCATTGCCGGCGAGTTGGGGGTGACGCAATGAGTCGCCTTTCGCGGGGCTTCAGCCTGGTGGAGCTGTTGCTGGCGCTGGCAGTCGGGTTGGTGCTGATACTCGGTGTCAGCCAAGTAGCCATCAGTGCCCGGATTACCCACGCCAGTCAGCAGGCCGCCATGCTGCTGCAGGATGATGCGCGCTTTGTGCTAGGCAAGATGATTCAGGATATTCGCCAGGCGGGCATGTTTGGCTGCTTGGCGACGGCCTACATCGATAACGCGCCAACGGTCTTTGATCGACCGGTTGGGTGGAGTGCCACAGGCAGCTCCAAGTCATTGACGGTGGTCACCGCCGATGCAGCAAGTGAGGGTGGCAAGCCTGATTGGACGGTACTCTCCGACTGCACCAGCGCCGCCCAAGCCTATGCGGGCAGCTCGCCGCCGCCAGCACCCGGCCAAATTCGGTTTGCGATACGCCAGCTCACCTACACCTTTGAAGCAGGGCAATTGAAGATCAGCACGCCCGCAACGCCCGCCAGGACGGTGCTGGTCGATAACGTACAGGCGCTCGACATCAGTTTTGGTGTAGCGGCCAAACCCGGTTCGACTCAGGTCGTGCGCTATGACCCCAGCCCGGCTGACGAGTCGCTGATACGTAGCGTACGTATACAGATGACGCTGCAAGACCCGACCGGGCGTGCTCAGGATCAGGCCTACAGTGTCGTGGCGGCGCTGCGTAATCGGTTGGGGTAGGGCGACCATGCAGAGCTATCACTGCTTTTATCGGCGACAGACGGGCATGGTCCTGCTAATTAGTCTGGTGTTTTTGTTGGTGTTGTCACTGATCGGCCTGGCCTCGATGCAAGGGGCCGTGTCCCAGCAAAAGATCGCCAGCGGCGTCTGGCATCGCAACCAATCATTTCAAAGTGCCGAAAGCGGCTTGCGGCTTGGGGAGTCGATTGTCCGGCGCGTAGGGGTGGTGCTGCCGTTGTGCAAGTCGATCAGTACCTGCGCACCGCCGGGGGAGTCGTTTTCGGTAATGGGCGTTGGGGCGAATCCTGTTTCAGCGGTCAGCTGGTTTGCCTTGACTGGCGGCTTGTATGGCATTCAATCGCTGGGGCAGAGCATAGGGCTGGAGGGTTTACCGCCGCAAACGGCTGCAGCGTTGTACCGCGTGACGGCGGTTGGGCTCAGTGGCCAATCGCGCACGGTCTTGGAAACGGTGTATGCCCAGGTGAACGAAGAGGCAGGCCCGCGATTTCGTCGGGTTTTATGGCGACAACTTCAATGAGGTACGTATCAATGGGCAAGGATTGCCAAGGTTTTACCCTGATCGAGTTACTGATCGCTGTAGCGATCATCGCGGTTTTGGCCGGGATTGCTTACCCCGGGTACACCGGCCATGTAAAAAAAGCCTATCGCGCAGAAATCGTCGCGTTGTTGTCCGAGCAAGTGCACTACCTGGAGCGTTTTTACACGCGCAACGGCACTTTTATTGATGCACGCGGCGTCAGTGCGGGCAATGATCGCTATAGAATCAGCGCTGCATTAAACCCCCAGGAATTTCGCCTGGTGGCTACGCCTGTTGTCGACTCGGTCATGGTGGGCGACCCTTGCGGTGCCTTTAGCCTGACCAGCTCGGGTGTGCGCAGCAACCCGGGCGCGGCACCTGAAATGTCGCGCAAGGCGTGCTGGGGGCAATGATGAGAGTGCTGGATGATTGGGCGCCGTGTGCGCTTTTCCCTTTTTATCGGCTGGATCAAATGATGGCTAAGCAACAGCAAGTGGTGATTGTCGGTGGTGGAGTAATCGGGTTGTTGACGGCATACAACCTGGCCACCCAAGGGCAGGCCGTCGTGCTGCTGGAGCGTTCGGGCCTCGGTCAGGAGTCTTCTTGGGCGGGTGGCGGAATTGTTTCGCCACTGTATCCGTGGCGCTACAGCCCGGCGGTCACTGCTCTGGCCCACTGGTCGCAGGATTTTTACCCGCAACTGGCGCAGCGATTGTTCGCCGCCACCGGTATTGATCCAGAGGTTCATACCACAGGCTTGTACTGGCTGGACCTGGATGATGAGGCCGAGGCACTGGCTTGGGCTGCACGCGAAGGCCGACCACTGAGCAAAGTTGATGTGTCGGCCGCCCATGATGCGGTGCCGGTGCTGGGCGGGGGGTATTCCCAGGCGATCTACATGGCGGACGTGGCCAATGTGCGCAACCCGCGCCTGGTTAAATCCCTCAAGTCGGCGTTGTTGGCGCTGCCCGGCGTGACCATCCATGAGCAGTGCGAAGTGGCTGGGTTTGTTCTTGAGGGTGAAGACGTAGTGGGTGTGAACACGGCTGCGGGGCAGGTTCTTGGCGATCAGGTCGTACTGGCTGCCGGTGCCTGGAGCGGGGAGTTGCTGGGCACGTTGGGTTTGTCACTGCCCGTAGAACCGGTCAAAGGCCAAATGATTTTGTACAAATGCGCGTCGGATTTCTTATCGAGCATGGTGTTGGCCAAAGGTCGCTATGCGATCCCGCGGCGGGATGGGCACATTCTGATCGGCAGCACGCTGGAGCATGAAGGGTTCGACAAGACCCCGACCGAATCGGCGCTGGAAAGCCTCAAAGCGTCAGCTGTGGAGTTGATTCCCGCGTTGGCGGACGCCGAGGTTGTGGGCCACTGGGCCGGTTTGCGGCCCGGTTCGCCGGAAGGTATTCCTTATATCGGCGAGGTCCCTGGCGTGAAAGGGCTGTGGCTCAATTGCGGGCATTACCGCAATGGTCTGGTGCTCGCCCCGGCATCCTGCCAGTTGTTTGTCGACTTGTTGCTGGGGCGTACACCGATCATCGACCCGGCGCCCTATGCGCCCGCCGGTCGGATCAACGCTGGATAGACTTCTGCCCTTGCTCCAGGTGCGCCTGGGTGCAATACCACTCTTGGCGTGAGCTCAGTGCGCGATTCTGCGGCAGGTGTACGCCGCAGTGGGCGCAGCGCACCATCAAGGCGGCGTCGGGCTCGCTGGCGCGTTGCTGTTTGGCGGCTGGGCTTTTGAATTTGCGCCAGAACCATACTGCGGCAGCAATGACGGCAATCCAGAACAGTAGACGGAGCATGATGGGCAGTTTCTCGACAGGGAATGTGCCAGTTTAGCCAAGGTGGTGGCAGGCGCACAGCGCAATAATGCTCGGCAATAAAAAAGGAGCCTCGAAAGGCTCCTTCTTGATGACGCCGGGTGCAATCAGTCAAACACGCCGAACGTCATGTAGCTGAACCACGAGCGATCTTCGTTGTTGCCAAGGGCCTGTGGCTCTTGCTCTTCGATCACGTCACCGTTTTCGTCATGCGGCTTGAGCTCCGAAGGAATCGATTCCTTGGCATCCTGGAACTGCTTCATCACGTCCTGGTTGGCGCGGGTTTCGCCCGGCGGCAGCGGTGGACGGGATTCGATCAGGCCCAAGGTGTACTTGCTCAGCCACGAACGGTTGTCCGCTTCAGCAACCTGAGGCACGAACTGGCCGTCCTTCAGGCTTGGGTGATCCGGGTAGTTGAGTTTCAGGGTTTCCAGGCTGGTGGTCGCCAGGGCGTCCAGGTGCAGGCGCTGGTAAGCCTCGGTCATCACTGCCAGGCCGTCACCCACGGATGGGGTTTCCTGGAAGTTTTCCACTACATAGCGGCCACGGTTGGCGGCAGCGACGTACGCCTGACGGGTCAGGTAGTAGTGGGCCACGTGAATCTCGTAGGACGCCAGCAGGTTGCGCAGGTAGATCATGCGCTGCTTGGCGTCCGGCGCGTAGCGGCTGTTAGGGTAGCGGCTGGTCAGCTGGGCGAACTCGTTGTAGGAGTCGCGGGCAGCGCCCGGGTCACGCTTGGTCATGTCCAGCGGCAGGAAGCGCGCCAGCAAGCCAACGTCCTGGTCGAACGAGGTCAGGCCCTTCAAGTAGTAGGCGTAGTCCACGTTCGGGTGCTGCGGGTGCAACCGTATAAAACGCTCGGCGGCAGACTTGGCAGCCTCAGGCTCGGCGTTCTTGTAGTTGGCGTAGATCAGCTCGAGCTGTGCCTGGTCGGCGTAGCGCCCGAACGGATAGCGCGACTCCAGGGCCTTCAGCTTCGCTGTGGCGCTGGTGTAGCTATTATTGTCCAAGTCTTTTTGAGCTTGTTGGTACAGCTCGACTTCGCTCAGGTTTTCGTCGACGACTTCCTTTGTTGACGAGCAAGCAGCAGTCATGGCGAGGATGGCGATCAGCAGCAGGTGTTTCACTTGCATGGCGGCTTGCGTCCCTATGACGGCCGCTGTCTTGGGCGGGGCCGTCCTGTTATGATGAGCGCCCCGTTGAAAGCCTCGGGGCAAAAGACGCCGTATTTAACCACAAGCGCGCAGCCGAAACCAAAGGCTGTGCCACGCCTAGTCTGAGCATGTCCGATAAAATTGAACTTCGCGCAGAGGTGCCGTCCGAATTGGGCGGCCAACGCCTCGATCAAGTCGCCGCACAATTATTCGCTGAGCACTCGCGCTCGCGCCTTTCCGCCTGGATCAAAGACGGCCGCCTGACTGTGGATGGAGCGGTTATCCGCCCGCGAGACATAGTTCATGGTGGTGCGATTCTTGAGCTGACTGCCGAGCAGGAAGCCCAGGGAGAATGGGTCGCCCAGGACATCGAGCTGGATATCGTCTATGAAGACGACGACATCCTGGTCATCAATAAACCCGCAGGCCTGGTGGTTCACCCGGCGGCCGGGCACGCTGATGGCACCTTGCTCAATGCCCTGTTGCACCACGTGCCGGACATCATCAATGTCCCGCGCTGCGGCATCGTGCACCGCCTGGACAAGGACACCACCGGCTTGATGGTGGTGGCCAAGACTATCCAGGCCCAGACGCAGTTGGTCACACAATTGCAGAGCCGTAGCGTCAGCCGCATCTACGAATGCATCGTGATCGGCGTGGTGGTAGCGGGTGGCAAGATCAACGCCCCTATCGGCCGACACGGCCAGCAGCGCCAGCGTATGGCGGTCATGGAGGGCGGCAAACAGGCCGTCAGCCACTACCGTGTACTCGAGCGTTTCCGGTCCCACACTCACGTGCGGGTCAAGCTGGAAACCGGTCGTACGCACCAGATTCGCGTGCACATGGCGCACATTAACTTCCCGTTGGTCGGAGATCCGGCCTACGGCGGTCGCTTCCGTATTCCGCCGGCGGCGAGTCAGACCATGGTTGAATCGCTGAAGTCCTTCCCGCGCCAGGCACTGCATGCCCGGTTCTTGGAACTGGACCATCCGACGAGCGGTAAGCGGATGAGCTGGGAATCGCCTCTTCCGGACGATCTGGTCTGGTTGTTGTCGCTGCTCAAGCAGGATCGTGAGGCGTTTATCGGATGAGTGACTGGCTGATTCCTGACTGGCCCGCGCCGGCCGGGGTGAAAGCCTGCGTTACCACCCGAGCGGGCGGCGTCAGTCTGGCGCCGTTCGACAGCCTTAACCTGGGCGATCATGTCGAAGACAGCCTTGAGGCCGTCCTTGAGAATCGCCGTCGTCTGACCGATGCCTTTGATATTCAGCCTGCGTGGCTGCGCCAAGTCCACGGGACAACCGTGGTCGAGGCTGACCCGTCGCGCATCGCCGAAGCCGATGGCAGTTGGACCAGCACGCCTGGGATTGCCTGCACATCAATGACCGCCGATTGCCTGCCCGCGTTGTTCTGCAACCGTGCCGGTACTCGCGTGGCGGCCGCCCATGCCGGTTGGCGCGGGCTGGCAGCAGGCGTATTGGAAGCAGCCTTTGAAAGCTTGAACACCGAACCCGGCGAAGTGTTGGTCTGGCTGGGCCCGGCAATCGGGCCGCAAGCCTTTGAAGTTGGCCCGGAAGTGCGTGAAGCCTTCATGGAGCAACTGCCGATTACCGCCGAAGCCTTCGTTCCAAGCCACAACCCCGGTAAGTACTTGGCCGACATCTACCAGTTGGCACGCCTGCGCCTGGCCGCGCGCGGTGTCACCGCTATATATGGTGGCGGTTTCTGCACCGTGACCGATCCGCGCTTCTTTTCTTACCGCCGCAGCCCTCGCACCGGTCGGTTTGCCTCCCTAATCTGGCTTGACCGCTAGACTCTCTTGATCTGGGTCAACCCTGGTCCATATCGACCATTGATCGCTTGAATCTTCCAGAATCCACCCCATCTATAGGGGTATCTGGCAGGTTTCTTCATTCAGGATGTGTTTATAGCTCCGGCCTGCTCAAAAGGAAGGTGACTAATGCGTATTGATCGTTTAACCAGCAAATTGCAGTTGGCTTTATCTGACTCTCAATCCTTGGCGGTGGGCCTTGACCACCCGGCCATCGAGCCTGCGCACTTGATGCAGGCGCTTCTGGAGCAGCAAGGTGGTTCTATCAAGCCCTTGCTGATGCAGGTGGGCTTTGACGTCAACAGCCTGCGCAAGGAGTTGAGCAAAGAGCTCGACCAACTGCCGAAAATCCAAAACCCTACCGGCGACGTGAACATGTCGCAGGACTTGGCGCGCCTGCTTAACCAGGCGGATCGTCTGGCCCAGCAGAAAGGTGACCAGTTCATCTCCAGCGAACTGGTGCTGCTCGCCGCGATGGACGACAACAGCAAGCTTGGCAAATTGTTGCTGGGCCAGGGCGTGAGTAAGAAAGCCTTGGAAAACGCCATCAACAACCTGCGTGGCGGCGAAGCGGTGAATGACCCCAACCATGAGGAGTCGCGCCAGGCCCTGGATAAATACACCGTCGACCTGACCAAGCGCGCCGAAGAAGGCAAGCTTGACCCGGTGATTGGCCGTGACGACGAAATTCGTCGCACTATCCAAGTGCTGCAACGCCGCACCAAGAACAACCCGGTGCTGATCGGTGAACCTGGCGTGGGTAAAACCGCGATTGCCGAAGGCTTGGCCCAACGCATCATTAATGGTGAAGTGCCGGACGGCCTTAAAGGCAAGCGCCTGCTGTCTTTGGACATGGGCTCGCTGATCGCCGGTGCCAAGTTCCGTGGCGAGTTCGAAGAGCGCCTGAAATCCCTGCTCAATGAGCTGTCGAAGCAGGACGGGCAGATCATTCTGTTTATCGACGAACTGCACACCATGGTCGGCGCCGGTAAAGGCGAAGGCTCGATGGACGCGGGCAACATGCTCAAGCCAGCCCTGGCTCGGGGTGAGTTGCATTGCGTTGGTGCGACCACGCTCAACGAATACCGCCAGTACATTGAAAAGGACGCAGCCCTTGAGCGTCGTTTCCAGAAAGTACTGGTGGAAGAACCGAGTGAAGAAGACACCATCGCGATCCTGCGTGGCCTGAAAGAACGCTATGAGGTCCACCATAAGGTGGCGATCACTGACGGCGCGATCATTGCGGCGGCCAAATTGAGCCATCGCTATATCACTGACCGTCAGTTGCCGGACAAGGCCATTGACCTGATCGACGAAGCGGCCAGCCGCATTCGCATGGAGATCGACTCCAAGCCGGAAGTGCTCGACCGCCTGGATCGGCGCCTGATTCAACTGAAAGTCGAATCCCAGGCACTGAAGAAGGAAGAGGACGAGGCGGCGAAGAAGCGCCTGGAAAAACTCCAGGAAGAAATCCTGCGCTTGGAGCGTGAGTATTCGGACCTCGAGGAAATCTGGACCTCGGAAAAAGCCGAAGTGCAGGGTTCTGCTCAGATCCAGCAAAAAATCGAGCAGTCCCGTCAGGAACTGGAAGCGGCACGCCGTAAAGGCGACCTGAACCGCATGGCTGAGTTGCAGTACGGGGTTATCCCGGACCTGGAGCGCAGCCTGCAAATGGTCGATCAGCACGGTAAAAGCGAGAACCAGTTGCTGCGCAGCAAGGTGACGGAGGAAGAAATCGCCGAAGTCGTCTCGAAGTGGACCGGCATCCCCGTGTCGAAAATGCTCGAAGGTGAGCGCGACAAACTGCTGAAAATGGAAAGCCTGTTGCACCAGCGCGTTATTGGCCAGGAAGAGGCGGTGGTGGCGGTGTCCAACGCGGTACGCCGTTCCCGGGCCGGCTTGTCCGACCCGAACCGTCCGAGCGGCTCGTTCATGTTCCTCGGCCCGACCGGCGTGGGTAAGACCGAGCTGTGCAAGGCCTTGGCCGAGTTCCTCTTTGATACCGAAGAGGCCATGGTGCGGATCGATATGTCCGAATTCATGGAGAAACACTCGGTGGCGCGCTTGATTGGTGCCCCACCAGGCTATGTGGGCTACGAGGAGGGCGGTTACCTGACCGAAGCCGTGCGGCGCAAGCCTTACTCGGTGATCTTGCTGGACGAGGTCGAGAAGGCCCACCCGGATGTGTTCAACATCTTGCTGCAGGTGCTGGAAGATGGCCGCTTGACGGACAGCCACGGGCGTACCGTGGATTTTCGCAACACGGTGATCGTGATGACCTCCAACCTGGGCTCCTCGCAAATCCAGGAACTGGTCGGCGATCGTGAGGCGCAGCGTGCTGCGGTCATGGATGCGCTGACCTCGCACTTCCGCCCGGAATTTATCAACCGGGTCGATGAAGTGGTGATCTTCGAGCCTTTGGCGCGGGATCAGATCGCGGGCATCACCGAGATCCAGTTGGGCCGCCTGCGCAGCCGCCTGGCCGAGCGCGAACTCGACCTGGAGCTGAGCAGCGAGGCGTTGGACAAGCTGATCGCGGTGGGTTACGACCCGGTGTATGGCGCACGGCCTCTCAAACGTGCGATCCAGCGCTGGATAGAGAACCCGCTGGCGCAGTTGATCTTGTCGGGCAGCTTCATGCCGGGGACCAGCGTCGCGGCCACGGTGGAAAACGACGAAATCGTCTTCCACTGAGCCCAGCCTGTATGGCGATAAGAGGAGGCCCCGCATTGCGGGGCCTTTTTTTTCGATAGGGCGTTGAACTGTAAGGCAAAGGCTTGTAAAGTGCGCCCCGCAGCAACGTCAGCCCGCGGGTTTCTTCTCCCCAAGAAGAAATCAGAAAGAAGCGCAAATCATTGTCTTAAAAGCAATTTAAAGGGTTGACAGGGGTTTTTAAGATTGTAGAATAGCGCGCCTCAGAGACATGAACGTAGCGATACGGACGGGTCGAAGAGAAGGTTACAAAGCGGTAAAAGTTGTACATTTGAAATATGTAGTTCCGTGATAGCTCAGTCGGTAGAGCAAATGACTGTTAATCATTGGGTCCCAGGTTCGAGTCCTGGTCACGGAGCCAATTTCAAAACCGGGGTATAGCGCAGTCCGGTAGCGCGCCTGCTTTGGGAGCAGGATGTCAGGAGTTCGAATCCCCTTACCCCGACCATTTTTGGGTCGTTAGCTCAGTTGGTAGAGCAGTTGGCTTTTAACCAATTGGTCGTAGGTTCGAATCCCACACGACCCACCATTTTTGAGACCAGTTAACGCTGGAATCGAATCTTAAGATCAGAGGCCAAAAGCACTGATCGAAGAAGGCGACTGAAAGGTCGCCTTTTTTTTACCGGGGTATAGCGCAGTCCGGTAGCGCGCCTGCTTTGGGAGCAGGATGTCAGGAGTTCGAATCCCCTTACCCCGACCATATTAAAAATCCTCGTATCGAAAGATACGGGGATTTTTTTTGCCCGTTGGTTAGCCTGCTTGTGCGAATTCCAAACAAATATTGTGCTGATTAGTGCGTTGGTGCGGTGATGACGGGCTCCTAGACTGGGCCTCGTCAATTTACTCACCTCAGGAACTCGCACCATGACCCTCGCTATTGCCACTCATCCCGTCCGCTCATTACCTGCCATGCTCAAGTCCACACTGGTAGGCCTCGGCATGATGATGGGGTTCGGCCACTACGCAGTCGCCGCCGACACCGCCGCGAATCAGCAGCCCACCATTCGCGCCATGTTGGGTGCCAAACCCACAGAACGCCTGGACCCGAAAACCACCGCCCTGCTGGTAATCGACTTCCAGAATGAATACTTCACCGGCCGCATGCCGATCCCGGACGGCATGAAGGCTCTGGAAAACACCCAGCGCCTGATCAAATTCGCTGACAAAGAAAAAATCCAGGTCATTCACGTGCAGCACATCGCCCCGGATGGCGCGGCGGTATTCGCCAAGAACGGCAAGACCGTTGATTTTCACCCGCTGATGAAGCCGCGTGCGCAAGACACGCTCGTGCAGAAGACCACCGTCAGCGTATTCGCCAGCACTGACCTGGATGCGCAATTAAAGAAGGCCGGCGTCAAGACTCTGATTATCAGTGGCCTGATGACCCACGCCTGTGTCGCCGGCGCCGCCCGGGACGCCGCGCCGTTGGGTTATGACGTTGTGGTAGCATCCGATGCCAGTGCGACCCGGGCGATTACACGCGCCGATGGCCATTCGGTAACCAAGGATGAGTTGCACAACTCGGCGCTGGCGGAAATTGAAGACACTTTCGGCTCGGTGCTGACCACCTCGCAAATTATCGCGTTGCCGCTTAACTGATTCCCCAAAACCCGCAGGGACCGCCTGTTGCATGAACCAGTTATCCGCCATGCGCGCCTTTCGGTGCATCGTTGACGCAAAAGGCTTTTCTGCCGCAGCAGAGCGCCTGGACACCACGCACTCGACGATTTCCCGGCAGTTGCAGCAGTTGGAGATTGAGCTGGGCGCCCAGCTGATCAACCGCAACACGCGGCGCTTCAGTCTGACGGCGGCCGGGGAGCAGTACTACGCTGCGTGCGTGGATATCCTCGACCGTCTCGACGCCGCATCCCAGGCCATCGCCCATGGGCACCAACGCCCTGAAGGCGTGCTGAGAGTCAGTGTGCCGCTGGTGGTGGGGACCTTGGATCTGCCGCACTGGCTGCCGGGTTTTCAGCGGCGCTATCCCGATATTGAGCTGCAACTGTGTTGCGATGATCAATTCGTCGATTTGGTTGCCGATGGGTTTGATGTCGCGATACGCATCTCCAGCGCCTTGGCGGACACGTCGCTGATTGCACGCACGTTGACGGTTTCCAGTCAGGTTCTGGTGGCTTCGCCGGGCTACATCGGCCGCCATGGTTTACCGCGTTCGGCCCAGGAGCTCGACAAGCATCACTTGCTGAGCTTCGTGGGGGCGTCGTCGGATTGGCAGCTGAGCGCGGCACGCGGCGCTGTAGTCAACGTCACGCCGTCGGGGCGGTTCAGTACCAACACTATCAGCGCGCTGCACGCGGCCACGTTGGCGGGGGCGGGCATTGCGTGCTTCACCCAGGCCACCGTGCACAATGATTTGGCGCTAGGCCAGCTTGTGCGCATTCTGCCCAATTACTCATTGGGCGAGCGGCACTACTACGCCCTTTATCCACAGTCCCGGCATCTGGCGCCCAAGGTGCGAGCGTTTGTCGACTATATGGCCGAGTTCTACCAGCAGAGTTAGCCCAATAAAAAATCCCCCTATCGCTCGATAGGGGGATTTTTTTGTGGCCATTCAGTCGATCAGTGCAGCTTGAGCCGAGGCTCAGTCCCGCGCCCAATCTTGCTGCCCAGCATCAGCATCGCCGTGCGGAAAAAACCGTACAGCGCCATCTGGTGCATGCGGTACAGCGACACATAGAACATCCGCGCCAGCCAGCCTTCGAGCATCACGCTGCCAGTCAAATTGCCCATCAAGTTACCCACCGCGGAGAACCGCGACAGCGAGATCAGCGAACCGTAGTCGGTGTACTTGTAGGACGGCAGGTCCTTGCCTTCAATGCGCAGCTTCAGCGACTTGGCCAGCAACGAAGCCTGCTGGTGAGCGGCCTGGGCGCGTGGTGGCACATTGCGGTCGGTGCCCGGTTGCGGGCAGGCGGCGCAGTCGCCAAAGGCGAAGATGTTTTCGTCGCGAGTGGTCTGCAGCGTTGGGAGCACTTGAAGCTGGTTGATGCGGTTGGTTTCCAGGCCATCGATATCCTTGAGGAAACCTGGCGCGCGAATCCCGGCGGCCCACACCTTCAGGCTGGCAGGGATGACCTGGCCGCTGCTGGTGATCAGGGCATCGGCGGTCACTTCGCTGACCGCTGAGTTGGTCAGCACGGTGACGCCGAGTTTCTCCAGGGTTTTATGCACCGGCCCGCCAATTCGCTCCGGCAGCGCAGGCAATACCCGTGGGCCGGCCTCGATCAGGGTGATGTGCATGTTTTCCGGTTTGATCCGGTCCAGGCCATACGCCGCCAGCTCATGGGCGGCGTTATGCAGCTCGGCGGCGAGTTCAACACCGGTGGCACCGGCACCGACGATGGCGACGCTGATCTGCTCAATGGTATCGGTCTGCCCGGCATGGGCGCGCAGATAGTGGTTGAGCAACTGCTGGTGAAAGCGCTCGGCTTGTTTGCGCGTGTCGAGGAACAGGCAGTGTTGCGCCGCGCCTTCGGTGCCGAAGTCATTGGTGGTGCTACCGACCGCGATCACTAGGCTGTCGTAGCCCAGCACGCGCGCAGGCACCAGTTCGCGGCCTTCTTCATCAAGGGTGGCGGCCAGCTGGATTTTCTTCTGTTCACGGTCAAGCCCGCTCATGCGCCCCAGCTGGAACTCGAAGTGGTTCCATTTGGCTTGGGCGACATAATTGAGTTCGTCTTCCGAAGAATTCAGCGAACCGGCCGCCACTTCATGCAGCAGCGGCTTCCAGATATGAGTCAGGTTGGCGTCCACCAGCGTGATGCTGGCGGTGCCGCGCTTGCCCAGAGTCTTACCCAGGCGGGTAGCCAACTCCAGGCCGCCGGCGCCGCCGCCGACGATAATAATACGATGGGTCATGGGGATATCTCGCAAGGCTAAAAGAAATCGGAGCAGTTACCCCCGCGAGCGCCAGGCAGCTCATAGCGTCAGGTAACTCAAAAGGCGGCTCAGCAGACCGAGCCCGATCACCACTACCAGCACCACACCAAGGAGCAGCCACGGCCGGAAAGGCTTGCGCTCGACTTGGTTCTGGGAGAGTTGCAGGTACTCTTCGACATGCTGTTGGTCATCGGGGTTCAGGCGGCTGGTCATAAAGGCCTCGTCAGATAGACGTTGCAAAAGGGCGCCACGTTACAGTCAGGGGGGTGGCGGTATTGCCACAAGCGTAGCCTGTACCCGAGTCACAAGCTGATGCCCACGTCGAATACTATGCTGCGCCCCAGGTTGTTGCGCAAGAAATCCGGTGCGTCGGGGTGGGCGAACAGTACCCGGGCAAAGGTCGGCCCTACCAGGGACAACGAGCGCCAGCCCTGGCGCAGGTATTCGGTGGGGGGCGGGAAGTGGCTGTTGAGGTCCAGCACTTCGCGTTTGAGGCTGGTGAAGGCGATGAGGTCCAACTCGCCCAGGTCCATACCGCGCTCTTTGTAGTTATGCGCTTTTTTGCGCAGCGTCGGTGCCAGGCGCAGTAGGAACTCATGGGCCGGAATGCGCCGCGGCTTGGCCTCGCGGCGTACCAGTTGGCTCAGGGAAAACGCACTGCGTCGGCGCAGCAGTTCATCGCGCCATTCGTCGTTCAGGCGTCGGCCTTCATCCAGCACGAAAAACACCTCAAAACTGGCGTCGCGAAACAGCACATCCGGCGGCTCTTGACCGGCGGCATGAAACTCTTCGGCGCGGTAGGGCACATTCAAGCCTTGCAGCAGGCGCTGGCAGACCCAACGCTCACGCTCCCATTTGCGGGCATTGGACAGGAACGCATTGGCTTGTTCGGCCGCTACGGTGAGCAGGCGCAAATAATCTGAGTCATCCATATTTGCAGCTTAGCGTTCAAATGATGACCGCAGGAAGTCTTGCTTTAAAAGGCCGGTGTAGACTGGCTACTCGACCATCATCCAAACCAAGGAGTAAGCAGTGAAGTTTTTCGCAGTGCTGTTTCTAAGCCTTTTACCGTTGTGGGCCCAAGCCGTCGAGGTGGGTGAGCGCGTGGCGCCGTGGACCTTGCTCGACCAGTTCGACCAAGCCTACACCCTGGATGATCAGGCACAGATTCTGCTGGTAGCTCGCAGCATGGACGCCGCCAAGTTGCTAGACGCGGCGTTGCAAGGCCAGCCCAAGGGCTACCTCGAAGCGCGGCATGCGGTGTTTGTTGCGGATATCCAGCGCATGCCCCGGCTGGTCGCCAAGCTGTTCGCCGTGCCGGCCATGCAAGCCTACAACTACCGGGTCATGCTCGACCGTGACGCGCGTATCGCCCCGCGTTATCCGGGGGCTGTGGATAAAGTGCTGTGGCTGCAACTCGATAGCGGCAAGCTGGTCGCGCAACACGAATACAGCTCAGCCGCTGAACTGCGCCAGGCCCTGGAGCAGGTGAAGCCGTGATCAGCGCCGCCGTGCTGGCGCCGGAAACCCTCAGCGTCGGCTGGCTGTTGTATGCGCCGGTGGTGATGTGGGCAATCCTGCGCTCACCCTGGGTTGAGCTGTTTGCCGACCGACGGCGCCAGCATCTGCTGTTCGGTACGGTGTTTGCGCTGTTCATGTTGTGGCTGGTGCGGCGGGATTTTGATACGGGCGTTTCTTACCATTTTATTGGCATGACCGCTGTGACCCTGCTGCTCGATTGGCCTCTGGCAATCGTCGGCGGGTTGGCTGCGCAGTTCGGTCTTGTGCTGCTGGGGCGCCAGGACTTGGCCGCCGTCGGCGTCAACGGTCTGCTGCTGATTGTGTTGCCGGTGCTGGTCACGGAGGCCTGCGCAGTGCTGGTTGAGCGGGCGCAACCACGCAATCCCTTTGTGTATATCTTCTGCTCGGGTTTTTTTGCCGCCGCGCTGTCGGCGCTGCTCTGCCTGTTGGCCGCATTGGGCCTGCTGTGGTTCGACGGCCGTTTCGCAATGCCGGAATGGCTGGAGGATTTTGTCGGTTACCTGTGGCTGATCATCTTCCCCGAAGCCTTTATCAGCGGCATGGTCGTCAGCGCCCTGGTGGTGTTCTGCCCTGAATGGTTGGAGACCTTTAACCGCACGCGCTACTTGTCGGCGCCGTGGAAGGATGACGATTCGCGGCGTTGATCCAGATCAAATCCCGGGCACCTGCGCAGGCCCATGCTTTGCGAAAATCTTGAAGGGGCTTTAGGCATGAGTGTGTACGAATGGGCACGGCAGGAGTTGCGCAGAAGTCAGGACGCTGCACAGGAAATCGGTTTTGACCCAGGCTTGACCCTGCGCGCCATGCTCAGTGCGGTGGTGCAGCAGAGCAAGGGCGTACGCAGTTTTGAAGACTTGGCCGACGAGCTGCAATACCTTGCAGAGAACCTCGACGACCAGCAGGAATACGCCTTTATGCGGTCTTAGTGGCGCGGCGGCAGGTCTTCGGAGAACAGGTCGTCCTCGGCATCCGGGCTGACCGGAATCTTGTGCTCTTCCGACGCCCAGGCGCCCAGGTCGATAAGTTTGCAACGGTCCGAGCAGAACGGCCGGTTGGCGTTGTCTGTTTTCCATTCCACGGGTGCACCGCATGTTGGGCAGTCGACGGTCTTAGGTTGGCTCATGATCGGCCTCCACGCAAAGTAAGGTAAAAGTGGTGCAGTCGCTCGACCTCGCTGTGCAGCCAGGCAAGGTCCTGGTCATTGACCAGCACGTCATCGGCATGGTTCAGGCGGTCTTCACGGCTGGACTGAGCCTTCAGAATCGCCTGCACCTGCTGTTCGCTGATGCCGTCGCGCTGCAGGGTACGCTGAATCTGCAGTGATTGCGGCACGTCGATCACCAGGATGCGCTGGGTCATGCTGTTCTGGCCGGATTCGATCAGCAGCGGTGATACCAGGATCGCGTAAGGCGACCGAGCGCGGGCCAGGTGGCTGCGAATTTCCTCACCGATCAGCGGGTGCAGCAGGGCTTCCAGCCAGCGGCGCTCTTCGGGCACCTCAAAGATCAGGTTGCGCAACGCCGCGCGGTCCAATTGGCCGTCGGGCAGCAGCACGCCTGCACCGAAGTGCTCAGCGATGCGCGCCAGGGCGGGCCGGCCGGGTTCGACCACCCAGCGGGCGGCATGGTCGGCGTCGACCAGGTCAATGCCCAGGTCGACAAAGTGCTGGGCGGCCGCGCTTTTACCGCTGCCGATGCCGCCGGTGAGGCCAAGAATCCAAGGTGTTGCAACAGAAGTGGTCATCTGAAACCGACAGACTGCAAATAGAAGTCGGTTATTTGACCACCCCAGAGCAATGCAATCCAGCCGGCAATCGCCAGGCACGGACCAAACGGCATCGGTAACGACGCCTGGGGCTTGCGCAAGCGCATCAGGATCAACCCGGCGAGCACCCCGAGCAGCGATGACATCAGCAGCGTCATCGGCAGGATCTGCCAACCACCCCAGGCGCCGAGCAGGGCCAATAACTTGAAGTCGCCATAGCCCATGCCGTCCTTGCCGGTGATCATCTTGAACAGCCAGAACACCGTCCACAGGCTCATATAGCCGATCACCGCGCCCCATAGCGCATCGGGCAGCGTCGCCAGCATGTCGGCACTGTTGAGGATCAACCCCAGCCATAACA
The DNA here is from genome assembly GCF_045447305.1 of Pseudomonas sp. D47. Lineage (NCBI taxonomy): Bacteria > Pseudomonadati > Pseudomonadota > Gammaproteobacteria > Pseudomonadales > Pseudomonadaceae > Pseudomonas > Pseudomonas sp. D47. The sequence goes on along the minus strand of NZ_JBJGXU010000027.1, from coordinate 10,281 downwards.
GCGGCAGCACCAGAACGTCGGGCAGCAGTTGATGATCCACATCGATCAGGCTCATCGCCAGCAACCCCCAGCTCAGCAACATCACCGCACCTGCTTGCCAGCCGAAGCCGAAATGCCAGGCGACCGTCGCCGAGATCAGCGCGCAGGCAAGCTCCGTGAAGGGGTAGCGCGCACCGATCGGCTCACGACATTGGGCGCAGCGCCCTCTGAGCAGCAGATAGCTGAGCAGCGGGATATTTTCCCACGGGCGAATCGGCTGTTTGCATTGCGGGCAGCAGGAATTGGGGTGCATCAAGTTGTAAGTCGGGCCCGCCGGGTCGGCAGGTAAGCCGAGCACCTCTTGGGCCTGGGCGCGCCATTCGCGCTCGAGCATCTTCGGCAGGCGCCACACCAGCACGTTGAGGAAACTGCCGACGATCAAGCCCAGTACCAGCGCCATCCCAACGAAGACCCAAGGTTGCTCGCTCAGCAGCAGGCTCAAAATGCCGACCCCAATTGGAACACCGGCAGGTACATGGCGATGACTAACGCGCCGACAATGCCGCCCAGTACCACCATGATCAGTGGCTCCATCAGGCTGGTGAGGTTGTCGACCAGATTTTCCACGTCTGACTCAAAGTGATTGGCGACTTTTTCCAGCATGCGGTCCAGCGTGCCTGACTCTTCACCGATTGCGGTCATCTGGATCGCCATACTGGGAAACAGCCCGCTGCCGGCCATGGATTGATGCAACTGCATGCCTGTGGATACATCGTGACGCATATGCTCGATCGCCTGTTTGAACAACCCATTGCCCACCGCGCCTGCTACCGAGTCCAGCGCCTGCACCAAAGGCACACCTGCTGCGAAGGTGGTCGAGAGTGTGCGGGCATAACGGGCGACGGCGGTTTTTTTCAGCAGTGTGCCTGCCAGCGGCGTGTTCAACAAACCTGCGTCCAGCCAGTGGCGAAAACCAGGAGAGGCTCGGTAGGCCTGGCGCAAGCTTGCAAATGTAGCGCCCAGGCCCAGCACGAGCATCCACCAGGCCTGCTGCAGGAATTCGGACAGGACGATGACGGCCAAGGTAAACCCGGGGAGTTTGCCGTCGACCCCGGCAAACAGGATCTGGAACTGCGGCACTACATGAATCAGCAGGATGCTGCTGACCACGCACGCGACCACGATCACCGCGATGGGGTAGGTCATGGCCTTTTTGATTCGCGCCTTGAGCTGTTGGCTTTTTTCCAGGTGCACCGCCACCCGCTCCAGCAGGGTTTCCAGGGCGCCGGCTTGTTCCCCGGCAGCCACCAGGTTGCAATACAGGTCATCGAAGTAACGCGGTTGCTTGCGCAGTGCCGCCGCCAGGTTGTTGCCGGCAGCGATTTCCTGTTTCAAACCCTTTACCAGTTCGCGTATCAGGCGGTTGTCGAAGCCTTCGCGGATAATGTCGAAGGCTTGCAGCAGCGGTATGCCAGCCTTCAGCAAAGTCGCCAGTTGGCGAGTGAACAGCGCAATATCGGCGGGTTTTATCGGCGGGGCGAAGCTCGGCAGGCGCGTGGTTTTCTTGCGCACGCGGCCGGGGAAGATTCCTTGTTGGCGCAACTGCGCCTTGATCAGCGCCAGGTCATGGCCGACGGTTTGCCCGGACACCCTGCGCCCTTTGCGGTTGATGCCTTCCCAGGCGTAGATCGTTGCAGCGTCATTCATGTCACGTTTCCGCACGCGGGTGGTTGAAGATTTATAGCTTAGTCAGGTCATGGATTCGGACAGGCCGGTGGCGAAGGATAAAATGTCAGATTGTGCGTCTTGCACGCGATTGGTTGCCCACGGATGAGTACACTGGCGCCGTTGCACAACGCGAGGCGCAGGACGCGCCTTGGTATGGGTTCTATATCTGGAGAGTGAATGTGATGCGTCAGAAAGGCTTTACCTTGATCGAGTTGTTGATCGTCGTGGCAATCATCGGCATTTTGGCAACCATCGGTTTGCCCATGTACACCAATAACCAGGCCAAGGCCAAGTTCACGGCGGGGTTGGCTGAAATCTCCGCGTTGAAGGCCGGTTTCGAAGATACCTTCAACCAAGGCACTGTGCCGACCCTTGCCTTGATCGGTGGCACCAGCCCCACCGCCAATTGCAAGATTGACGTGGCAGGCGATGTGGCGACTGGCGTCGGTTCCATCAGCTGTGAAATCCTCGATGCAACGGCGCCCGTGCAAGGCAAGACCATTACCTTGACGCGCAGCGCCACCACGGGCTGGAAGTGTGCCACTACGGCTGAAGCGCAATACATCGCCAAGGGCTGCGGCGCCGACGGGGCCTAGCGGCTGCTGGGCGGCATGCGAGTTAGTTGCTGCCCGCCCAATGCGGTGCTAGCTTTAGCCCACTGCCCGTGTAGCTCAGCCGGTAGAGCAGCGCACTCGTAACGCGAAGGTCGCAGGTTCGATTCCTGTCTCGGGCACGATTAGCTGGGTTCATACAGTGCCAGGCCGTGTCAACTGGCTGTTCAATGTCAGTATATTCAGGGTCTTCCGTTTCATGCGGTGCCATCCAGTTCCACGCAAGCGCTTGTCTTATGAGTACCTCCACGAGTACCCTTAGGTTGTTCAATAATCTATAGGTACTCAGCATGGCTTTGACAGCTTTGCAGGTGAAGAATGCTGCGCCAAGAGATAGGGATTATGGCCTTGCCGACGGCGGTGGCTTATTCCTTTGGATGCGGGCGGCAGGGGGTAAATCTTGGCGCTTCCGGTTCCGTTTGGATGGCAAACAGTCTCATATTTCACTTGGCACCATCGACAAGGTAACCCTCGCCCAAGCGCGACAGCTTGCTTCGGAAGCTCGCCAGCTTGTGGCCCAAGGGCGGCATCCTGGGCTTGAGCGGAAGGCTGTGCGGGCCCAGGCGGCAATCTCCCGCGCTAATACGTTCAAAGGCCTTGCTCTGGAGTGGCACCGACATAAGTCGTCACGTTGGTCGGTAGGTTATGCCAGTGACGTTATCGAGGCTTTTGAATTGGACATTTTCCCCAAGGTGGGAAATTTGCCGTTGACCGAAATCAAGCCCATGCAATGGTTGCAGGTTTTTCGCCGCATAGAGTCACGAGGGGCTCTGGAGAAGCTGCGCAAAGTTCGCCAACGCTGCCAAGAGGTCTACCGTTTCGCGATTGCCACTGGTCGTGCTGAGTACAACCCAATCGCGGACATCGGAGGGGCGCTCCAGACTCCAACCACCCAGCACTATCCTTTCTTGCCTATTGAAGAGATTCCGAAGCTCATAAGCAGCATTCAGGTCTGTCCTGGGCATGACATTGTCAAGATCGCCACACGTCTGCTGATTCTCACGGGTGTTAGAACGGCTGAGTTGAGAGGCGCTCCTTGGTCGGAGTTTGACCTCAACAACGCACTCTGGCTCATCCCTGCTGTGCGCATGAAGATGCGTCGCGCTCATCTAGTCCCGCTCTCCAAACAGGCTGTGGCTGCATTACGTGAATTAGAGAGTATTACTGGCGGTTACACGCTCGCGTTCCCTGGACGTAATGACCCGGCGAAGCCTATGAGTGAAGCTGCAATTAACCAGCTACTGAAGCGCTCAGGCTATGACGGGCGTGCTACGGGCCATGGATTCCGTCACACGATGTCCACCACTTTGCATGAGCGCGGATACTCCAGCGAGTGGGTCGAAACTCAGTTGGCTCATGTGGATAAGAACAGCATACGCGGCACTTACAACCATGCTCAGTATCTGGAGGGGCGACGAGAGATGCTTCAGTGGTATGCCGACCATCTGAATATTTTGCCGCATATCAATGCCGGCTCTTCCTCCGTTACAGGTGTGAAGGATATCGCATGAACTATGATGTGATCCGTCTATCTGATTTGGTGCCGAAATACGCTAGTCACTATAAAGTCAGCTCTCAAGAAGCTGCATTTGCTCTGCATGAGCTAGTTGTAGGCTTATATTCAGAATACCATGTGAAGCGGGGGGAGATGGTACTTCCCGACCAAATATTTTGGGTCGGGAGAGTGGGAGGCTCGCAGCGCTCACCCAAAATTTATAAACTATTCTTTAATGGGCTGATTGAGTACTTCGATAATTTATTCAATCCGCCGCCAGAGAGCGATAGTGGTCTCGTCCGTTGCTACTGCGTGAGCGACAGTGATGCTAAGGATATTCCAGCAGGCATTGTGTACTTATCAAGAGCGGCCCTCGGTAAGTGGGTTCTCGAAGCGGGGATTGAAACCCCAGAATTTATATTGAGTGGTAACGCAAGTGAGAATACTAAAACAGATAAGAGAGTGAGTGAATTAAAGGAGCAAGAGCTGAGAACCATAAACAAGATCATGAATGGTTTGGTTGATCTTATTAAGGAGGTTGATAAGGCCCATCGCGAGCTGCCAAATGACTACGATGGTAAGAAGCGCGCAGATAAAATCAAGTGCCATGCCTCTAGGCTCAACAATCCGCCACGTAAAAACTTTGATGTTTACTCTGCTTTGATAGCTCTTGCCGAAGATGCTGGAGTGGATATACCCACAGATCATCAAACGTTGAGAAAGTACATGCGTGCCCAGTCCATGCTTAAGATTGGTGCATGATGTTTCATAGCGAGAACTTGGGGCTCACTGTCGGAGTTTGGGGATCCCCATGACTTCTCACTTGAGGTGTCATTAAATCCCTAGCCATCCAGCCGGTCCCAAGGAGACCCGTCCAGATGGCTAGTCAATCTGTCTCACCTCTACTGCTTCGCCTTCCTACCGTCTGTGCTTTGGTGGGACTGAGCAAATCTCAGATATATCGCCTAATTCGAGCCGGCGAGTTCCCTGCCGGTATTTCGCTTGGGGCAAATTCTGTTGCTTGGCCTGCCGATCAAGTGCAGATCTGGGTTGCAGAAAAAATCAGCGCATCCGTTCGTTAAGAATGACTACAAATACGCGACTTTCTAGCCGTATCTTTGCCCTGCTAGAAGAGAATCAAAAGCGCTCTCGTGACAAGCCGCTCGGGGTCAAGGTCGAGAAAGAACTTAGGTTATTGCCGAATTGGTCAGACTCGGTTCGGCGTGTCCCCAATTTCGCTCTTCGCTCAGCTTTATTCGGTGCAATCAAAAAAGGGCACCGTCCGTACGTTGAGCAAGTGGGAATCAACGCTTTAGGTGGTATCAGCATTTTTTATACCGGCGCCTTACTTGATCAGGTGGATCTAGACGTATGGGAAGCTGTGCTGCATCTAGAGCGGGCGCAGGAGCTAGGCTCAGAGTGTAGGGTAACTGCCTATCGGCTTCTTAAAATACTCGGAAAAACTGATACAGGAAAAAATCGAACGATTCTAGATAAATGTATAAGTAGACTCAAGGCAACTGCGTTGCAGGTTAGAGTAGGAAAAAATTCATATGAGGGCAGTTTGATTCAGGAAGTCTACCGCGATCATGATGAGCGAAGTGAACGCATGTATGTCATTCGATTGAATCCCAAATTCGGTCTGTTCTTTCATGATGACCAATATACTGATTTGAATTGGCTTATCCGCAAAGCGTTACGTGGGAAGCCACTGGCGCAATGGGTGCATGGCTTTTATTCAACCCATGCAAAACCCTACGATTTCAAGGTGGAGACGTTGCATAGTTTATGTGGAAGCCGGGCTAGCTCTCTATCTGATTTTAAAAAAGATTTGCGACGATCCCTTGAGGCCGTAGAGCGCGCGAGTGCAGCAGCAGGGCAGCCATTTAGTTATCAATTAGAAGAGAACTTAGTGCGAGTCAAAACCACTCCTAGTGCTTCACAGCAGCGACACTTGGCCAAAAAGCACTGATACCGGTCCAGCACCCCTGCTTATGTCGCTCCAGCAGTCTGGGGCGTGCCGTTCTAGCGCCCCTGCTTATGCCGCTCCAGCAGACTGGGGAATGCCGTTCCAGCGCCCTTGCTTATGCCGCTCCAGTAGTCTGGGGAATGCCGTTGGGTAATTGCACTCCACCTGACCACACATTTGCATTCGACTTGACCAGTCGTTTGCATCGGGTTTGACCAGCACACTGGGTGGCCCTGACTGGCAGAAGTCGACCCGAAGCGGACAGTCTTGCACAAGTGAAAAATGGTCCAAAACGAGCAATAGAACCGTCTAGCAAATGAAGTTGTCATGCATCGTGCATCATCTGTTCGAACTGGCGAGTGAGCTTTTCAAATCGCGGTGCATCACACGCTGGACAAAGGAAAGGCATTCTTCGTCCCGTAAACATAGACGTCAGACTACTGCACTTCATACAACGTAGATGTGTTTTTACGTATGCAGTTAGAGGCTCGGCGAGCTGCTTGTTCAATCGGCTTGCGAGAAAAGCGACCTGAGATCGATCGAACTGGTTCGTCAAGCTCAAGTGGCGTAGATGTGTACAGCGAACGAGGCTAGTGATGTCATCGACCTCGAACTTCGCATTGGCCAGTGAAAGTCTGGTGAGCTTGGAGATACGAGTAACAGGCTCGATGGATTCAAGGCGGAGAGGCGAGCCTCCACCCTGGCTACCGGACAGACGCAGCTCTGTCAGCTCGCTTAGCTTCTCAAGCCCGTCGAGTTGCCGCAGCCTTGGAAAGTCTCCAATTGCCAGATACGTCAAACCACTCAGTCCGGAAACGGGTTCCAGTGTTTCAATTTTTTTCGCCCATTCCAGCGTCAAACGCCGTGTATTAGTTAACCTATCAATTCCCTCAAGTGAAGCAAGCTTAAGATTGTAAAGGCGTAGTTCATTTGCTTTGCACCGAGAGAGCACCGTCGGCCATATATTTGCTGAAACGTTCCGTAGATCGAGTTCGTCCCTTTCGGAAAGTTCTTGTTCAGAAAACTGGCCATCCAAACATAGCATCATGTCTCACATCCTTATAAGTTGTTCCGTGAGGCGAAACGGGAAGCCTCCCCAAGGCTTAGGGCGCCGAAGCTATCGAGTGGCAGCAAGGCTGTCCAACGGCTCCTATTGGCCGTTTTTTGCCGGTCAGGGCACACCCAGTGCGCTGGTCAAATCCGATGCAAACGACTGGTCAAGTTGAATGCAAATGGGTGGTCAAGTCTATGCAATTACGCAGCCGTTCCAGCGCCCTTGCTTATGCCGCTCCAGCAGTCTGGGGAATGCCGTTCCAGCGCCCTTGCTTATGCTGCTCCAGCAGTCTGGGGAATGCCGTTCCAGCGCCCCCGATTATGCCGTTCCAACACCCTGAGCCATGCCGTTCCAGCACTCCCGACTACCGTTCTAGCACCCCGTTGATACCGTTCTGATACCCCTGTATATACCGTTCTAGCACTCTCTGGTCTTAGCAAGGAAATCGCCCGCTAGGCCAGAAGGAATCAGCCGTGCAGAGATTTCTGCGGAGGATAGTAATCTGTTATTAATCAATATTAATCGCGGCCTATTCGGCAAAACCAAGCGGGTGAATGAGTGTTAATGCACAGCCGGCAAGAGGCACTATCGGATTCGACTTCATTAGGAAAACGCTTTGAGCCTGGCTCCGTCACTGCACATTTAGAGCGCGAGAGTGCTCGACTCTCGGGGGGGGGGCTAACGGTGGCAGATATCCCACTGCTTTCAAATCTTTAAGAAGTTATTGATGCTTTGATCTGTCGACCTGGGCAACGTGTGCGCCTTATTGGGTAGCCTTAGAAGCGGCCTTTAGAGCCGCGTCGAGATCTTGGTCAGCGATGGAAAGAATGACCCTTAGATTCTCCAGCTCGTGATGATGATCCTTGGATGCCGCAGCCATCTTGCCCAGATACTGTTTGTTGATTGCTTCGATTTCGGCGCGATGCTCCCGGATTCGGGCGTTCTGCCGAGCCACGCTGGTATTTAGGGTTGCCGCCAACTGCGCTCTCGCCTTTTTGCTCTCGATTAATAGCAGTACGAGTACACCGGTCACAATCAGAAGCGCACCGATCACGAACAGCAAACTGCTGCTGATCCATACGGGGGAAATGTTTATGTTCAACGTAGATAGACCTCGGTAATTTCTGGACGAAAGTGCCCAAGCTCCTGAGAGACGACTCGCTTGGCTTCTTCACGAGTGAGATGACTTTGCATTGTACTGAGGCGTTCTTGGGCGTAACTGTGACGCAGCCCGTGGGCTCCATTGGACCAACCAAGCGCTGATTTTGAAGCCGCACCGAATGATTTGCTCCAGGGCTGACCACCGCCAAGTTCGTAGAACTGTTGGTAGCGGACACCACGATCTATAACGCTACGTGCCTCTGGTAGACGTGTCGCTTCCAGGCGCCTGGCCAGGTGTATCGGAATGCGCACCTCGCGGGTAAGCCCCCCTTTACCGTAGACAGTGTAAGCAATGGAGTTTTCCCGAATACCGGCAAACTTCAAACCATGCGCAGGGCGAGCATCTGGAGCTTTGTGGTGGATACGGCGCAGCGTTAGTAACTCATGGGCACGTAGTCCTGACGCATGGGAAATCTCGGTTGCTAGGGCGTTGTGTGGCGACTGGCGAGCTGCGATGAGAGTCACTTGCTCACGGGTGTATGACCTCGACTGCTCGGCCAATCGGCGACCTAGTGTCGGCTGACCCGCCTTTCCTTTTCGGGCTGCCGGTGCGGTGCTTTTGATGACAGCCAGAGATAGACCTGGTGGGAGCTGATGAGTGACATGCTGCATCATCGCTTGCAGGGCTTGCCGCTCCATATCGAGCGTCTTTTGGCCAACGATTTCGGCACGTTGTTTTAGATATTCGAGGGCACGAGTCGGAGTCATATCACGAAGGCTGCCCAAGCGGTGCTCTTGGAGATGGACAGTGATCTGCTTTAGGCGTTGTTCATAGTTCCGCACGGTGCTGACCGATTTGATGTGGCTGCCCTGCAGTCGCTTCATCACGGACGCCGCTTGCTTCGCCGGTTTGGCGAATTTAGCCATACTGGCGGTTCCGATGTAGCCAGCGGTTTACGGTCGAGCGTTCGACTGTAATGCCTTTCTCGGCTATCCAGCGCTGTAGCTCGCTTCCATTGCAACCTACTGCGTCTAGCTGCAACAGCTCGTGCTTGTAGTTATCAAGTAACGAGCGCCGTTGGGCATAAGTTCGGGGTTTTCTCCGAATCCTAGACTCGGACTTGAGGCGCGCAGCGATGATCTGCGCATCGAATTCGCTCATGAGAAGCTCTCTGGTTGTGTAAGAACTTCTGACCGTTTCCGGTTCAGCGACACACCATCCTAAGATGGTTCGTTGTGTGCCTGTTCGCCCCCCTTTGCACTGGTGTGCAGGCGGGGACTGTTCACGCCTACTCGGAGTCTCCGAGCGGGTTCCTGATTGTCCGTTCAGGTGCGGTTGCCATCGTTGGTTTGGCTACCCTGGTTAGGTTTTCGTTTCTCCTCTGTTGGTCGTTGATGTTCCCGATAATTTAGTCGGGGCCAAGCCGGTTGCGCGAGCGATGACGCGACGCGTAATCGATAAGGCCCTGTCTGCGATGACGCAGGACAGGAGCCCTCTGCCATTGCTTACACCCATGAATAACACGGGCACGAGCGGCCGGGCAGGGCGGTTTTGAGCTTGGTCAGCTTACGAGAGCCACAGTGGATGACGCAATCGTTTGGGGTTGCGTTGTGTGTGTTGCGCAAAATCATAGATACCCAGTTAGCCCGCTATGTAAAGCGCCGGTTAGGCGCGTTACATAGCGGGCTTGCCGGGAAAAATTTGACGCATCGTAGTAAGTGCAATGAGTTGCATTGAGAAGGGAAGAGCCGCCCTTTAGGCTGAAAACTTGCCGAAGCCAAGACCAGTAAAAATGAGGGTGAGGGGATGTCAAAACAAAAAATCGCAGGAATTTTGGACGCGGTATACGAGCGGGCGCCGGCGGTCACCAAGTGGGTCGGATGGACCGGAATCGTACTAGGGCCTGCTTTTGGTTTTCTCCACATAGTGGCGGTGTTTTTAATGCCTGGTGTGTACGGGAAACGCGTCTTGGAACAGTACGACCTAGTGCAGCGAACCGGCGATGTGCTGGTGGCCCCATTTGCTCAATACCTGATAGTCATCGGTTTTACGTTGTGCCTTCTGTGGATCGGTTTATGGGTCGTAAGACTGGTGCTAGCAGCACGTTCTTGGTTTCAGAGGCGTTCCGTATGAGCGCCTCTGCAACTCCTGAAGGGTATGCGGGGTTCAGCTGGATATTCGCGCTTTGGGAGGATGTCGGTATGACAATGCTCGCAGCCACCCAACCGATTTTCACCGCCCTTAACAACAGCAGTTCAACACTGGTCTTCAGCGTAGGCATCATGTGGCTCGTCATGATTATGTTGAAAGTCGCTGATGGTGGGATGGCTCGTGGCCTAGCCG
>NZ_JBJGXU010000026.1:0-81594 GCF_045447305.1 Pseudomonas sp. D47 | reverse complement strand
GTACTGAGGTCGGCTTGAGACCAGCGAAAGGCACAAAAAAGGGCGGCACCCGCGAGGGTGCCGCCCTTTTTGTCGCCGACTGCCTTACAGCTTGGCAGTCAACAACGCTTCAAGCTTCTCCTGGTCCCGAGCAAACTGACGAATCCCCTCCGCCAGCTTCTCAGTCGCCATCGCATCCTCGTTGGATTCCCAACGGAACTGCGCTTCAGTCAAATGCACCCGCGCTTCACCGGCATGGCCTGGCGCCAACTTGCGCTCCAGCTTGCCTTCATCCGCCGCCAGCTTCTCCAGCAGGTCCGGGCTGATGGTCAGGCGATCACATCCGGCCAACTCTTCAATCTGGTTGAGGTTACGGAAGCTCGCACCCATCACCACGGTCTTGTAGCCATTGGCCTTGTAGTAGTTGTAGATGCGCGTTACCGACTGCACGCCTGGATCATCGGAACCGGTGTAGTCGTTGCCGTTGGCCTTTTTGTACCAATCGTAGATACGGCCCACGAACGGCGAAATCAGGAACACCCCAGCTTCGGCACAGGCCACAGCCTGGGCAAACGAGAACAGCAGCGTCAGGTTGGTCTGAATGCCTTCTTTTTCCAGCTTCTCCGCCGCGCGGATGCCTTCCCAGGTGGAGGCGATCTTGATCAGCACACGGTCACGGCCAACGCCGGCTTTGTCGTACAAGTCGATCAGACGGTGCGCACGCTTGAGAATGGCCGCTTCGTCGAACGACAGACGCGCATCCACCTCAGTGGAAATACGGCCCGGTACGACTTTAAGGATCTCTTGACCGACCGCCACCGCAAAACGGTCGCTGGCCAGGCCCACGTCACCATTGCAGTCCTTCACAGCCTCATCCAGCAGCTTGGCATAGCCTGGGATCGAAGCGGCCTTGAGCAGCAGGGAAGGGTTAGTGGTGGCGTCTTGCGGCTTGAGCTTGGCGAGGGTAGAAAAATCGCCGGTATCGGCTACAACGGTGGTGAATTGCTTGAGTTGTTCCAGCTTGGAAGTCATGGGCGTGCTCTGTCCTGTGGGTCTGATGACATTACCCGAGCGCCGGCAGGCGCTCAAGGGCGCAAATGCGTTCGATCGTTTGCGAGGGCAACAACCTGAAAACAGCCGTTTGAATCACCGGCCGTGGTGCTAAATAGGAGACCAAAACCGCCGACAGGTTCCCCTTATATCGATCGTTCCCACGCTCCGCGTGGTAACGCCTCCTGGGACGCTCCGCGTCCCGCTACCAGCGCACGGCTCAAGTCCAGCGCAATAGTGACGCGGAGCGTCACGCCCTGCATTCCCACGCAGAGCATGGGAACGATCAGTTGGGGGAACCGCCAACCCCAGCCACCCAATAAACCAACTGACACCCAACCCGCTAAATCACCGCCCCTCCAACAACTCCCCCGCCTGATCCAGCAACGCCAACGGATCACTCGCCTTATGAATATCCACGGACAACATCTGCCGAAATTTCCGAGCCCCCGGAAACCCAGTCCCCAACCCCAACACATGCCGCGTAATGTGATGCATCGACCCACCACTGGCCAAATGCTCCGCAATATAAGGCCGCAACTGCGCCAACGCTTCCGCCCGACTAACCACCGGCGCCGAACTCCCAAACAACCGCTGATCCACCTCCGCCAGCAAATACGGATTGTGATAAGCCTCCCGCCCCAACATCACCCCATCAAACACCTGCAAATGCTCCTGGCACTGCGCAAGCGTCTTAATCCCACCGTTCAGCACAATCTCCAACTCCGGGAAATCCTGCTTCAACTGCGCCGCCACGTCATAGCGCAACGGCGGAATGTCGCGATTCTCCTTCGGCGACAACCCCTCAAGAATCGCAATCCGCGCATGCACCGTAAAACTGGTGCACCCGGCATCCCTCACCGTCCCGACGAAATCACACAACTCGGCATAACTGTCGCGCCCATTGATCCCAATACGATGCTTCACCGTCACCGGAATCGACACCGCATCACGCATCGCCTTCACGCAATCCGCCACCAATGCAGGGTGCGCCATCAGGATCGCGCCGATCATATTGTTCTGCACCCGGTCACTCGGGCAGCCAACGTTCAAGTTCACTTCATCGTAACCGGCAGCCTCAGCCATACGCGCGCAGGCAGCTAGGTCAGCGGGGACACTGCCACCCAACTGCAGCGCAAGCGGGTGCTCGGCTTCGTTGTGGCGCAGGAAGCGGTCGTGGTCGCCGTGCAGGATCGCGCCCGTGGTGACCATCTCGGTGTAGAGCAGGGCGTGCTTGGAGAGCAGGCGCAGGAAGAACCGGCAGTGGCGGTCGGTCCAATCCATCATGGGGGCGACGGAGAAACGGCGGGAGAGGGGAGCGGTTTGTAAGGGCATTGGGGATCTGAGTTAGCGAGACGAATGGGGCGCAGTTTATCAGGGATGGGTCTTGGGTGTCGGGGAGGCGTGTTCCGCGCCATTCACCACTTTGAACGGGGGCGTTGCCGTGTGTGGAATTCGCGGGCCCTGCTCTTGAGTGCCAGAGATTGGGGAACAACTAAACGACATTTCCTGCGTCAGTTGGGTCGGTTGGCGTTGCAGCTTTGCGATCCTGCTTCCACATTTCCCGAACACGTCCTTCCGATATTCTTGTCGTGATCAGTATCGTGCCGCTTGAAAGTACTTTTGATTATTTCCGTTTTTTAACTGAGGCATATTTTACTAATTACTTATTCCGAATCGGGATATAAAACGTCTCAAGGAACCTTGGGAGGTTAAATTTTTTGATCTTGACACTCCAAGGTTTTCCGTCTTAACTCTCAGGCGTGGCATGTTAGCGGAAGGATTCCGCACTGCATTTATATATCGAGTAGATGGTTTTTCCCAAGGAATGGAAAAATGTGCGCATATCGTATTAACTGTATTTACACACCCCCGCCTTTCAGATCCTGTCTGTTAATTAAGTTCCTGCCTCAGGGCGAAGCGTGCGCGTCTAGTTTATAAAAAATAAAGTCCTCTTCATTGAGCAGCAGACCATTGTTAATCAATGACTGACTCGATAGAAGGCTTTGTGTGCAGTGAAAATCGTTATATCTCACCTTTGAAATTACAAGGAGTATCATCATGGGTTCCATTACTGATCATAATCAACTGCTGGCCTGGGTCGCATCCTTGGATATTCCCGAAGCTTCCGGAGTAAAAAGCCGTTCGCGCAGTGTGGTTGCACGTGCGAATGCCGAGGACGAAGGCGCGGCAGTAGTACGCGGCAGTATTACTTCGTTTGTGACCGGCCTGAGTCAACAAGCACGCGATGACGTGCAAAATAGTACATTGCTGATGCAGTTGGCTGCGGATAAAAAATTCAATCCGGAAAAGCAACGGGAAGAGTGGTTCAAGTTCTATACCGATGGCCTTGCTAACCTGGGCTGGGGGCGTGTTAGCTCTTATTATCAGAGCTATCAGCCGCGTAACACCAATGTCACCATGGACCAGGTCGTCCTTGAGGTGATTGCTGCAGTCGTGGGTGCTGACAGCGCCGTGTACAAGGTGACTGAAAAAACCTTCTCGTCACTCGAAGACAATCCGAAGAATCAGGCCCCGTTGAAACTGTTCGACAATAGCAGCACTCGGGACAGCGTGGGCACGTTCCAGATCCTCCCTGTGATGCAGGATAGGGACGGAAACGTGGTAATGGTACTGACTACCGTCAACGCCAGTACCACGGTACAGCGTGGCAGCTTCTTGTTCTGGAGCTGGAGTAAGACCTCCGCGTGGATGTATCGGGCTGCGCAGCAGACGGTGCTCAATGAGTCGGTATATGCGACGGTTCGCCAATCTGTCATCAAGAAGCTGGGCAAGAACGCCGAAGAATTCATCGATGACTTGGAAATCTAAATGACCCCGCGGGCCGACGTTAACCGTCGGCTCGCGGGCTATTCAGGTTCTATCAGTTCAAGGAGGAACTATCATGAAATTGCTTGCCGACGAAGTTTATGTGATTTCGGGTAACTTGCTATCCGCGACGCCTTCGCTCACCGACACCCGCGGTGTTGGAAGATATCGCCAATTCAAACCTGTTGTGCCAGTTGGCAGCTGATAAAAATCAAGGCACGCGGTTTATCGACCCGGCTGCGTGGCTGGACTTCTATAGAAACTCACTGGGGAAGTTATTCTGGCGCGTCAGAAATTCGGGAACGGTTAGTTATGCTATACCGCAACTCGTGTATAAAATCACCGTGAAAGAAGTGCTGGAGAAAACGTTCTACAAGATCCTCGAACGCCCCCAGCGTATTCGGGTTGAAGAGAGTATTGAATTATTGAGTGAGCAGTCAGTCGACAGTCCTTCGTCGAAATTGTATAGCTTAAAGACTCATGTTAATTTCAATGAGACGATATCATCTCCAGGCCTCCTGCCCCACGCTGTATCGTCTGTTAACTTGCAGCTCAGTGTGGTGCACGGTGAGGCGCTAATTTCGGTATGCAGTGTCTACTTTAAGACGTCGACCCGGGTCGGTGATGATATATTCAATCAGAAATTTCCGGTAAAAGAGCTGCTGGGCAATATTAGTGTGAGTACGTTCGAAGCCAAGCTGCTGGAGTCGAGTTATGCCGGTATAAGACAGAGCATCATCGATAAGTTGGGTGAGAGCAATATTCGCGAGAACATTCTGTTGGTCCCCGCCGTTCCACCGTCGTTGCTGAATTTGCGCCACCTGGGGGCACGGCAGTTCGTGCAGGAACTGGATATATAGGAAGCTACCGGGATCAGCGCCGCCGTCCGGCACAAATCGAGCGTCAACACTCCTTTTGTGCCGTTCTATCGTTTCAACGGTTGAAAGCAGCGACGCTAGACACGCATCAAGAGCGGCAAGGCACCGGTAATGTGTTAGGTACACATTGCGCGGTCGGCAGCTCTTTGTGATGTCAGCTTGCAAGTACACTTGCAGCTTGATGGGACCGCTAGGGTGCAGCACTTCTGCGACTGCCAGTATGGCCTGTCCAGTGATATGGGCGCTTGATGCATGCGATAACTGTTGGTCTTGCGCCGGGTCGGTAGCACTTGGTCGTATATCCAGATTTATATCCGTTTGGCCTATTTTTTCGACTCTTGATAATCGGGCGATATATAAGTTGTCTTCATCGACGAAGGCTAGCTCGGCGTTGCTGACCTCCTGACTTGGTATATCGTTTCGATACACCAGCCTAACGGCACTGATCTCTAATAGTCTGTCTGGTGTTGGCCGTTCTCTGCCTGATGCCTATGGCGGCTATTCAGGTCGGAGGTATGGGCCGAATGGGGTCCAATGGTACATAAATGGTACGAGATAAAGATAAATCAGCTGTAGGCCTTTGTTTTAAAGGCTCTTTGGTTCAGTAGTTCCAATCCATCACCGATAAAGCTTGTGATTTTGCGCCTGACTGGCAGCAATCGACCGAAGCGGACAATCTTGCGCAAGTAAAGAATGGTCCAAAACGAGCAATAGAACCGTCTAGCAAATGAAGTTGTCATGCATCGTGCATCATCTGTTCGAACTGGCGAGTGAGCTTTTCAAATCGCGGTGCATCACACGCTGGACAAAGGAAAGGCATTCTTCGTCCCGTAAACATAGACGTCAGACTACTGCACTTCATACAACGCAGATGTGTTTTTACGTATGCAGTTAGAGGCTCGGCGAGCTGCTTGTTCAATCGGCTTGCGAGAAACGCGACCTGAGATCGATCAAACTGGTTCGTCAAGCTCAAGTGGCGTAGATGGGTACAGCGAACGAGGCTAGTGATGTCATCGACCTCGAACTTCGCATTGGCCAGTGAAAGTCTGGTGAGCTTGGAGATACGAGTAACAGGCTCGATGGAATCAAGGCGGAGAGGTGAGCCCCCACCCAGGCTACCGGACAGACGCAGCTCTGTCAGCTCGCTTAGCTTCTCAATGCCGTCGAGTTGCCGCAGCCTTGGAAAGTCTCCAACTGCCAGATACGTCAAACCACTCAGTCCGGAAACGGGTTCCAGTGTTTCAATTTTTTTCGCCCGTTCCAGCGTCAAACGCCGTGTATTAGTTAACCTATCAATTCCCTCAAGTGAAGCAAGCTTAAGGTTGTAAAGGCGTAGTTCATTTGCTTTGCACCGAGAGAGCACCGTCGGCCATATATTTGCCGAAACGTTCCGTAGATCGAGTTCGTCACTTTCGGAAAGTTCTTGTTCAGAAAACTGGCCATCCAAACATAGCATCATGTCTCACATCCTTATAAGTTGTTCCGTGAGGCGAAACGGTAAGCCTCCCCAAGGCTTAGGGCGCCGAAGCTATCGAGTGGCAGCAAGGCTGTCCAGCGGCTCCTATTGGCCGCTTTCGTTCGTACCGAAGGGCAGCCATGGGTCGATTGCTGCCCGTCGTGAAGGGGGCGAAGTTATCGGTCGTTTGCAATTGAAAACGGAAGACACGTCGATAGTTTCAATGACAGAACACTTATTCAAAGGATTGCTTGGAAAACGTAACATTGAGGGCTTCGGAGACCATTTCGCTCAGGATCGGTTTGGAGCTTGACTCCATCGCCATACCGATCTTGTCTTGTTGCTCTCTGACTTTCGCCGCGTATTTTGATGATCGGCCTTCCGATGCGAGCGAAGCCAACTCCTCATCAGAGAATGACTTTTCATATGCTTGCGCGATGTTTTCATCCCACCTGGATTGATACTTGGGCAGTAGTGCGTTGATCTCTTTCGATACCTCTGAAGCTGCATCCGCATGTCCCAGCCTGCCGGCGAGAATTGTAAAGGTCACCGTCCGCTTTGCCACCGATAGTGCAATACCGGGAAGGTTTCGGCCGATCTGTGCCTGATTGACGAAAATTTTGGCGTCCCGATGAGAAGGCGTTTCAGCGGACACTCCATTTGAAAGTGCACAGAGCAACGTCAATGCGAGGGCCTTGGATATAAACCTTTTCATTACTTAGTACCATTTAATGATTAAAAATTAAAATCCGTGAGCCATGGTAAGCGATTACTGGAAAAGGCGTCGAACCGCCTAAAACGGAGTGTCGGTGAGAGGCTGCTATTGGTCGATTGCCGCCTATCGCGAGGGGAGGGCATCACTGCATGGAGCAGTGTTGGTACAAAAGTGGTACGCAGCTTTCATGCCGGCTCTGTAAGGCAAGTAATACATGGTCTACAGGATTAGTTGTTCCAGTCCATCATCGGGACGACTCACAGTGTATGGAGTGATCTCGGGAACAGGCTAAATACACTGGGAAACTTCCCACGCTTTTCTCAGCTTGCCCCTCAGACCACCCCTAGCTAACCTCCTCCAGCCGCTGCCAATCCAGCGGCCGGATGTGGAAGTCCGACCAAGCTGAAGGCGCTCAATCGCCCATAAACACCTACCGGCGTTTTTTTACGTCTGTATGATTGCTTATGGCGGCTGTGCGCGGGGCACTTCGGTGCGCCGGGTCCTTTAGCCCTGGTCTTCCACACCTGCGTACAGCTGCCACCCTCATGTGGAAGTGAGTTTGGTAGTTCCTGGAATTCTAAAGGAGCTTCGCCATGTACAAGGTCACGCCTAATCCGCCTCATGCCTCAAACGCTGAACCCATTGATGCCAAGCTTCACGCTGCGGCTCAGCGCGCTATTTATCATTACCTGCCGCCATCTGACGACGATGCAATCTTTGAACCCGCGCCCGGCAATCTTTTCCGCGTCAGCCCCAACATCGACACCGAAACCCTCCTAGCCAACG
The DNA here is from genome assembly GCF_045447305.1 of Pseudomonas sp. D47. Lineage (NCBI taxonomy): Bacteria > Pseudomonadati > Pseudomonadota > Gammaproteobacteria > Pseudomonadales > Pseudomonadaceae > Pseudomonas > Pseudomonas sp. D47. Next base: position 73,901 of record NZ_JBJGXU010000026.1, on the reverse strand, counting down.
CCGCCGAAAACCTCGATTCCGCCAACCAAATGGCCGCCACCCTGGCCTTCGACCTCGAAGACCCCCACCGCGCCATCATCCTCGGCATCCAGCAACTCATCGACCTAAGCGCTTTACTCGTCGCCCGAGCCCAAGAGCACGTCGCGCCCGCCGCCAGCACGGCCACCGCCTGACATCCAACCCCGCCGCCTTACTCCAAGGCGGCAACCTGAACCCATCCTGTCACCCAGCAAAGTTTCATAATTCCCCGCACCGTTGAGGACTACGCTCCCACTTAAGAGAGGACCCCCGCGCCTCCAGCCCATAGGGAACTGAAAACATGATCTCGAACCTGATTAAAGTCGTGATGATTGCTGGCACGTTGCTGTTGGGTGCTTGTTCGACGGGGTCGTCGGGCGGGAGCAGTGACCCTTGTTTTTCGGGGGGATGTCGGGCGTTTGGGGACCATAGCCCGAGCAAGGCGGCCAAGATGAGTTTTGGCGGCAGTGGTTTGGGGAGTAGTTATGGGGAGTATGGGTCGGGGTTGTTGCATGATGATTGAGTGAGCGGGTGGGCAGTCATTGATTTGTTGGCTGACCCACCGCTATCGCGGGCAAGCCCGCTCCCACATTTAGAGTGCCCACATTAGGACTGTAGTGCTCTGAGAAGTGTCAGTGGCCGCCTTTCATGCGGCGGGCAATCAGGTAGATGCCCAGGCCGACCAGCGCTGTTGCGGCGCCAATGTAGCCGGTGCTCGTCCACCCATACCCAGCCGTAATCGCCATCCCACCAAACCACGGCCCCAGCGCGTTCGCCAGGTTAAACGCAGCGTGGTTCGACGCCGCCGCCAGGCTTGGGGCTTCGTGGGCGATGTCCATCAGGCGGATTTGCAGCGGTGCGGCCAACGCCACCATGGTGCCGACCAGGCCCATGCTCAGCAGCACGCCCCATAGCGACGATGCCGCAAAGGGGAAGAACAGCAGCACGGCTATCGACCACACCAGAATCCAGCCCACGGCGCGAAATTGCATGCGGTCGAACAGTTTGCCGCCGGCGATGTTGCCGATGATGCCGCCGACGCCAAACGCGGCGAGGCCGAAGGGGATCCATTGTGGCGAGACTTTGGTCACTTCGAGCATGGTCGGGGCAAGGTAGCTGAACACGCAGAACATGCCGGCAAAGCCAATTGCGCCAATCGACAGCGCCATCCACACCTGCGGTTTGGTGAAGGCGCGCAGTTCTTTGCGTGGGTCGCTGCGCGGTTCGTCGTGGCGGTCGGGGACGAATTGCCAGACGAGGAAGAGGGTGCACAGGGCGATGGCGCTGACCAGCGCGAACGCCGAGCGCCAGCCCAGGTGTTGGCCGAGGAAGGTGGCGATGGGGTTGCCGAGCAGCATGGCGAGGGTAAGGCCCATCATTACGCGGGCGACGGCGCCGGCTCGCTTGTCGTTGGGCACCATGCTCGAGGCGACGACGGCGGCGATGCCGAAGTAGGCGCCGTGGGGCAGGCCGCTGATGAAGCGGAAGGCCATCAGCGAGCCGAAGGTCGGGGTGAAGGCGGTGGCGAGGTTGCCCAGGGCGTACAGGCCCATCAGCAACAGCAGCATGTGTTTGCGCAGCAACTTGGCGCCGAGGATGGCCAGCAGCGGTGCGCCGACCATCACGCCCAGGGCGTAGGCGCTGATGGCGTGGCCGACTTGCGGTTCACTCAAATTCAAATTCTGGGCGATGTCGGGCATTAAACCCATGATGGCGAATTCGCCGGTGCCGATTGCGAAGGCGCCCACGGCCATGGCAGCTTCCATTTTGGCGGCGCTGCGCGCTGGTAGCACGTGCCCGGGTGTTTGCTGGATAGTCATGGGTAACTCTGTTTGGAAAGATTGCACGAAGGACAGCCGCCGATGCTACGCAAGCAGCGGCGAAGGTGTCTAGAACAGCCTTTTGCAGCAGAGTTCAGTTTCATCTCACCGCCTGTGACGCCACGTCGCGCCTGCCAGGCTTGACACGCTCGGGTTAAAACCCGCGATTTAGAGCTGTCAATTGGCCAAACAGCGCATATTGGCTGTATGCCGTGATATTCTGCGCGCCGTCTTGGTCTAGTCTTTCCCCGGTGCGTACATCCGTATACGTCCCGGCGGTTGGCTGTTGCCCAGGTAGCTGAAGCCAATAATGATAAGAAGTCAGCGCAGAAGGGACAAAAACAGTGAGGTCGATACGTCGGCCTTGTGTGCCCACCCTGCGGCTCTCTCGTGAATGTGCAAACCCCGCGGTGCGTTGCCTGACGCAGCGTGATGGAGGGTTGCCCATGCTCAGGGGCGGTAGGGCGGATGGCGTTTTATCATAGGTGCTACTGATGTTTAAAAAAGTAAACACTGCCCTGCTGGGGTTGGCTTTGTCGATGGGGATCACGTCCGTTCACGCGGAAGAGGCAAAGAAAGTCGATGTGCTGCTGATCGGCGGCGGCATCATGAGTGCGACCCTGGGTGTTTGGCTCAACGAGCTGCAGCCGGACTGGTCGATGGAGATGGTCGAGCGCCTGGATGGCGTGGCCGAAGAAAGCTCCAACGGCTGGAACAACGCCGGTACCGGTCACTCGGCCCTGGCTGAGCTGAACTACACCCCGGAAAACAAGGACGGCACCGTTGAAATCCCGAAAGCGGTCGAGATCAACGAAGCGTTCCAGATTTCCCGTCAGTTCTGGTCCTGGCAGGTCCAGCAGGGCGTGCTGAAGAACCCACGTTCGTTCATCAACTCCACACCGCACATGAGCTTTGTGTGGGGCGATGACAACATCAAGTTCCTGAAAAAACGCTACGAAGCCCTGCAAGCGAGCCCGCTGTTCGCTGGCATGCAGTACTCCGAAGACCCGGCGCAGATCGCCAAATGGGTTCCGCTGATGATGGAAGGCCGTGATCCGAAGCAGAAGATCGCCGCCACCTGGAGCCCGATCGGCACCGACGTGAACTTCGGCGAGATCACCCGCCAGTTCGTCGCTCACCTGCAAACCACGCCGAAGTTTGACTTGAAACTGTCGAGCGAAGTGCAGGACATCACCAAGAACGCCGACGGTTCGTGGCGTGTGAGCTACAAAAACCTGAAAGACGGCACCAAGACTGAAACCGACGCCAAGTTCGTGTTCATCGGCGCCGGCGGCGGTGCACTGCACTTGCTGCAAAAGTCGGGCATTCCTGAAGCCAAGGAATACGCGGGCTTCCCAGTGGGCGGTTCGTTCCTGGTGACCGATAACCCGGCCATCGCCGAGCAGCACATGGCCAAGGCCTACGGTAAGGCTTCGGTTGGCGCGCCACCGATGTCGGTTCCGCACCTGGACACCCGCGTGCTGGATGGCAAGCGTGTCATTCTGTTTGGCCCATTCGCGACCTTCTCGACCAAGTTCCTCAAAGAAGGCTCGTACCTGGACCTGCTGACCAGCACCACCACCCACAACATCTGGCCAATGACCAAAGTCGGTATTCGTGAATACCCACTGGTTGAGTACCTCGCCGGCCAACTGATGCTGTCGGATGACGACCGCTTCAAGGCGCTGCAAGAGTACTTCCCGAACGCCAAGCAATCCGACTGGCGCCTGTGGCAAGCCGGTCAGCGCGTGCAGATCATCAAGCGTGACGAAGAGCAGGGCGGCGTCCTGAAACTCGGCACCGAAGTGGTCAGCTCCGCCGACAACACCATCGCCGGCCTGTTGGGTGCATCGCCAGGCGCGTCCACCGCGGCTCCGATCATGCTGACCGTGCTGCAGAAAGTGTTCAAGGACAAGGTCGCGACCCCTGAGTGGCAGGCCAAACTGCACCAGATCGTACCGAGCTACGGCACCAAGCTGAACGACAGCCCTGAGGCTGTTGCCAAGGAATGGGCCTACACCGCTGGTATCCTGCAACTGACGCCACCGCCTGCGATTCCGCAGATGGCCGCGCCAAAGGCCACCGAGGCTGCCAAGCCTGCGGCTGAGCCGAGCAAGCCGGCGTCTGACTTGGCGCTGTAAGCCAAGCCTGATGTAAAAAAGCCCGCTGAACCGGGAACGGTCAGCGGGCTTTTTTGTGCGTGGTATTCAGGCGCGGGAGCGTTCGACCGGCGGCAGTTCCACCGTGCGTTCGGCGGCTGCCAGCGCCGCCGTTAAACCCGCTTGGTCTAGCGGCACGCAATACGCAGGTTTCGCCCGTTCAAAACGCCAGCTTTCATCCAGCCCGCCGGCGTCCACGGCATCGAAACCGAGCTGGTCGAGCAGCTTGATCACTTGCGCCTTCGCTGCGGCGTCATCGGCGGCCACCGGCAGTGCGCGGCGGTCTGGCGCGCCGTGGGGGCGGGCGTGTTGCGTCAGGTCGGGCGCAAAAATCGCATTGAACACTTTGACCACGTGAGCGTGCGGTAGATGCTCGGCGAGCCGCCGGCTGGTGGTGGTTTCAAAGCGGTCCAGCACGGCGATGTGCCCATCGCGGTCGGGGTAGTAATTGTTGGCGTCCATCACCGTTTTGCCTCCCAGCCATTGCGCGGGCACGCTGCGGTAATGCTCCAGGGGGATGGCCACCAGCACCACGTCGCCATACTTGGCGGCGTCTTCAGCACTGCCCACCTGCACGCCGAGTATGCCGCTGAGCACGCTGCTCATGGTCTGCGGGCCACGGGAGTTGCTCAACATCACTTCATGCCCGGCGGCCAGCGCCAGCTGTGCCACGGCACGCCCGATAAAACCTGCTCCAATCACACCGATCTTCATGGTCTTGCTCCTCGTCAGTCGTCGAGCGGTTATGATGATTGGCAACCAGTTGGCGATAAATGAGCGTTCTGGTGTGGGTGTCGTTACTGGGAGTGGGGAATGATGGACCGTCTTTCAAGCATGAATGCCTTTGTGATGGCCGCCGAGTTGGGCTCCTACGCCCGCGCCGCCGAGCGCTTGAATATGTCTGCGCAAATGGTGGCCAAGCATGTGGCCGCGCTGGAGCAACGGTTGGGCGCGCGTTTGCTCAACCGCACCACGCGTCGGCAAAGCCTGACGGAGTTGGGGCAGGCGTACTACGAGCGCTGCAAACATATTCTGACGGAGGCCGAGGCTGCCGATTCGCTCGCCCAGATCATGAATGACACGCCGCGCGGCAAGCTGAGAGTCACCGCCCCGGTCACCTTCGGCTCCTACAGCCTGATGCCACTGATTACCGCGTTTTTGCGCGACAACCCGGACGTGGAAATCGACCTGCACCTGACGGATCGTTTCGTCGACTTGGTGGAGAAGGCTATGAAGCGGCGTTCCGCATCGGCCCGCTGGCCACCACCGGGTTGACGGCACGGCCACTGGCGCCTTATCGCCTGGTGGTGTGCGCGGCGCCTGCTTACCTGGCGGCGCGGGGTACGCCGCAGCGTCCGGCGGACCTTGCGCAGCATGAATGCCTGGGCTACGCCTTCTGGTCACGCCCGGCGGACTGCGAATGGGTCTTTCACCAAGGCGCGACGCCTTACAGGGTGCAGGTTGCCAGCCGCCTTCAGATCAATGAAAGCCGGGCGTTGATGTCGGCGGCACTGGATGGCTTCGGCATCGTGCTGGGCCCCGAAGACTTTCTGCGCACGGCCTTGGCCAAGGGCGAGTTGGTGCAGGTGCTGCCGGCATTTGAGGCGCCCAGCCGCCCCATGCACTTGGTCTACACCGCCAACCGGCAGCGCACCGCCAAGTTGCGGCGGTTTGTCGAGGCAGTGCTGGTGCGCTTCGGCCCGGCGTGAGGGCTCACATGTGGAAACCCTGTTTAACCTGCGCATACAGATGCAGGGCCAGTGCATTGCTGCTATCGCACAGCAGGTACAGATGATGCACCGGCAAGGGCGGTAATTCGAACCCTGCAATCACTTGCGTCAGGCCGGTGCCCATGCGGCTTTCCTCGATCAACCCGACCGCCACGCCGCTGCGGATACAGGCCTCGACCGCCGTGGAGTTGGGGCTCTCCAGCAATACCCGGTGGTAAATCCCGTGATCCTTCAGCGCCTGCAACGCCGCCGCACGGTACGGGCAGCCGGCCACCGGCACGGTGATCGGCAGCGCCGCATTCGGCGCGCAACGGAAGCCCTCGGCCGCCACCCACAGCGGCTGCACCGGCCCCAGGCGTTCGCCCTGGGCCAGCGGTTGTGCGCTGACGGTGATGGCCAGGTCGAGCTGGTTGGCCATAAACCTATTCAGCAGTTCACCGCTGGTGCGCGCTTCGACTTCCAGCTCCAGCAGCGGGTTGTCGGCGATCAAACGGGGCAGGAGCGCCTGCATGAACGCCGGAGCGTAGGTGTCGGGAATGCCCAGGCGAATCTTGCCCTGCATGCGCTGTGGCATCAGCGCGATCAGCAGGCTGTCGTGGCTCTTGAGAAACTCGGTGGTTTCGCCCAGAAGCTTCTGGCCGTACAGGGTCAGTTCAACGCCTTGGTTGCTGCGGCTGAACAGGCGCTGGCCAATTTGGTCTTCGAGCTTTTGAATCTGTGTGGTCACGGTCGACGCGCTGCGGTGCACATGCTCGGCCGCCTCGTTGAAGCGCCGAAAGCGCGCGACTGCATGGAAGGTACGCAGCAGATCGATATTCAGTTGTTTGGCCATGATTCCACTATTACGGATTAGTAGTGCTGTTAATTCAAATATACAGAAGCATGCGCGGCCCTTAGCCTTTGCGTCAATGTGCACTGACGGGAGGCTTCATGACGCGATCAACCTTAAAGCGGCTGCTGTTGCAGGTGGCGTTTGTTCTGTCGTGGAGCTCCGGCTATATCGGCGCCAAGTTGGGTACCCAAGGCGGCGGGGCGTTCAACCTGCTGTTCTGGCGCTTCCTGTTGGTCTCGGTGTGCCTGGGGCTGTTTTTGAATGTGAGGTTGTTGAAGGTTTCATGGGCTCAGGTTCGCCATTACGCCGTGATCGGCTTTCTGTCGCAGTTCCTGTACCTGAGTTGCCTGTACGTGGCGATCCAGAATGGCTTGCCGCCGGGCATTGCTGCGATCATTGCGGCGCTGCAGCCGTTGATGACAGCGGCACTGTCGACCGGCAGCGCGGCGGAGCGCAGCGGTGGCTGGCAGTGGCTCGGGCTGTTGATTAGCTTCGGCGGGGTTTCGATCGTGATTGCCGGGCAGTATGGCAGCGGCGGCCAAAGCGTCGGCCTGGTCATGTACCTGTTGCCACTGGCCTCGGCGTTGGGGCTGACACTGGCGACCTTGTATGAGCGCCGCACCGTGCACCGCCAGGACGCAGGCTTGGTGTTGCCGCTGTTTATCCAGTCGCTGCTGACCCTGGTCGGCTTTACCGCTGCGGTGCTTTACACCGACACGCTGAGTATTCCCCACGACCCTGACGTGTTGATCTCGATTGTCTGGCTGACGCTGTTCTCTACGTTCGTCGCCTACTTGAGCCTGTGGATGTTGTTACGGGTGATGACGGCTACCCATGTTGCGGCGCTGGTCTATCTGGAGCCGCCGGTAACGTTGGTGTGGGCGGCGCTGATGTTTGGCGATGTGATCGCCGGGTCGACCTACGCCGGCATTGCTGTGGTGGTTGCGGGGTTGCTGCTGGTGCGCCTGAAACGACCGACCGTCGCGTGTGCCTCCTGAGGCCAGCAGGTTCAGCAACCCGACAGATATCACCTGCTAAAAAAGAACCCAAGCCTAAGCAGGAGCGCGGCTCAAACAAGGGGGCATTTTTGATGGGTGTAGGCGTTGGGCGTCGGGGCCCGAGGGTTTTGTATGTGGCTACGTTATGCAGGATTGGTGGCGGCAGTTGTCGCGGCGTCTGAGTTGTGTGCAATCGCGTGTGTTGCATGAGTGCGGGCGGGTGTAACCGATGTTCGTCGGCGCGCCTGAAACGACCGACCGTCGCATGTGCCTCTTGAGGCCTGCGGGTTCAGCAAGCTGACAGACATCACCTGTTAAAAAAGAACCCAAGCCTAAGCAGGAGCGCGGCTGAAACAAGGGGGCATTTTTTACGGTGCAGGTGTTGGGCGTCAGCGCCCGAGGGTTTTGTATGTGGCTACGTTATGCGGCATTGGCGGCGGTAGTCGTCGCGGCGTCCGGGTGTGTGCAAGAGCGCGTTGTGCATGACCGCAGGCCGGTACAACGTGAGTATGTCGAAGTCGTTGCGCCGCAACCGCCGCCGGTGCAGGTGATCGAAGTCGAACCGGCTACGCGCTACGGCTATGTCTGGTCACGCGGTTACTGGCGTTGGGAAGGCGGGCGATACGTCGCGGTGCACGGCCATTGGGAGCAAGTGCGCGAAGGCTATCGTTATGTGCACCCGCATTGGGTGCAGCGCAATGATGGTTACCACTGGCAGGGCGGTGGCTGGGTTCGCTGAGCCCAGACCAAATAACGTCTAGATCGGCTTCTGGGTGCCTAGAAGCCGAACCTCCCGCAGCAACGCGGCACCGAGCTGATCGGTGCCCAATTCCTTGTAGCCGACCGCCTTGACCTCGCCGTTCTCTTCCGCCTGGATGATGATCACAGGCGTTTCTTTGCCGGTGGCTTCGTCCACATGCATCGCATACTGGGGGATATCCAGCTTGATCGGCGTACCCGCCGCCTTGCCTTGCACATTGATCAGAAACGCCGCACAGCCTGTGTCGACATCCGTGCTGGTGGCTGAGCGGCCGCTGACGAAGCAACTCTGCGGCAGATCCGGCCAGGTGATGGTGTCGGCGCTGGCCAGGGTGCAGGCCATGCTCAAGGTAGCGAGAAGAAGCGTGCGCACGTGAGTCTGTCTCTCGATCAAGGTTGAACGCGGTTTTTACCAAAGCCTGAACGTCGTCGCAATGCCATGGCTCAGGCCAGCCGTTTCATTCCGGTGGCCTTGGCTGCGTTGAGGTCAAAGGTGGCGGTGTATTCACAGCCTGCCGCATGGGCGCAGCGTTCTATCAGGTAGTCGGCGAAATCGGCTTTGCCTGCCGTGAATCGTCGCAGGGCCTGCCAGATGATTTCAGCATGTTCGACGGTCAATTCACGCGTGCGCAACAGCGTTTCCAAAACGTTCACCACATCACTCTTGGCCGACTGGTAGCAGCTTTGTAAAACCCAGACCAGTTCCAGCACGGACACCAGGCTCACAAAGCCCGGTGACAGCGTGGTGAGCGATTCGATCAGCGCCGATGCCTTGGGTGATTGAATGGGATCATCCTGGGTGACATAGCGCACCAGTACGTTGGTATCCAGCCCGATCATCCGGCTTTTGCTCCTTGCGCCGCGATGGCGTGGTTCATGTCTTCAATCGATACGGCGTGGGCGGGCTTGCGGATCAACCCTTTGAGGTCCTGCACGGTTTTGCTCGCCGCGATGATCGAAAATTTGCCATCTTCCGTTTCGACGAATTCAACCCGATCGCCCGTTTCCAGGCCGAGTGCTGTCCGGACTTGGACAGGTATGGTGATTTGCCCTTTTGAGGTCAATGTTGCGGTGGCCATAGCGAAGATCTCCATCGTGATATTCCTTACCCTAAGGTAAGGATTGATGAAGGACAAGATCCGTTGGTCCATAGGTTGCTCTGCTGGTAAGTGGGAACAGGTAAAACCCTAGTTCGAACTGTCTGCTCTCGCACGCCTGCCTCAGCCCCAAAGAGATACAAGCTATGACTGAACGCCGCCGCCTCATCATCCCCGCTGCCATGCAACCCATCGTTGAGCGTGCTGGCTACGTGCCCGCCGTTAAAGTTGGCAACACCTTGTACTGCGCAGGGCAGGTCGGCCGCACACTGGAACTGGCGGTGATAGAAGATCCCGAGGCGCAATTCATCGCCGCCTGGCAGAACCTGCTGCAGGTATTGGAGGAGGGCGGTTGTGGTTTTGAAGACGTGGTCGACATGACCACGTATCACGTCAACATGAGCCAGCACATGGCGGTTTTTCGCGAGGTGAAAAACCGCCTGTTCCCACGTGGCCATTGCGCCTGGACGACCATCGGGGTGTCCGAACTGGCACACCCCGGGTTGCTGGTGGAAATCAAATGTGTGGCGGTGCAACGCTAGTTATTGCACCACTCGGTAACACGGCACATACGCCGCGCCACCCGGCAACTTCATGCGGTGCTGGGCGACAAACGCCTGCAGCAGCTCGTCCAGTGGTTTCATGATCGCCGGGTCGCCGTGGATTTCGTACGGGCCGTGTTGCTCGATCAGGCGAATGCCCTTGTCCTTGACGTTGCCCGCCACGATCCCCGAGAACGCACGGCGCAGGTTGGCGGCGAGTTCATGGGGCGGTAGGGCATGGCTCAGTTGCAGGCTGGCCATGTTTTCGTGGGTCGGGTCGAACGGGCGCTGAAAGCCTTCGTCGATCTTCAGCAGCCAGTTGAAGTGGAACGCGTCGTTGCGCTCGCGGCGGAACTGCTTTACGGTCTTGAGCCCTACGGTCATCTGGCGAGCGACTTCAGCCGGGTCGTCGATGATGATCTGGTAGTGCGCCTGCGCCGCCTCGCCGAGGGTGGCACCGACGAACGCGTGCAGTTGTTGCAGGTACGGCGCGGCGTGTTTCGGCCCGGTGAGGATGACCGGGAACGGCACGTCGCGGTTGTCCGGGTGCATCAGGATGCCCAGCAGGTACAGGAACTCTTCGGCCGTGCCGGCGCCGCCCGGGAAGATGATGATGCCGTGGCCGACGCGCACGAAGGCTTCCAGGCGTTTTTCGATGTCGGGCAGGATCACCAGTTCGTTAACGATCGGGTTCGGCGCTTCGGCCGCGATGATGCCCGGCTCGGTCAGGCCCAGGTAGCGCCCGCCGGTAATACGCTGTTTGGCGTGGGAAATGGTCGCACCCTTCATCGGGCCTTTCATCACGCCAGGGCCGCAACCGGTGCACACGTCGAGGCTGCGCAGGCCCAGTTCGTGGCCGACTTTCTTGGTGTATTTGTATTCTTCGGTGTTGATCGAGTGCCCGCCCCAGCACACCACGATTTTCGGCTCGACACCCGGGCGCAACGTACGGGCGTTGCGCAGCAGGTGGAACACGTAGTCGGTGATGCCTTGGGAGTCGCTCAGGTCGATGCGCTGGCTGCCCAGCTCATTCTCGGTGTAGACGATGTCGCGCAGGGCGCTGAACAGCATCTCGCGGGTGCTGGCGATCATTTCGCCATCGACGAAGGCGTCGGCCGGCGCGTTCAACAGTTCCAGGCGCACGCCACGGTCCTGCTGGTGGATACGCACTTCAAAGTCTTGATAGGCGTCGAGGATGGTCTTGGCGTTGTCGATATGCGCGCCGGTGTTGAGGATGGCCAGGGCGCATTGGCGGAACAGGGTGTAGATGCTGCCGGTGCCGGCTTCACTCAGTTGCTGAACTTCACGTTGGGACAGGGTTTCGAGGCTGCCCTTGGGGCTGACGGAGGCATTGATGACTTGACGTTGGGGCATTCTGATTCCTTGAAGGCGCAGCCACCGCACCCGCACAGGGCGGCGATGGCTTGAAAATGGTGAGCGCCGAATTCGGTCGCACGAGACTGTAGTTTGGCCGCCTCTCAGGCAGGGCGCAAACACCGTCCAGCACCATCATGCCGCAGAACTTACTGAATCAGCTTCCAGTTTTTGTAGAAAACCCGACGCAGGGTAAACACCAGCCCGGCAAAACCCGCGATCACGGCGTTGAGCACGGAGGGCAACAAGGTTGGCCGCACAATATCAATGAACAGGCAGTAACGTTTTGCGTCGTTTTTGTTGAAGGACGCGTGCATCAGCGTGTCATCGAAGATAAACAGCGGGTCGTCGTGCCAGTAGTGCTTGTGCTTGCCCACCTGGATAAAGACACCGTCGTGGTGAGGCGCCGGCGCCATGTTGTAGAGCACACGGAACATCATGCGCAGCGGGCCGAAGTGGAAGGAGGTCGAGCGGTTTTCGTTGAACACCGAGACGCCGATGGTCTTCACAAACGGCAGTTTCTTGCGCAGTTGCGGGATGTCCAAGGTGGTTTCGATTGGGCGGCCGTACCACTGGAAGAACAACATGCCGCGCTTCTTCTCGGCCATGCGCTCGTCCAGGTAACTGATGATTTCATCTTTGTTGGCCATGGCATCGTCGATGACCTGCTGCAGGTCTTCACGCCAGGCGGGTGGCAGGTCGCGCATGGTGTAGACATGGCGGTTGCGCAGGCTCAACAGGTCAAACAGGGTGTTGAACGGTGCCAATATCCAGGTGTTGCGGCCACTGCCGATGAAGTACTTCTTGATGGTGTTGGCGTCATAGAGGCCGTTACGCAGGAAATCGTAGACACCGCACACCAGCACCAGGCCGAGGAATACCGCGGTGGTCAGGGGAAAGAGGCAAATAATCAGCAGGACGCCAATGACCCAGGCGACCGACACTGTTTTTTTGCGTAAGGCAGACTTGCTCATGAAACTCAGCTCCAGCTGGACGCCATTCGACAGGTCCGGATCCGTGGCTGCGAGTGGTGGGGGGTAGAAACATGTAGATACAACCCTGCCATGATAAGGGGTTCAGCGACGAATAGGCGTTTTAAATATTACTAAATTGTGAATAAGTTGAACAAATCTTCATATTTAGGGTCGGGCTCAGAATTCTGCGCAGGAAGCTCGGTAGGTGTGTGAACGGTAGCAGGCATGCGCCAAAAAGCGCTGCGCCGATTGGATTTTGTAAACAGAAGATTTACGACTATCGTGACGCTTCGGTTTTTCGGGCGTCATAGACCGGTACGATTAAGTTGAACGGCCACCATTGGCCTTCGGCACCTTGGAAGAGGCAGAAATTTTATGATCATCAAACCGCGGGTTCGTGGCTTTATCTGTGTGACCGCTCACCCTGTTGGCTGTGAAGCGAACGTCAAGGAACAGATCGACTACGTAACCAAGAATGGCGTTATCGAAGGCGGCCCGAAGAAGGTGCTGGTCCTCGGCGCCTCCACCGGTTACGGCCTGGCCGCGCGCATCAGTGCAGCGTTTGGCTGCGGCGCCGACACCCTGGGTGTGTTTTTTGAGAAAGAAGGCGAAGAAGGCAAACTGAGCTCCGCCGGCTGGTACAACAGCGCGGCGTTCGAGAAGTTTGCGGTTGAAAAAGGCCTGTACGCCAAGAGCATCAACGGCGACGCGTTCTCCGACGAGATCAAGCGCCTGACCATCGAAACCATCAAGAAAGACCTGGGCAAGATCGACCTGGTCGTTTACAGCCTGGCCGCGCCACGCCGTACCGACCCGCAAGGCGTGGTGCACACCTCCACCCTCAAGCCGATCGGCAAGGCCGTGACCCTGCGCGGTATCAACACCGACAAAGGCGTTGTGGTCGACACCACGCTTGAGCCTGCCACCCAGGAAGAAATCGACGGCACCGTGAAAGTCATGGGCGGCGAAGACTGGCAGCTGTGGATCGATGCCCTGCGTGACGCCGACGTACTGGCCGAAGGCGCCAAGACCACCGCGTTCACCTACCTCGGTGAAAAGCTGACACAGGACATCTACTGGAACGGCTCCATCGGCGAAGCCAAGAAAGACCTGGACAAAAAAGTCCTGACCCTGCGCGACAACCTCGCCGCACTCAAGGGCGACGCCCGTGTGTCGGTGCTCAAGGCCGTCGTCACCCAGGCCAGCTCGGCCATCCCGATCATGCCGCTGTACTTGTCGCTGCTGTTCAAAGTGATGAAAGAGCAGGGCACTCACGAAGGTTGCATCGAGCAGGTCTACGGCCTGTTCAAGGACAGCCTGTACGGCAAAGAGCCCAAGCTTGATGCCGACGGCCGCCTGCGTGCCGACCTGGCTGAGCTGGAGCCGAAAGTCCAGGACGCCGTGGCGGCGCTGTGGAACCAGGTGACTGACGACAACGTTAACGAGATCAGCGATTTTGCCGGTTACAAGGCTGAGTTCCTGCGGTTGTTCGGTTTTGAAATCGACGGTGTTGATTACGAAGCGGATGTGAACCCGACCGTTAAGATCAATGGTCTGATCCACGCCTGAAACACGCTCTAAAAATGTAAGAGCTGTTTATGTGGGAGCTGGCTTGCCTGCGATAGCAACACCACGGTGTGTCAGTCACACCGCAGTGTTGCTATCGCAGGCAAGCCAGCTCCCACATTTGTTTGCGTCACGCCTTCCTTTTGGGAACCCTCCCACCCGCCCTCACAATCTGCCAGACTCCACCGGCTATCAAGCCACGCTAACGGAGGATCTGATGACGATTCGTGCAGTAGTTTTTGATTTCGGCGGTGTCCTGTTCGACTGGAACCCGCACCACCTGTACCGCAAGCTGATTGCCGACGATCTTGAGCGGCAACACTTTCTCGACACCATTTGCACCCAGGCCTGGAACACCGAGCAGGACGCCGGCCGCCGCCTGGCCGAAGGCACGCGCCACCTGATTGAGCAATACCCGCAACATCAACCCTTGATCCAGGCCTATTACGATCGCTGGCACGAGATGCTGCGCGGCTCATTGCCGGAAGGCGTGGCGATCCTCGAAGCGTTGCATGCGGCCGATATGCCGCTGTTCGGGCTCACCAACTGGTCCGCTGAAACCTTCCCCTATGCGCTGGCCAACTATCCGTTCCTGCAGCGTTTTCGCGACATCGTGGTGTCGGGCGAGCTGAAGCTGATCAAGCCGGATGCGGCGATCTATCACGCGAGCCTAAGCCAGGTGCGTGCCCATCTGCCGGATATCCAGGCCAGTGAAGTGGTGTTTATCGATGATGTCGCCGGCAATATCGAGGCGGCGGTCGCCCTCGGTTGGCAGGGGATTCACCATGTGTCGGCCGAACGTACAGCGGCGCGCCTGCGCGAGTTGGGTGTGGGCTTCTAGCGCGCCCACTTCTCCATGGCGAAATCCACAAAAGCGCGCAGCTTGGGCAAGCGATAACGGTCTTGGCGGTAGAGCAGGTGCATGGGGCGGCTTGACAGTTGATAGGTGGTCAGCAAGGCCACCAGCTTGCCGCTCTCCAGGTCCGGTTGCACCAGGGCATCGGCCAGCATGATGATGCCCATGCCGTTGACGGCTGCCTGGCGCAAGCCTTGCGAGCTGTTGATGGTCAATGAGCCGGCCACCGGAACCTCCACCTCGCCTTCCTCCCCGGTCATGCGCCAGAGCTTGTCGGTGTCGCGCCAGTTGTCGGTCGCAGGGTAGGCGAACGCCAGGCAGTCGTGCTGCCGCAGGTCATCGGGTTTCGAAGGCGTGCCACGTCGCGCCAGGTACGCAGGTGATGCGCAGAGGGTCAGGGTGTAGGCCTGCATGGGCCTGGCGATCAGGCTGGAGGTTTCCAGTTCGCCGAGGCGGATCGCCACGTCGAACCCGCTGTCGACCAAGTTCATCCGCTCATTGCTCAGCATCACGTGCAGGTCGATCAGTGGGTAGCGCTGGGAAAATTCGCTCAGGGCCGGTGCGAGGCGTTCGGTGCCAAACACCGGCGGTGCGGTGATACGCAGGCTGCCTTTGGGGGTTCCGCTGTGGATCTGCTCCGCCAGTAACTCGGAGTCGGCCACCAGCCCCAGCACTTCCAGGCAACGCTGGTAGTACTGCTCACCAAACTCGGTGAGGCTCTGCTTGCGCGTGGTGCGCTTGAGCAGGCTGACGCCCAGGCGTTGCTCCAGCGCGCGCAAGTGATTGCCGACCATGGTGGTCGACATCCCGCATTCCTGCGCGGCAGCCGTCATGCTGCCGGTCTCCACCACTTGCACGTACACCGACATTGCCTGGAACAAATCCATTATCAAGCCTTGGTTTAAAGTCATTGCAGGAATGCGCAGTTTATCCAGCTCAGGTGGCTAACGATACTGCCCCCATCCCAACGATGCACTGGAGCCTGCCACCATGACCGCCGCCTGCCTGATGACCACGTATCAACCTTTGGCCCTGAGCTTCACCCGAGGCTTGGGCACGCGCCTCTGGGACCAGCAGGGCCGTGAATACCTCGACGCGGTAGCGGGTGTGGCGGTGACCAATGTCGGGCACTCCCACCCAAGGCTGGTGGCGGCGATCAGTGAGCAGGCGGGCCTGCTGCTGCACACGTCCAACCTCTACAGCATTGATTGGCAGCAGCGCCTGGCCCAGCGCCTTACACAGTTGTCGGGCCTGGACCGCGCCTTCTTCAACAACTCCGGCGCCGAAGCCAACGAGACGGCGCTGAAACTGGCACGGCTGCATGGCTGGAAAAAAGGTATTGAAGAACCGTTGGTGGTGGTGATGGAAAACGCTTTTCACGGGCGCACCCTCGGCACCATGGCGGCCAGCGATGGCCCCTCGGTGCGCCTGGGCTTCCAGCGTTTGCCGGGGGATTTTCTCAAGGTCGGGTTTGGCGACCTGGCGGCGCTGGACGTCATCGCTGAACAATTCGGTACGCGCATTGCGGCCGTGCTGCTGGAACCGATCCAGGGCGAAAGTGGCGTGTTACCTGCGCCGCCCGGCTACCTCAAAGCCCTGCGCGATCACTGCACGCGCCACGGCTGGCTGATGATGCTGGATGAAATCCAGACCGGCATCGGCCGCACTGGCGTCTGGTTTGCGTTTCAGCATGAAGGCATCACCCCGGACGTGATGACCCTGGCCAAAGGCCTCGGCAACGGCGTGCCCATCGGCGCCTGCCTGGCCAAGGCCGCCGTGGCCCAGCTGTTCACCCCCGGCAGTCACGGCAGCACGTTCGGCGGCAACCCGTTGGCCTGCCGTGTGGGTTGCACGGTGCTGGATATTATTGAAGAGCAGGGCTTGCTGCAGAACGCCGCGCACCAGGGTGAACGGCTGCTGGCGCGGTTGCGGGTGGAGTTGAGTGAACACTCGCAGGTGCTGGCGATTCGCGGGCAGGGCTTGATGATTGGTATCGAACTGGCCCGCCCGTATCGCGACTTGGCACAGCGTGCGGCGCACGAGCATGGGCTGCTGATTAACGTGACGCGGGGCAAGATCATCCGATTGCTGCCGCCGCTGACGCTGGAGGCAAAAGAAGTGGAGATGATCGTAAGGGCCATCACCCGCTTATTGGATTGAAGCCCGATCAAAATGTGGGCGCTGGCTTGCCTGCGATAGCATCACCTCGGTCTGACATTAAGACCGCGGCGCCTGCATCGCAGGCAAGCCAGCTCCCACACAAGCCCACATTTGAACGGCGTGACGTTCAGAGATCTGGGCCATTCAGCCATTCTTGATTCATGGTTTCGGTGTCGCCCAGGTACTCCAGCAACCAACTCATTGCCGGCGACAGCTTGCTCTGCGCCCACGCCACGCACGACGGGCTGGCTGGGAACGGTCGGCTCAATTGCAGCGCCACCAGCTCGCCGCGTTCGATCCACGGCAACACTTGATGCGCCGGCGCCATGCCGACGCACAGGCCATCGCGCAAGCAATCAATCGCCGAGGACCAGTTGGGCACCACCAGCCGGCGTTGGTTATCCAGGGTCCAGGTGTCGCGCTTGGGCAGGTTGCGTGAAGTGTCGGTCATGCACAGCGACGCGAACGGGCGCAGTTGATCGTCACTGAGCAAGCCGTCCATCGCCGCCAATGGATGCTGGGCGCTGACCACACACAGCCAGTTCAGCAGGCCCATGTCGCGAAACGTGAAGTGGCTGGCCACCGGCACCGCACTGGTGGCGCCGATGACGATATCGGTACGGTCGTCGGCGAGGGCGTCCCACACGCCGTTGTACACCTCGTATTCCAGCAGCAATTCCACCTCGGGAAAGCGCCGGTAGAAGTCCAGCACCAGTTGCCGGCAACGCTGGGGCTTGACGATGGAGTCCACGGCCACCTTCAATTGGCCGCTCCAGCCATTCGCCACCTGCTGGCACAAACGCCGGGTGCCGAGCATTTTTTTCATCACGCCACGGGCTTCGTCGATAAACAGGCGCCCGGCGGGGGTCAGCTCCACGTCGCGATGGCGGCGCACAAACAGCGGCACCGCCAGCCATTCCTCAAGCTGGCGCACCGTGTAGCTGATGGCGGAAGGCACGCGGTGCAGCTCCTGAGCGGCGGCGCTGAAGCTGCCATGGCGTGCCACGGCATCGACGACATCCAGCGAGTATTCGGACCACATGGCGGCTGCCTTCAAAAAAATTGATAAGAGTATCCAATTATTATCGCTTCACACACAAACTGTCAGCTTCATAATGGGCGCCAGTCAGCAAATAGTTTGATGGCAGGTTCAGCAAGGCTTCAATGAAAAATTCTTTTGGTTTCACTTGGTATCTGGCGGGGCTGAGCATGCTCGGTTATCTCGCCATGGACATGTACTTGCCGGCGTTCGGCGCCATGGGCGAGCAATTACACATAAGCCCAGGTGCCGTGGGCGCCAGCTTGAGTATTTTCCTCGCCGGGTTTGCGGTGGGGCAGCTGTTGTGGGGGCCGTTGTCCGACCGCCTGGGGCGCAAGCCGATCCTGCTGACGGGCCTGAGCCTGTTTGTGCTGGGGTGCGCGGGCATGTTCTGGGTCGAAACGGCGCCGCAATTGTTGGTGTTGCGTTTTATCCAGGCGATTGGTGTGTGTTCCGCAGCGGTGAGTTGGCAGGCGCTGGTGATCGACCGCTACCCGGCCGTCAAGGCGCACCGTGTGTTCGCCAGCATCATGCCGCTGATGTCGCTGTCACCGGCCCTGGCGCCGTTGCTGGGCGCCATGGTGTTGAATCACTTCGGCTGGCAGGCGATCTTCGCGGTGTTGCTGGGCGTGTCGCTGCTGTTGCTGCTGCCGACGTTGTTCCTGCGCAAGATGCCGAAACGTCGGGCAGAGGAGGGCGAACCTTCGCGCCTCGGTTATGGGCAGTTGCTGACCTCCCGCGTGTTCACCGGCAACGTGATGATCTTCGCCGCCTGTTCGGCCAGTTTCTTCGCCTGGCTGACGGCTTCGCCCTTCATCCTCGGCGATATGGGCTACAGCCCGAATGACATTGGCTTGAGCTATGTGCTGCCGACCTTGGCCTTTCTGGTCGGTGGCTACAGCTGCCGTAGCGCCTTGCAGCATTACCAGGGCAAAACCCTGTTGCCTTGGTTGCTGGTGGCTTATTGCATCAGCATGGTGGCGTTGTACCTGGTCGCCACGTTGACGGTGCCGACCTTGACCACTTTGCTGATCCCGTTCTGCCTGATGGCACTGGTCAACGGTGCGAGCTACCCCATTGTGGTGGCGAATGCGCTGATGCCCTTTGCGGAAAATTCCGGCAAGGCGGCGGCACTGCAAAACACCTTGCAACTGGGGCTGTGCTTTCTCAGCAGCCTGCTGGTGTCGTCGATGATTGATCAGCCGCTGCTGATTACCGTGATCGTGATGCTGGCGACGGCGCCGTTGGCGGTGCTGGGTTACTGGTTGGCGCGGCCGAAGACGGACAATCCGGAGCTCGCAAACGCCTGATCTGATGTGGGAGCTGGCTTGCCTGCGATCGCATCGCCGCGGTGTGGCTGATAAACCGAGGTGCCTGCATCGCAGGCAAGCCAGCTCCCACAGTTGACCCAGTTCTTCAGCTGATTGAGTGGCGACTTTTAGAAGGTCACTTCCATATTCAGCGTAGGCGTTGACGTCCGGGTACCCCGGCCACCGTCCACGCCGAACTTGTTATGCCAGTACTCATAACCCACCCCCAGATACAGGTTCGGCTTCACGCTTTTACCCGGCCGCACCGCCACCATCAGCGCGCTGCGCATCAGCGTTTCCGGCGCGGTGTCACGGCCATGGTAGTCCTCGCCTTTTTCCCCGACATAATTGACAAACCCCTGGAATTTCGCCGCGTGGTTGGCGATGTTGAACGGGCGCATCCACGTCAGGTTGAGCATGTAGGTGTCGTCAAACGTGTGGTTCGACTCTTGCGCGCCGGGGATGCCGGTGTGGTTCCTTTCCTTGTAGTACATCAGGCTCAAATCCAGTACGCCGACGGTGTTGAACTTCAATGTCGGGCCGATCACCAGTGCGCGCTTTTTGGCTGAGGCGAGGTTGTTGTTGCGGTTGGCGTCAAAGCCCAGGGTCAGGGCGTAATCCTTGATCAGCCCGGTGCCGAGCGGCACATCGAATACCCGTGACGCGTACAGCTGGTGCCGGTACACCGCGTAAACCTCACTGCCGCCATGGTCGGTGCCCTTGCGCGGGTCGCGGCTGTCGGACAGAAACACATCGAGGTTCAGATAGTTGCTGCCGTATTGGTAGCCGCTGGCGTGGGTAAAGCTGTAGATGCGCTTGCTGAAGTCGTCGGGGTTGTTCGGGTTGGTGAAGTGCTGGCCGTAGCGAAATCCCACGCTGTTGTTCATCCATTCCACTGCGACGGCCTCCCCGCCGCCGAGGAGGGTGAGTGCAACGGTTACGCCCTGTAATGCCTTTTTCATTGTTCTAGGTCCTTTGGCGTTCTGGCTCATGACGGCCGGATTGTTTTTGTAACGCCGATGGAGGGTATCTTGTTCGATTGATTGTATACAACTCTATGGACATCCAGTCCAAACATTGCATACAGTGCTCGCACAACAAAAACAGAGAACCCCTCACCATGACTATCCCGAAGGCGTCACCGCAGCGGCCAGAAGATGAGAATCTTGGCGTCGCCGCCAACATGGCTTACGGCCTGCAGCATGTGCTCACCATGTACGGCGGCATCGTTGCCGTGCCGTTGATCGTCGGCCAGGCGGCCGGGTTGTCGCCGGCGGATATCGGCCTGTTGATCGCCGCGTCACTGTTTGCCGGTGGCCTGGCCACGCTGCTGCAAACCCTGGGCCTGCCGTTTTTTGGCTGCCAGTTGCCGTTGGTGCAGGGCGTGTCGTTTGCCGGTGTGGCAACCATGGTGGCGATTGTCGGCAGTGATGGCGCCGGCGGGGTGCCGGCGATTCTTGGGGCGGTGATGGCCGCGTCGTTGATCGGCCTGTTGATCACGCCGGTGTTCTCTCGGATTACCAAGTTTTTCCCGCCGCTGGTCACCGGTATTGTGATCACCACCATTGGCCTGACCTTAATGCCCGTGGCGGCGCGCTGGGCCATGGGCGGCAATAGCCGCGCAGCGGATTTCGGCAGCATGCCGAACATCGGCCTGGCGGCGCTGACCTTGGTACTGGTGCTGCTGCTGAGCAAGATCGGCAGCGCCACTATTTCGCGGTTGTCGATCCTGCTGGCGATGGTGATTGGCACCGTGATCGCGGTGTTCCTCGGCATGGCGGATTTCTCCGGCGTCGCCCAAGGGCCGATGTTTGGCTTTCCCACGCCTTTCCATTTCGGCATGCCGACCTTCCATGTGGCCGCGATCATTTCCATGTGCATCGTGGTGATGGTGACCTTGGTGGAAACCTCGGCGGACATCCTGGCGGTGGGCGAGATTATCGACACCAAAGTCGACTCCAAACGCTTGGGTAACGGCCTGCGCGCCGACATGCTGTCGAGCATGTTCGCGCCGATTTTCGGTTCATTCACCCAAAGCGCGTTCGCCCAGAACGTCGGTTTGGTGGCGGTGACCGGCGTGAAGAGTCGCTTTGTGGTGGCCACCGGCGGGATGTTCCTGGTGGTGCTCGGCCTGTTGCCCTTTATGGGTCGGGTGATTGCGGCCGTACCAACGTCGGTACTCGGCGGCGCCGGGATTGTGCTGTTCGGCACCGTGGCGGCCAGTGGTATTCGCACGCTGTCGAAGGTGGATTACCGCAACAACATGAACCTGATTATTGTTGCAACGAGCATCGGTTTCGGCATGATCCCCATCGCCGCGCCGAATTTCTACGACCACTTCCCCACTTGGTTTGCGACCATTTTTCATTCGGGCATCAGTTCGTCGGCGATCATGGCGATCCTGCTGAACCTGGGCTTCAACCACTTCACCGCCGGGAACTCGGACCAGCAGTCGGTGTTCGTGGCGGGGACTGAGCGCAGTTTGTGCTTCCACGACGTGGCGGCGTTGCGCGAGGGGGATTACTTCAGCGGCGGTAAGTTGTTTGATGCTGACGGGAAGGAGATTCCGGTGCTGGTGGATGCGCCTAGGAAGGCTGTAAAGCCTGAAACCACCGAAGTCTAACTGTGGGAGCTGGCTTGCCTGCAATTGCATCAACTGGCTATGCCTGATGCACCGAGGTGCCTGCATCGCAGGCACGCCAGTTCCCACATAAACCCAGTTCCACATTTTGGGTGGTGTTGTTTCAGTTATTACTGCGCATCAAACGCCTGCCCATTAATGCCGGTACTGTCCGGCCCCATCAGGTACAGGTACACCGGCATGATCTCTTCCGGCGCAGGCCTTTCCATCGGGTTCTCGCCTGGGTAGGCCTGGGCACGCATGCTGGTGCGTGTACCGCCCGGGTTGATGCTGTTGGAGCGCACGGCCGCCACATCCTCAAGCTCATCGGCCAGGGTTTGCATCAAGCCTTCAGTGGCGAATTTCGACACGCCATAAGCGCCCCAGTACGCCCGGCCTTTGCGCCCGACGCTGCTGGAGGTGAACACCACCGACGCATCCTGGGACAGCTTGAGCAGCGGCAGCAAGGTGCTGGTCAGCATGAACATCGCGTTGACGTTGACGTGCATCACCCGCATGAAATTCTCACCGGACAACTGCTCGATCGGCGTGCGTGGGCCGATGATCGAGGCGTTGTGCAGCAGGCCGTCGAGGCGGCCGAATTCTTTTTCGATCATCGCGGCCAGCTCATCGTATTGATGGGGCAGGGCGGTCTCCAGGTTGAACGGAATCACCACCGGTTGCGGTTGGCCGGCCGCTTCGATCTCGTCATACACCTGGGCCAGGTTGGCTTCGGTCTTACCCAGCAACAGCACGGTGGCGCCATGGGCGGCATAGGTTTTCGCCGCCGCCGCGCCAATCCCGCGACCGGCACCGGTCACCAGGATCACGCGGCCTTTGAGCAGTTCTGGACGTGCGCAGTAATCAAACATAAATAGCCTCGACAGAATTCAAGCTGATACAGCTCTTGAAGTGGAATCCATTTCAGGTGGGAGCTGGCTTGCCTGCGATAGCGGTCTGCCAGCCAGCACCTGTGGCGACAGGTACTCCGCCATCGCAGGCAAGCCAGCTCCCACATTGATCTCAGTGTTGGTGAGATCTGCGAACACTCAGCAACTGCACAGTGCGTTATCCAGCACCTTGCGCAGTTCCAGCGGGTGATCCACCACCACATCGGCGCCCCAGTTGCGTGGGTTGTCGTCCGGGTGGATGTAGCCGAACGTGACTGCTGCGGTGCGGGTGCCGGCGTCGCGGCCGGATTCGATGTCGCGCAGGTCATCGCCCACGAACAGCACGCTGGCCGGGTCCAGGTCGAGCATCTTGCACGCCAGGATCAACGGCTCAGGGTCCGGCTTGCTGTTCTTCACGTGGTCCGGGCAGATCAACAGCGCCGAACGCTCGGCCAGGCCCAGCTGCTGCATGATCGGCTCGGCAAAGCGCAGCGGCTTGTTGGTGACCACGCCCCACACCAACTTGGATTTTTCGATGTCTTCCAGCAGCTCGGCCATGCCGTCGAACAGTTTGCTGTGGACCGCGCAGCCCTTGAGGTAGCGCTCCAGGAATTCCAGGCGCAGTTCTTCAAAGCCTGGGGATTCCGGGTCCATCGAGAAGGTCACGGCAACCATCGCCCGCGCACCACCGGAGATTTCATCGCGGATGTGCTGGTCGTTGATCGGCGCCAGGCCGCGATCGGCGCGCATCGCCTGGCAGATCGCGATGAAGTCCGGCGCGGTGTCCAGCAAGGTACCGTCCATATCGAAGAGAACCGCTCGCAACTTCACAGGCTTACTCCTCGCGCAGGGTCTGGATCATGTAGTTGACGTCAACGTCGCTGGCCAGCTTGTAGTGCTTGGTCAGCGGGTTGTAGGTCAGGCCGATGATGTCTTTGACGGTCAGCCCGGCCTGACGGCTCCAGGCGCCCAGTTCGGAAGGGCGGATGAATTTTTTGAAGTCGTGGGTGCCGCGCGGCAGCAGCTTCATGATGTATTCGGCGCCGATGATCGCGAACAGGTAGGCCTTGGGGTTGCGGTTGATGGTGGAGAAGAACACCTGGCCGCCCGGCTTGACCATGCGGAAGCAGGCGCGGATCACTGAGGACGGGTCCGGTACGTGCTCGAGCATCTCAAGGCAGGTGATCACGTCGAACTGCTCAGGCATTTCTTCGGCCAGGGCTTCGGCGGTGATCTGGCGGTATTCCACGCTCACACCGGACTCCAGCTGGTGCAACTGGGCCACGGCCAGCGGGGCTTCGCCCATGTCGATACCCATTACCGTGGCGCCACGCTGGGCCATCGCTTCGCTGAGGATGCCGCCGCCGCAACCAACGTCCAGCACCTTCTTGTCGGCCAGGTTGACGCGTTCGTCAATCCAGTTGACCCGCAGCGGGTTGATGTCGTGCAGCGGTTTGAACTCGCTTTCACGGTCCCACCAGCGGTGGGCCAGGGCTTCGAATTTGGCGATTTCGGCGTGGTCGACGTTGCTCATGGTGAATCCTCTAAATCTGATAAATCGGTTTGCAGATGTTCAAGCGTAGGTTCAAACCCTGCGTTATTCGCTGTGCCCGCTGATGCGTTGGCCCCAGGCAATGGCCGTGGCGGTCAACTGTTGTTCATCCATGCGGGTCAATTGCCGGTCGTCGAGCAACTGCTTGCCGGCGACCCAAAGGTGTTTCACACAATCGCGTCCGGTGGCATATATAAGCTGTGAGACCGGATCGTAGATCGGTTGTTGCGCCAGCCCTGAAAGATCAAAGGCCACGATATCGGCGGCCTTGCCGACCTCCAGCGAGCCTATCTCGCTTTCCAGGCCCATGGCCCGTGCGCCGTTGAGCGTGGCCATACGCAGGG
Source organism: Pseudomonas sp. D47 (assembly GCF_045447305.1). Lineage (NCBI taxonomy): Bacteria > Pseudomonadati > Pseudomonadota > Gammaproteobacteria > Pseudomonadales > Pseudomonadaceae > Pseudomonas > Pseudomonas sp. D47. The sequence goes on along the minus strand of NZ_JBJGXU010000026.1, from coordinate 49,261 downwards.
CACGGTGGGCATCCAGGGCGGTGGCCGAGCCGGCGACGGCCTTGGCCAGCATCGCGGCGGTACGGGTTTCGCCCAACAGGTCCAGGTCATTGTTGCTGGCGGCGCCGTCGGTGCCGATCGCCACATTGACGCCAGCCTGCCACAGACGCTCCACCGGGCAAAAGCCGCTGGCCAGTTTCAGGTTCGATTCCGGGCAATGGATGATGCTGGTGTTGCTTTCTACCAGCAAAGCCAGGTCGTCCTCGCTGATTTGGGTCATATGAACGGCCTGGAAGCGCGGGCCGAGCAAGCCGAGGCGGCCCAGGCGCGCCAAGGGGCGTTCACCGGTCTGCTCGACGGCTTGCTGCACTTCAAAAGCGGTTTCATGCACGTGCATGTGGATGGCCGCGTCCAGCTCCTCGGCGATGATGCGGATCTTCTCCAGGTTCTCATCGCACACGGTGTAGGGCGCGTGGGGGCCGAAGGTGATCTTGATACGTGGGTGGTGCTTGAGGTCGCCGAACAGCTCTACACCCTGGCGAATCGCCTCATCGGCCGTGCTGGCGCCGGGAATCGGGAAGTCGAGGATCGGAATCGCGATCTGCGCGCGCATGCCGCTGTTGTGTACGCAGTCGCTGGCGACCTTGGGGTAGAAATACATGTCGGAAAAGCACGTGATGCCGCCCTTGAGCTGCTCGGCGATAGCCAGGTCGGTGCCGTCGCGCACGAAGGCTTCATCGACCCACTTGGCCTCGGCGGGCCAGATGTGCTTTTCCAGCCAGGTCATCAGCGGCAAATCATCGGCCAGCCCGCGGAACAGGCTCATCGCCGCATGGCCGTGGGCATTGATCAGACCGGGGCTGAGCAGCATGCCCGGCAGCTCGCGCACTTCGGTGGCCGAAAGCTTCAGCGCGGCGGCCCGTGGCCCGATAAAGGCGATGCGCCCATCGCGAATGCCCAGGCCGTATTCCTTGAACACTACGCCGGCAGGTTCGACAGGTACCAGCCAGGTGGGCAGCAGCAACACGTCGAGCGGGGCGGCAGTGGAGGTCATCGCAGGCTTCTTCCCGGGCAGCTATAAAAGAAGGGCGAAGTATACCCGAGCGTCCAGGCTGGCGGATCGCTATAATCGGCGGCTTTTGTTCATGAGTGCGGGGTAAGGGATGCGCGACCGACTGTTAGCGGCAGAGAAAGTGAAGGCCATCCAATGGCGTGATGGCGCGCTGCACCTGCTCGATCAGCGTGCCTTGCCGTCTCAGGAATCCTGGGTTGCCTGCACTACTGTGGCTGAAGTAGCCGATGCCATACGCACGATGGTAGTGCGCGGCGCCTCGGCCATTGGTATCAGCGCCGCCTATGGCCTGGTGCTCGCCGCCCGTGAATCCATGGCTGAAGGCGGTGACTGGCAGGCTGCGTGGGAAGAAGGCTACGCGCTATTGGCCGATACCCGTCCGACGGCGTCGAACCTGTTCTGGGCTTTGAAGCGCATGCGTGATCGCCTGGACCGCGTCAGCAAGCACGCCGACCCGCTGGCGGTGCTGGAAGCCGAAGCCATTGGGATCCATGAAAGCGACCGGGAAGCCAATGTGGTCATGGCTCAACTGGGTCTTGAGCGGATTCGCAAGCACCAGGGCAACCCCCAGGCGATCCTGACCCATGGCAATACTGGCGCACTGGCGACCGGCGGTGTCGGCACGGCCCTCGGGGTGATTCGTGCGGCCTTCCTGGAAGGCTTGGTCGAGCGTGTCTACGTCAACGAAACGCGGCCCTGGCTGCAAGGTTTGCGGCTGACGGCGTGGGAGCTGGCGGGCGAGGGCATCCCGGTCACGGTGAATACTGACTCGGCCGGCGCGCATATCCTCAAGACCAAAGGGGTGACCTGGGTGGTTGTCGGCGCCGACTGCATTGCCGCCAATGGTGATGTGGTAAGCAAGATCGGCACTTACCAGTTAGCCGTGTGCGCCATGCACCACGGCGTGCGTTTTATGGTGGTGGCGCCGAGTTCGACGCTGGATTTGATGATGGCAACGGGCGATGACGTCGCGCTGGAAGAGCGTGATCCCGGTGAATTGTTGGATGTCATGGGGCAGCGCTTGGAGGTGGCTGCTTTTAATCCGGTATTTGACGTGACGCCAGCCGATCTGATTGATGTGATCGTCACGGAAAAGGGCGTTGTTGAGCGCCCGGATACGGCCAAGCTGGCCAAGTTGATGTGCCGTAAACGCCTGCATTGAGGGCTTTGCTGTCTGTGGAACCGTCAACGCAGGCCAGCCAGCTCCCACACTCACTGTGTTCACAAATCAACATGTGGGAGCGGGCTTGCCCGCGATTGGCCTTAAAAGTCAATAAACCCCTCGCATCTGCCCCGGAAAAATAGCACCACCCTATCTCTGAGCCCCTCTCGTCGCCCTCAAGCCTGTCATCCGTCAACTTACTATGCTCCATGCGCATCAGGGGGATAGGTGCGTGGCGGCGATTGTGATAACATCCGGCGGTTTCCAGGGCTGCCTCAAGGGGCCGCCTATAACGTGCAGATCCGTGTCATAACTCGTTGATTTGTCGTAAGTCGTTGTCAGGCACTCTGCCGGCAGCGGCGAGCTTCGTTCGTCCCATAGGATGTGACGAGGTTTCACCCGAAAAAGGAATCAGGCTTCTCATGGGCGAACTGGCCAAAGAAATCCTCCCGGTCAATATCGAAGACGAGCTGAAACAGTCCTACCTCGACTACGCGATGAGCGTAATTGTCGGGCGGGCACTGCCTGATGCGCGCGATGGCTTGAAGCCCGTGCACCGGCGTGTGCTGTTCGCGATGAGCGAGCTGGGTAACGACTGGAACAAGCCGTACAAGAAATCTGCCCGTGTTGTCGGTGACGTGATCGGTAAGTATCACCCTCACGGCGACACTGCGGTGTACGACACCATCGTTCGGATGGCCCAGCCGTTTTCCCTGCGCTACCTGCTGGTAGACGGCCAGGGTAACTTCGGTTCGGTCGATGGCGACAACGCCGCGGCCATGCGATACACCGAAGTGCGCATGACCAAGCTGGCGCACGAGCTGCTGGCCGACCTGCATAAAGAAACCGTGGACTGGGTGCCGAACTACGACGGCACCGAAATGATCCCGGCGGTCATGCCAACCCGTATTCCCAACCTGCTGGTCAACGGCTCCAGCGGTATCGCCGTGGGCATGGCCACCAACATCCCGCCGCACAACCTCGGTGAAGTCATCGACGGTTGCCTGGCGCTCATCGACAACCCTGAGCTGACCATCGATGAGCTGATGCAATACATCCCCGGTCCGGACTTCCCGACCGCCGCGATCATCAACGGTCGCGCCGGCATCATCGAAGCCTATCGCACCGGTCGCGGCCGCATTTACATGCGCGCCCGCTCGATGATCGAAGACATCGACAAGGTCGGTGGCCGCCAGCAGATCGTCATCACCGAACTCCCATACCAGTTGAACAAGGCGCGTCTGATCGAGAAGATTGCCGAGCTGGTTAAAGAGAAGAAGCTGGAAGGCATCACCGAGCTGCGCGACGAGTCCGACAAAGACGGTATGCGCGTGGTGATCGAGCTGCGTCGTGGCGAAGTGCCTGAGGTGATCCTCAACAACCTCTACGCCCAGACCCAGCTGCAAAGCGTGTTTGGTATCAACGTGGTTGCCCTGATCGACGGCCGCCCGCGCATCCTGAACCTCAAGGATCTGCTGGAAGCCTTCGTGCGTCACCGTCGCGAAGTGGTCACCCGCCGTACCGTGTTCGAACTGCGCAAAGCGCGTGAGCGCGGCCACATCCTGGAAGGCCAGGCGGTTGCGCTGTCGAACATCGACCCGGTTATCGCGCTGATCAAGGCTTCGCCGACGCCGTCGGAAGCTAAAGAAGCGCTGATCAAGATGCCGTGGGAATCCAGCGCCGTCGTGGCGATGGTTGAACGTGCCGGTGCCGATTCGTGCCGCCCGGAGACCCTGGACCCGCAATACGGTCTGCGCGACGGCAAGTACTTCCTGTCGCCGGAACAGGCCCAGGCCATCCTGGAACTGCGTCTGCACCGCCTGACCGGTCTGGAGCACGAGAAGCTGCTGGCCGAGTACCAGGAGATCCTAAACCAGATCGGCGAGTTGATCCGCATCCTCAGCAGCGCTGTGCGCCTGATGGAAGTGATCCGCGAAGAACTGGAAGTGATCCGTGCCGAATACGGCGACGTGCGCCGCACCGAAATCCTCGATGCCCGTCTCGACCTGACCCTGGGTGACATGATCCCGGAAGAAGAGCGTGTGGTGACCATCTCCCACGGTGGCTACGCCAAGACCCAGCCGTTGGCTGCGTACCAGGCTCAGCGTCGTGGCGGTAAAGGTAAGTCGGCTACTGGCGTGAAGGATGAGGACTACATCGCTCACCTGCTCGTCGCCAACAGCCACACCACGCTGTTGCTGTTCTCCAGCAAAGGCAAAGTGTACTGGCTGAAAACCTACGAAATCCCGGAAGCCTCGCGCGCGGCCCGTGGTCGCCCGCTGGTTAACCTGCTGCCGCTGGACAGTGATGAATACATCACCACCATGCTGCCGGTTGACGAATACACCGAAGGTCACTTCATCTTCATGGCGACCGCCAAAGGCACCGTGAAGAAGACTCCGCTGGAATCCTTCAGTCGTCAGCGCAGCGTGGGCCTGATCGCCCTGGAGCTGGATGAAGGCGACGTACTGATCTCCGCTGCCATCACCGATGGCGAGCGTGAAGTCATGCTGTTCTCCGACGGCGGCAAAGTGACTCGCTTCAAGGAATCCGACGTGCGTGCCATGGGCCGTACCGCTCGCGGTGTGCGCGGCATGCGTCTGCCGGAAGGGCAGAAGCTGATTTCGATGCTGATCCCGGAAGAAGGCAGCCAGATCCTCACCGCTTCCGAGCGCGGTTATGGCAAACGTACTGCCATCAGCGAATTCCCGGAGTACAAGCGTGGCGGCCAGGGCGTTATCGCTATGGTCAGCAACGATCGCAACGGCCGTCTGGTCGGCGCGGTCCAGGTGCTCGATGGCGAGGAAATCATGCTGATTTCCGACCAGGGCACCCTGGTACGTACCCGTGTGGCTGAAGTGTCGAGCCTGGGTCGCAACACCCAAGGCGTGACGCTGATCAAGCTGGCCAAGGACGAAAAACTGGTCGGCCTGGAGCGTGTGCAGGAACCGTCCGAAGTCGAAGGCGAAGAGCTGGAAGAAGGTGAAGTGTTTGACGGCGAGGTGATCGCAACCGGCGATGACCACGTCGACGAGCCAACCCTCGATGCTGCCGCAGACGAAGAAGAACCGCAGGAATAAGCGGACACACAGGGGGCGGATGAAGATTCGCCCCCTTGTTGTTTGTCCCCTTTGAAATACTTGGCTTTTGTCTGGAGCCGTTCCCTGTGGGAGCTGGCTTGCCTGCGATAGCATCACCGCGGTACCCGTTGAACTACCGAGGTGCCTGTATCGCAGGCAAGCCAACTCCCGCGTGGGTTTGCTTCAGATAAAGGTTGTTGCCGAACATGATTGCAGCCCCAACCAGATCAGAGTGAGATTGGATGTGAGCAAGAGAGCCTATAACTTCTGTGCCGGTCCCGCGGCGCTTCCTGAAGCAGTCCTGCAGCGCGCGCAGGGTGAACTCCTCGACTGGCATGGAAAAGGCCTCTCTGTGATGGAAATGAGCCATCGCAGCGATGAGTTCGTGTCCATCGCCACCAAGGCCGAGCAGGATCTGCGCGACTTGCTGGGCATCCCCTCCAACTACAAAGTGCTGTTCCTGCAGGGCGGCGCGAGCCAGCAGTTCGCCCAGATCCCGCTGAACCTGCTGCCGGAAGACGGCACCGCCGACTATATCGACACCGGTATCTGGGGGCAGAAGGCGATTGAAGAGGCCTCGCGCTATGGTCACGTCAATGTGGCCGGCACCGCCAAGCCTTACGACTACTTCGCCATTCCCGGTCAGAACGAATGGAAGCTGTCGAAGGATGCTGCCTACGTTCACTACGTAGCCAACGAAACCATCGGCGGCCTGGAATTCGACTGGGTGCCGCAAGTGGGTGATGTGCCGCTGGTGTGCGACATGTCCTCGGACATCCTCTCGCGCCCGATTGATGTGTCCCAGTACGGCATGATCTACGCCGGCGCGCAGAAGAACATCGGCCCCAGCGGCATCTTGGTCAACATCGTTCGTGAAGACCTGCTGGGTCGCGCGCGCTCGGTGTGCCCGACCATGCTCAACTACAAGGTCGCGGCCGATAATGGCTCGATGTACAACACCCCGCCGGCGTTCGCCTGGTACTTGTCCGGCCTGGTGTTCGAGTGGCTCAAAGAGCAGGGCGGTGTCGCCGCCATGGGCAAGCTCAACGAAGAGAAGAAGCGCACCCTGTACGACTTCATCGACGCCAGCGGCCTGTACAGCAACCCGATCAACCTGACCGACCGCTCGTGGATGAACGTGCCGTTCCGTCTGGCTGACGACCGTCTGGACAAGCCATTCCTGGCCGGTGCCGACGCACGTGGCCTGCTGAACCTCAAGGGCCACCGTTCGGTAGGTGGCATGCGCGCCTCCATCTACAACGCTGTCGACATCAACGCCATCAAGGCGCTGGTGGCCTACATGGCAGAGTTCGAAAAGGAACACGGCTAATGTCTGAGCAAGAACTCAAAGCTCTGCGCGTACGCATTGACAGCCTGGACGAGAAAGTCCTGGAGCTGATCAGTGAGCGCGCGCGGTGCGCCCAGGAAGTTGCACGAGTGAAGATGGCGTCTCTGGCGGAAGGCGAAGTGCCGGTATTCTACCGGCCTGAGCGCGAAGCCCAGGTGCTCAAGCGCGTCATGGAGCGCAACCAGGGCCCGCTGGGCAACGAAGAGATGGCGCGGTTGTTCCGTGAAATCATGTCTTCGTGCCTGGCACTGGAGCAGCCGCTGAAAGTGGCTTACCTCGGCCCTGAGGGCACCTTCACCCAAGCAGCAGCCATGAAGCACTTCGGCCACGCCGTGATCAGCAAGCCGATGGCGGCGATCGACGAAGTGTTTCGTGAAGTGGCCGCTGGTGCGGTGAACTTTGGCGTGGTGCCGGTGGAGAACTCCACTGAAGGCGCGGTCAACCACACGCTGGACAGCTTCCTTGAGCACGACATGGTGATCTGCGGTGAAGTTGAGCTGCGTATCCACCACCACTTGCTGGTGGGCGAGAACACCAAGACCGACAGCATCAGCCGTATCTACTCCCACGCTCAGTCCCTGGCCCAGTGCCGCAAGTGGCTGGACGCCCATTACCCGAATGTCGAGCGCGTGGCTGTGTCCAGCAACGCCGAAGCGGCCAAGCGGGTCAAGGGGGAGTGGAATTCGGCGGCGATTGCCGGCGATATGGCCGCTGGCCTGTACGGCCTGACGCGTCTGGCCGAGAAAATCGAGGACCGCCCGGACAACTCCACGCGCTTCTTGATGATCGGCAGTCAGGAAGTGCCGCCGACCGGCGACGACAAGACTTCGATCATCGTCTCCATGAGCAACAAGCCCGGCGCGCTGCATGAGCTGCTGGTGCCGTTCCACGACAACGGGATTGACCTGACGCGAATCGAGACGCGCCCTTCGCGCAGCGGTAAATGGACTTATGTGTTCTTTATCGACTTCATCGGCCATCACCGCGACCCACTGGTTAAAGGTGTGCTGGAGAAAATCAGTCAGGAAGCCGTAGCACTCAAGGTGCTGGGCTCTTACCCGAAAGCGGTTTTGTGAGGCTTTAACATGAGTGGCAACTTCCTCGCCCTGGCTCAGCCGGGCGTGCAACAACTGTCGCCTTACGTTCCAGGCAAGCCTGTGGACGAGCTGGCGCGTGAGTTGAACCTGGACCCGTCGAAGATCGTAAAGCTGGCCAGCAACGAAAACCCGCTGGGCCCAAGCCCCAAGGTGTTGGCGGCGATTCGTGAAGCGCTGGCTGAGCTGACCCGCTATCCGGACGGTAACGGTTTTGCCCTCAAGTCCCTGCTGGCGGAAAACTGCCGGGTCGAGCTGAACCAAGTGACCTTGGGTAACGGTTCCAACGACATTCTTGAGTTGGTCGGCCGCGCCTACCTCGCGCCTGGTTTGAATGCGGTGTTCAGCGAGCACGCTTTTGCCGTCTATCCGATTGTCACTCAGGCGGTGGGTGCTGACGCGCGCGTTATTCCGGCCAAGGATTGGGGGCATGACCTGCCGGCCATGCTGGCGGCCATCGACGCCCAGACCCGTGTGGTGTTTATCGCCAACCCTAACAACCCGACCGGTACCTGGTTCGATGCGCAGGCGTTGAACGACTTTCTGCAAGACGTACCGGAGCACGTGCTGGTAGTGCTGGACGAGGCCTACATCGAGTACGCCGAAGGCAGCGACCTGCCGGACGGCCTGGATTTCCTCGCGGCTTACCCGAACCTGCTGGTGTCGCGTACGTTCTCCAAGGCCTATGGCCTGGCCTCGCTGCGGGTGGGTTACGGCCTGTCCACGGCGGTGGTGGCCGATGTGCTGAACCGCGTGCGCCAACCGTTCAACGTCAACAGCCTCGCCCTGGCGGCGGCCTGTGCGGCGGTGAAGGATGCCGAATACCTGGAAGAAGGCCGTCGCATCAACGAAAGCGGCATGCTGCAACTGCAGGAAGGCTTCCGTGAGTTGGGCTTGGGCTGGATTCCGTCCAAGGGCAACTTCATTTGCGTCGACCTTGGTCAACCGGCTGCGCCGGTCTTTCAGGGCCTGCTGCGCGAAGGCGTGATTGTGCGCCCGGTGGCCAACTACGGCATGCCGAACCACCTGCGTATCACCATCGGTTTGCCGGCGGAAAACAGCCGCTTCCTGGAGGCGTTGGCCAAGGTTCTGGCTCGTGGTTGATGTCACTGCATTGCAACCTGCTGTGCCTATGATCGGTCGCTTGGTGGTGGTCGGTCTGGGGTTGATCGGCGGCTCCTTCGCCAAAGGCCTGCGTGAAAGCGGGTTGTGCGGCGAAGTGGTCGGTGTGGACCTGGACCCACAGTCGCGCAAGTTGGCGGTTGAGTTGGGCGTGGTGGATCGCTGTGAAGCTGACCTGGCGCTCGCATGCCAGGGCGCGGATGTGATCCAGCTCGCGGTGCCGATTCTGGCCATGGAGAAGCTGCTGGCTTTGTTGGCCGAGATGGACTTGGGCCAGGCGATCCTGACGGACGTCGGCAGTGCCAAAGGCAATGTGGTGCGCGCGGCACAACTCGCGTTTGGCGGCATGCCGGCGCGTTTTGTGCCGGGCCACCCGATTGCCGGTTCCGAGCAGAGTGGGGTGGAGGCGTCCAATGCGCAGCTGTTCCGCCGCCATAAGGTGATCCTGACGCCACTTGAGCAAACCGATCCGGCGGCGTTGGCTGTGGTTGACCGGCTGTGGCGCGAGCTGGGCGCGGATGTCGAGCATATGCAGGTCGAGCGCCACGACGAAGTGCTGGCGGCGACCAGTCATTTGCCGCATCTGCTGGCGTTTGGTCTAGTTGATTCTTTGGCCAAGCGTAACGAAAACCTCGACATTTTCCGCTACGCCGCCGGTGGCTTCCGCGATTTCACGCGCATTGCCGGCAGCGACCCGGTGATGTGGCACGACATCTTCCTTGCCAATCGCGAGGCGGTATTGCGCACCCTGGACACCTTCCGCAGTGACCTCGACGCCTTGCGCGACGCGGTGGATGCCGGGGACGGCCATCAATTACTGGGCGTTTTCACCCGTGCAAGGGTGGCGCGTGAGCATTTCAGCAAGATCCTGGCTCGCCGGGCCTACATGGAAACTGCCGTGAACGCCGATGAGCTGACCTTTCTCGCCAACCCGGGTGGCCGCTTGAGCGGGCAGATTCGGATGCCGGGCGACAAGTCGATCTCCCATCGCTCGATCATGCTTGGTTCATTGGCCGATGGCGTGACCGAGGTTGAAGGTTTTCTTGAAGGTGAAGATGCCCTGGCAACCTTGCAGGCGTTTCGTGACATGGGCGTGGTGATTGAAGGGCCGCACCATGGGCGCGTGACCATTCATGGCGTTGGCTTGCATGGCTTGAAACCAGCGCCGGGGCCGATTTACCTGGGTAACTCCGGGACGTCCATGCGCCTGCTGTCCGGGTTGCTGGCGGCGCAGAGCTTCGACAGTGTCTTGACCGGTGATGCTTCACTGTCCAAGCGCCCAATGAGCCGCGTGGTCACGCCGCTGCGGGAAATGGGAGCCGTGATCGAGACCGGGCCGCAAGGGCACCCGCCGTTGACCATTCGCGGTGGCCAGGCATTGAAGGGGCTGACCTACACGCTGCCGATGGCCAGTGCGCAGGTCAAATCCTGCCTGTTGCTGGCAGGTTTGTACGCCGAGGGTAAAACCTCGGTGACTGAGCCGGCCCCGACCCGTGATCATACCGAGCGAATGCTGCGCGGCTTCGGGTACCCGGTGCAGGTGCAGGGCGCTACGGCGTCGATCGAGTCGGGCCATGCATTGACCGCCACGCATATTGAGGTGCCGGGGGATATTTCTTCTTCTGCATTCTTCCTGGTGGCGGCGTCGATTGCCGAAGGCTCCGAGTTGTTGCTGGAGCATGTGGGGATCAACCCGACACGTACCGGGGTGATCGATATCCTGCGGCTGATGGGCGCGGATATCACCCTGGAAAACCTGCGTGAGGTCGGCGGTGAACCGGTTGCGGACCTGCGCGTGCGTGCTGCTGCGCTGAAGGGCATCGAGATTCCTGACGCGTTGGTGTCGCTGGCTATTGATGAGTTCCCGGTGTTGTTCGTCGCGGCGGCCTGCGCTGAGGGCCGCACTGTATTGCGCGGCGCTGCAGAGTTGCGCGTGAAAGAGTCCGACCGTATTCAGGTCATGGCCGACGGTCTGTTGGCATTAGGCGTGAAGTGTGAACCGACACCTGATGGGATTATCATTGACGGGGGCCTGATAGGCGGGGGCGACGTGCATGCCCATGGCGACCACCGGATTGCCATGGCCTTCAGCGTGGCGTCCTTACGGGCTACTGCGCCGATTCGTATTCGTGACTGCGCCAATGTAGCTACATCTTTTCCGAATTTTCTTACACTGTGTGCCCACGTCGGCATCCGTGTTGCCCAAGAGGCTCAATTGTGAATATCAAAGCACCGGTGATTACCATCGACGGGCCAAGCGGCTCGGGCAAAGGCACCATCGCCGGCATTCTGGCCAAGCGCCTGGGCTGGTGCCTGCTCGATTCCGGCGCGCTGTACCGCGTGCTGGCGTTTGCCGCACGCAACCATGGCGTCGACCTGACCAACGAAGAATCCCTGAAGCTGCTGGCGGCGCACCTGGATGTGCAGTTCGTCGGCGCGACGGAAGGTCATCCGCAGCGCATCATCCTTGAAGGCGATGACGTCACCGATGACCTGCGCAACGAACAAGTCGGTTCCTGGGCTTCCCAGGTTGCCGCGCTGCCGGCCGTGCGTGACGCATTGCTGCAGCGTCAGCGGGCTTTTCAGGAGCCGCCGGGCCTTGTCGCCGATGGTCGTGACATGGGCACCGTGGTGTTTCCGGAAGCGCCGCTGAAGATTTTCCTGACCGCCAGCGCCGAGGAACGGGCTCGCCGCCGTTACTTGCAGTTGAAGGGAAAAGTCGATGGTGTTAGTCTGTCGAGTCTGCTAGATGAGATCCGTGCACGCGATGAGCGTGATACCCAGCGTGCGGTAGCCCCGCTTAAGCCGGCGGCTGACGCCATACAGCTGGATTCCACGGAGTTGTCCATCGAGCAGGTGCTGGAACGCATCTTGAGTGAAATCGCCATTCGCGATATCGCCGGGTGACCAAGAAGGCTGCAGGGGACCAGTCATAGTCCTGCGGTGCTTCTTCTAATTGAAACTAACCCACACCGTCTGGGGTGTGGAGATGGGCGTATTCTTCGCCCTTATCAACAGGAATTAAAATGAGCGAAAGCTTTGCGGAACTCTTTGAAGAAAGCCTAAAAACCCTGAACCTTCAGGCTGGCTCCATCATCACCGGTGTTATCGTTGATATCGATTACCAAGCTCGCTGGGTAACCGTTCACGCTGGTCTGAAGTCTGAAGCTCTGATCCCGCTGGAACAGTTCTACAACGATGCTGGCGACCTGACTATCAATGTCGGTGACGAAGTTCACGTTGCTCTGGACTCGGTTGAAGACGGTTTCGGTGAAACCAAGCTGTCCCGTGAAAAAGCCAAGCGCGCTGAATGCTGGATTGTTCTCGAAGCAGCCTTCGCAGCTGAAGAAGTGGTCAAGGGCGTTATCAACGGTAAGGTTAAAGGCGGCTTCACTGTCGACGTTAACGGCATCCGTGCGTTCCTGCCAGGTTCTTTGGTCGACGTTCGTCCAGTGCGCGACACCACGCACTTGGAAGGCAAAGAACTCGAATTCAAGGTCATCAAGCTGGACCAGAAGCGCAACAACGTTGTCGTTTCCCGTCGCAGCGTGCTGGAAGCAGAGAACTCCGCCGAGCGTGAAGCTCTGCTGGAATCCCTGCAGGAAGGCCAACAAGTCAAAGGTATCGTCAAGAACCTCACCGATTACGGCGCATTCGTCGATCTGGGTGGCGTCGATGGCCTGCTGCACATTACCGACATGGCTTGGAAGCGTATCAAGCATCCTTCCGAAATCGTCAACGTTGGCGACGAGATCGATGTCAAGGTTCTGAAGTACGATCGTGAGCGTAACCGCGTTTCCCTGGGCTTGAAGCAGCTGGGCGAAGATCCATGGGTTGCTATCAAAGCTCGTTACCCAGAAAGCACTCGCGTAACCGCGCGTGTTACCAACCTGACCGACTACGGCTGCTTCGCAGAGCTGGAAGAAGGCGTGGAAGGCCTGGTACACGTTTCCGAAATGGACTGGACCAACAAAAACATCCACCCTTCGAAAGTCGTACAAGTCGGCGACGAAGTGGAAGTTATGGTTCTGGACATCGACGAAGAGCGTCGTCGCATCTCCCTGGGCATCAAGCAGTGCAAATCTAACCCATGGGAAGATTTCTCTGGCCAGTTCAACAAGGGCGATAAAATCTCCGGCACCATCAAGTCGATCACCGATTTCGGTATCTTCATTGGTCTGGACGGCGGCATCGACGGCTTGGTTCACCTGTCCGACATCTCCTGGAACGAAGTTGGCGAAGAAGCTGTTCGTCGTTTCAAGAAGGGCGACGAGCTGGACACCGTTATCCTGTCGGTTGACCCAGAGCGCGAGCGCATCTCCCTGGGTATCAAGCAACTGGAAAGCGATCCGTTCTCCGAGTACGTTCAAGAGAACGACAAAGGCGCAATCGTTAAAGGCATCGTGAAAGAAGTTGACGCCAAAGGCGCCATCATCACTCTGGCCGACGATATCGAAGCGACTCTGAAAGCCTCCGAAATCAGCCGTGACCGCGTTGAAGACGCGCGTAACGTTCTGAAAGAAGGCCAGGAAGTAGAAGCCAAGATCATCAGCGTTGACCGCAAGAGCCGCGTAATCCAGCTCTCCATCAAGTCGAAAGACGAGATCGAAGAGAAAGAAGCCATTCAAAGCCTGCGCGATAAGCCAGCTTCGTCTGAGCCTTCTGCTGGTCCTACCACTCTGGGCGACCTGCTGCGTGCACAGATGGAAAAACAGAACTAAGTTCTGTCAGACCATAGAAAAAGGGCGACTTCGGTCGCCCTTTTTTGTGCCTGAAATTTGTTGAATCAACAACCTCGAACCAAGTCTTACAGCGGGGTGTCAGAACTGACTATAGTTTTCATACGCGCTATTTCGTGTTGTTGCTTCAATAAGGATTTGAATGAACAGGTTTATTGTCGTTTTCTCAATGATGCTGCTTGCAGGCTGCTCCACCAGTGCCAAGACTCACGCCAGGCACGGCGTCAGCGGCATCGAGATTGACTGTTCAGGGCTTGGCTCCAATTGGGAGAAGTGTGAGAAGCGTGCTGCCCGCGAGTGCAAGATGCAGGGCTACAAGGTTGTAGCTCGGTCCAGCGACGCCAAGGATGAAGAGGGTGACTATCTGTTTGGCTGGAACCCGGCTGGCGCGGTGACCCGCACGATGCTGGTGATCTGCAAATGAGGGCGCTGGCACTTTTTATGGGCGTAAAACGAACCTGCAGATAAGTTAGGGTGTGGGCTGTTCAAATTCACCAAGTCATGCTAAAACCTCTGAAGCGCTTTTCCTAGCTGCTTGAAAAAGAAGGGAAAAATATGACGAAGTCGGAGTTGATCGAACGAATTGTCACCCATCAAGGGCTGCTTTCATCCAAGGATGTAGAGCTGGCTATCAAGACCATGCTTGAGCAAATGTCCCAATGCTTGGCCACTGGGGATCGAATCGAGATCCGGGGCTTTGGTAGCTTTTCCTTGCACTACCGCGCACCGCGTGTGGGCCGTAACCCGAAAACCGGGCAGTCCGTCAGCCTCGACGGCAAGTTTGTGCCGCACTTCAAGCCGGGCAAGGAGTTGCGGGATCGAGTGAACGAAGACGAGGAAGAAGGCGTCTGAGTGGTTTTGGGGTAGGAGTAAGTTATGCGTGGGATCAAGCGCGTTTTGCTGGTGTTAGTCGCTCTTCTCGCTGTTTTGGCGGTGTTGGCGTTTGTGCTTGAAAACCAGCAGGGAGTGGCATTGTCCTTCCTGGGGTGGACTACAGGGCAATGGCCGGTAGCGGTGTTTGTTACGCTGGCATTGATTGCCGGGATGTTGATAGGTCCGGTTCTTGGGGTGCTGGTAGGGTGTAAGGTGCGCCGTAAGCAGTCTGTCTAGTTAGGTTGAGTCCCTCTCAGCCCCGCCCTTAGCGGTAGACTGCTGTCGACTAGCCAGCAGGCGCACACACGGCGCGCGCTGCTGACAGGCCAGCCCGATGATCAGGCGTTATCTTTAGGGCGCTTACGCAACTCATAAAGTTTGAACGGTAACTTGAGTAAAAGCATGGGTAGGTTGGTGCAGATGCCGTTTGTGCGGCAAGCGTCCACAATCTCCATGTTCAGTCTCAGGCTGCTCTTAAATCCTGCCGTGCTCGCGCCTCCCGATCGCATGCGTACCAATACCTTATCGAGGTACGAGTACTTGAGGCGGTGCACCATGAAAAGCCTGACAAAGAACTCAAAGTCCGCGGAAATCTTGTACTTCAAAGAGTATGAGCCGACTTTATGGTAAGCCGACTTGCGAATGTATGTCGCCGGATGAGGCGGCATCCATCCAAAACGCATTTTCCAGGGGGCGAACCGATTGCCGCGGTAAAAGCGAGTCACTGTTTGCAGGTCGGGATCGTCCACAAACACAACGTCGCCGAACACTGCATCACTTTCCGGGCGGCGCTCGAAGGCTTCCACCACAGCAGAAACGCTGGTGGCGCTTTCATAAAAGTCATCGGAGTTCAGAATCCCAATGACATCACCTGTGGCCAGGGCTACACCCTTATTCATCGCGTCATAGAGCCCTTTGTCCGGCTCGCTGACAAAGCGGCTGATGCGATCACCATAAGACTCGATAATCGCCTGAGTGCCATCTTTAGAGCCCCCGTCCACCAGAATGTATTCTATGTTGTTGTAGTCTTGTAAAAAAACGGACTCTATCGTGTCTCGAATCGTACCGGCGCTGTTATAGCAGACCGTAATAATTGATACCTTCAAGACAACCTCTTATGTGCGACCGTACAGGTCTTCAAAGCGTACGATATCGTCTTCGCCGAGATAGGAGCCGGATTGCACTTCAATCAGTTCCAGTGGAATAACGCCAGGATTCTCCAGAGTGTGGACTTGGCCAATGGGAATGTACGTGGATTGGTTTTCAGTCACCAGGTAGGTTTTGTCACCGTTGGTGACTTTCGCAGTGCCACTCACAACGATCCAGTGCTCGGCTCGGTGGTGGTGCATTTGCAACGAGAGTCGTGCGCCAGGATTAACGGTGATGCGTTTGACCTGATACCGACTGCCGTTATCAATCGAGTCATACATACCCCACGGACGATAGACTTCGCGATGATCCAGTGACTCACAACGGCCTTCACTTTTGAGTCGATCAACGATTTTCTTCACGTTCTGCACTTGGCTTTTATGGGCCACCAGAACGGCGTCTTTGGTTTCAACTATCACCAGGTCGTTGACGCCTACAGTGCTGACCAAGCGACTATGCGAGTGTACGAACGTATTATTTGTCTGCTCGATCAGTACGTCGCCGTGACAAACGTTGCCTTGCGCATCCTTGCTACCGACCTCCCACAGTGCCGCCCACGAGCCGATATCGCTCCAGCCCGCATCCAGCGGTACTACTACTGCATCAGCGGTTTGCTCCATCACGGCGTAGTCGATCGACTCGGCCGGGCAGTTTGCAAAAGCCTCTTTGCCGACACGGGTAAAGTGCATATCCTGCGTGCCTAGGGCGATAGCACTGCGGCAAGCGGCGAGGATGTCTGGACGAAATTTTTCCAGCTCTTCCAAGTAACGACTGGCTCGAAACATGAACATGCCGCTGTTCCAGAGGTAGTTCCCGCTGGACAGGTAAGTGCGAGCGGTTTCCTCATTCGGCTTTTCTACAAAGCGTGCCACGCGAAAACCACCGGCGTCGACACTCTCACCTTTTTCGATATAACCGTAACCGGTCTCCGGTTGAGTCGCCACAATTCCAAACGTGACCAGCTTCCCGGCATGAGCCAGGGGTAACGCTTGCCGGATGCAGTCTTGGAATGCTTCGGCGTCTTGGATCAGATGATCGGCTGCCAGCACCAGCAGTAAGGGATCCTGCTCATCAGCGCACGCCTGCAAAGCTGCCAGGGCCACGGCCGGCGCGGTATTTCGGCCCACTGGTTCCAGAAGGATATTGGCGTCTTCCAGTCCCAGGCGCCGAAGTTGCTCGGCTGCCAGAAATCGATGTTCTTCATTGCAAATCAAGCGTGGTACGGCGACATCAAGGCCGTCCAGACGCTTGATCGTAGCCTGCAACATGGACAGCTCGCTGTCAGCCAGGCAGAGGAACTGCTTTGGGTTGAGCTGACGCGAAAGCGGCCAGAGGCGAGAGCCAGAGCCGCCGGCCATAATTACCGGAATCAACATTTAATCTTCCCTTGCATTCAATTCGTTGGTCGCGCCCGCGGTAGGCTGAGCGGCGATGTCCAGCATGGTCTTCGCGACGGTCTCCCAGTCCCTGGGGATCGTTGTCAACTGCTCACTCCAGTCTGGCCAATAGCCGGCTGAGAGCCTTCCGTGCAGTTCGTTTACGGCATTTTTCAGCGAGTCTGCGTTATCTGCGCGAAAGTATATCGCCCCGTCACCACACAAAACTCGCGCGTAAGGCAGGTCCGGGCAGATGATCGGCAGTCCTGCAAACATCGCTTCCACCAGTGGAAACCCATAGCTCTCATCGGTTGAGAGAAACAGTAGCGCATCCACTTGGCTATAGGCCTGCAGCATCTTCTGCGCAGACAGCATGCCCACGCAACGTAACCCTGTAAGGCTGGGAGCAGGATTGTTTTTTTCCTCGAGGGTGAGATCGAGCTTCGCTACGGGCCATTGTGTCATATTGATATTATTGACGGCGGCGAGCAGCTTGTGATTTTTGTGGGGATACCCCGCAGCCGGATAAATCATATGTAAAGGTCCGGCGGCAGCTCCCACACGCCCTGTGCGGCGAAGATCGGAGTTCAGCAGCCATACAGGTACCGGTTGAGGCACGACATGCACCCGTGAGCGCAGCGAGGGGTATGACTCAATCAAAGCGTCACGCATCAACGTTGTTTGCACAATAAACGCTTGTGCGTACCGCAGGTTTGAGCGAAACACCCACCTGAGCAGCGCCAGCTTGAGACCGCCAACGCTCCAGGAGAATCTTTCCGGCCGCAAAAGGTGAGAGTTCTGTACGAACACCGTTTGCCGAGCTGCGCAGCGAATGGGCAGGTCGCCCATCACCAGCAGGGGGGGCTCCCCACTGAAACGCCGGCCGAGATAGAGGCATTCCACCAGGCGCGAAAGGGCGTTGGGAAGGTAGCGCCGATAACTCGTTACTTTTATCGAGCCGTCCGCACTTTGGTAGGACGCAAGATCTCCCCTGTCGGGCAAATAGGCTTCAACAATACGCACGCGCTTGTTGCGCTCCAAGGCCGGTAGCAATGACTTGAGCAATTGCACTGCGCCCAGGCCTGCGATGTTGGTCAGGTGCAGGCGAACAGAATCTTGGCTCATGGGATGATTATTCCGGATACCAAGGGGAAGCGATGGTGGCTTTGTCCCCAGGTTTTGCGCGAAGCACCGCCAGCATGTAACTGGCCGCGACGTTTGGCTGGATGGCTTCGGCGGCATGTCGCGTGGCGGCGCGCATCGCGAGCAGGCGTTCGGGCTCGGAAGCTAATGCAGTGATGATCGATTCAAGTGCGTCCGGGCTCTCGGCATCGTAGACCGCACCCGCAGCAAATTTCTCAACCAGCACACGAGCGCCTACCTTATCGCTGCAAATCACCGGAACACCCGCGCACAGGGCCTCATTCACCACAACTCCCCATCCGTCATAGCGACTCGGCAAAACAAGCACATCGTAGGTGGAGACGATTTTTTGCGTACTGCCGAATGCAATGGTGCCCTGGTAACGGGTTCTATCGTTATCAAAGACAAATGATGAAGGATCTCCAGGCCCGTAGACATCTAGCGTGACAGCTGCTTTTGAGCGCGTGACGGCCTCTATCAGCAGGTCCAGGCCTTTGCGTGTAATCAGTGCCCCAACAAAAACCACTCTCAACGGTTGGCCGTCTTCGCGCGTTTGCGAGGTGCTTGGTGGGGCGCTTTCAAGAGAGGGAATAAAGTAGCCGAATGGGAACAATTTGTTTTTAGCAACGCCCGAATCTGAATATTGCGAGACTGCTTTCGAAGAGATCGAAAACACCCCGGACATGCGTCGCTTCAGCAAGGTCATGTAGGTCTTGTAAAGGCACGGCCGCAGCATCGCCTTGAGTTTTTGCAGCGTCATTCGTCCATCGCTGAAGTAGCCTTGGGCGATCGGGGAATAGGGCTCTGAGACAATATAAAACTCGACACGAAATACCAGTGCCAGCAACAGGCAGTACAGCATTCTGGTGTTTTGGAATGCACTGCCGAACACGTGTACGTCGTGCCGGTGCTCGCGCATTTTTTGGAGGCAGTAGGCAAGCCCGCCATGCGACGGTATCAGGCGGCGTTCGATCGATTCGACCTGGGTCTCTTGCCAGCCTTGAGCGCGGCGGGTCGCATCCTCCATCGTCAATACGTAGGCTAGCACCGGTACGCCGGCCTGTTGAGCGAGTGCCTCGTAAGTGAACGCCTGATGATCTGTCAGTACGGGTTGCCAGGTAACGAGCATGGGTTGTTTTGTCATGGTCGCCCACCAAAAATAAAACCGAATACCGCTTCACCGGCCAGTTGCGGTGCGCATCGAGCAATAACGGCTTGCTGGCCCTGGAGAGTACGGGCCTGCATGGCTTCGGGCTGCTCGACGATGTTGCGGAGCAGCTCCGCCAGTTCTTTTGGGTCATTGCGCGTCAGGTACAGAGCGCCGGAACCTAATACCTTGCGTACATCGCTGATGTCCGTACTCAGAACCAGCAGGCCTGCCTCGGCAAACTCAATGACCTTGGAGGGGAACGTCGTGTCAGCCAACGGCCCGCCTACAGGTTTGAGTGCCAGCCCCACACGGCATCGATTAAGTACTTCTGCGTACTGCGCATCAGTTGTGCGGCCATGCACTGTAACGTTGGGGGGGGCATTTTCAATGGCCAGAGCCTGGAGGGCGTCGAGCGCTTCGCCTTTGCCGGTTACTTCGAATTGCAGTTTGTGCACCCAGTCGCCGGGTTCTTGTCGTAGCAGACGGATCGTTTCAATCAGCAGGTCTGCACCTGTGTCCGTATTGAGTGTTCCGGCCATCAGAATCGACAGGGGGCTGCTACTCGACTTTACGTCGAATGCCTTTGTGGAGGTCGACCCGTAATAACAATGTACAGGGCGAATGCGGGTCATATCCTCTAACGCGCTGCACGCCAGCAATGCGCCGTCCGGACACAAACGGTCATATAGCCAGGTGATCGAGCGGCCCAGCAGTGCTTTCAGACGGCCACTGTTTTGGCCCGCTACTTCTCCATCCTCAAGGTCGAGAAAACGTTTGTAGCCTGTCGCCGACGCTGTCAGCAGAAGAGGCAGGTAGGCGCTCATGCGGTTGTAGAAAATCACTGCTTTTTTCTGGTTGGACGAGAGCCGAAGCAGCGCTCCGATCAGAAAGAACAGCGAAAGAAACTGGGAGAAAAACCGAACGTGTGAAAACGGCGCGTAAACCACCGGCACGCCAGCTACTCGCCTCACAATTCGCGGGAAATAAGTAAAAGAACCGTTGGCGCGGCCTCGGCCCAAACTCAGGATGCAGGGGCGTGCGCCTGCTTCGCGCAGTGCCTGGCAAAGCATAAGCACTTTGCGCGAGGCTGCCGGGCTATCACTGACAATGCCTCGTTCAAGGCGAGTTTTGTCATCCAGTGCGTTGCATACCACAAAGACTAAAGGCCGCTTCATGTCAGCTGTCTCTTCACGACAGCTGGCACGCCGGCAACCAGCGTATGAGCAGGCACATCACGCGTCACCACGGCACCTGCTGCAATAATGGCGCCGTCGCCGATGGTGACGCCCCCCAAGATGATGCTTTTGGCTCCCACCCAGCAGCCGTCGCCCACCACGATAGTGCGTGCCGTACCTTGGCCTGCACGGCGTTCTCCCGTGCCGATTTCATGACTGCCTGTGACAAATTCAACGCCCGGCCCAAAGTCGCATCGGGAGCCGATTTGAATATCAGCCTCCTGATGGGTATGAAAGACCGCCCCTGGACTGAGCCAGGTCCCTTCGGCGATGATCAGGCGACCCCGACCGTAGATCCATCCACGTCCGCAAAATTTCACATTCGACTGCAATTCGACGCCCGCAAAGCGCAATAAAGCGGCTCGGGCGGCAAACAGTCGAGAGGGTGGAAGGAGCGAAAGAATAATGTTGATTAGGTGTCTGATCATAAGTACCGACTAAGCCTCAACCGGGAATGCCCCGGCGGGATGAGGTTGCTTCCTGCAGAAAAGAAAATCGTGATGACTATCTGATGGAGGGGAGGGCGCTTGGCGATGGCCCCAGTGGGGCCATCGCCAAGCGCCTTGCAGCTAGCGCGAGCGCGCGTGCAAGGCATTCTCGGAAAACCAGGCGTAAGCATCACGCAGCCCATCTTCCAGGCTGATAGTGGCGTGCCATCCCAGTTGTTCCAGGCGCGATACGTCCATCAGTTTTCGGGGCGGGCCGTCCGGCTTGCTCGCATCAAAGCCCAGGCGGCCTTTGAACCCTGTGACCTTGGCAATGGTTTGAGCCAATTCCCGGATGGTGCAATCTTTACCGGTGCCGACATTGATGTGAGAGAGCATGGGTTGGGTATGGGCGCCATACTGCTCCTGATCCAACTCCATGATATGCACTGACGCACTGGCCATATCATCGACATGCAGGAACTCGCGCATGGGGGCGCCACTGCCCCAGATAACCACTTCCTCTACACCCTGCTCGACTGCATCGTGGAAACGGCGCAGAAGGGCCGGAATGACATGGGAATTTTCCGGGTGGAAATTGTCATTCGGACCATACAGGTTGGTCGGCATTGCGCTACGGTAATCACGCCCATACTGACGGTTGTAGCTTTCGCACAGCTTGATCCCGGCAATCTTCGCAATCGCGTACGGCTCATTGGTCGGCTCAAGCACACCCGTGAGCAAAGCCTCCTCGGCCATCGGTTGCTGGACCTTGATCGGGTAAATGCACGACGATCCCAGGAACAGCATTTTCTGCACATTGTTTTGGTGCGCAGCGTGGACGAGGTTCGCCTGCATCATCAGGTTTTCGTAGATGAACTCTGCCGGGTAAGTGTTATTGGCATGAATGCCACCTACCTTGGCCGCCGCCATGTAGACCTGCTCAATCTTGTTTTCGGCAAAGAACGTCGCGACCGAATGCTGATCCAGCAGATTCAATTGAGCCCTGTCGCGGGTCACAATATTGGTGTAACCCAAGGCTTGCAGGCGTCGCACAATGGCCGAGCCGACCATCCCCTTATGGCCGGCAACAAAAACACACTCGCTCAATTGGCGTGACATCCTAGTTCTCCAGCGACACCGGCAAATCGTAACCATGGTTCTTCAGCAACGCATGGCGCTGGGCAACCTTCAGGTCTTCGCGAACCATCTCGGCGCACATTTCCTGGGCGGTGATTTCCGGCACCCAACCCAGCTTGGTTTTTGCCTTGGTTGGATCACCCAGCAAGGTTTCAACTTCTGCCGGGCGGAAGTAGCGTGGGTCGACACGCACCAGGGTGTCGCCCACCTTGAGTGCTGGAGCCTTGTCGCCGGTGATGGATTCAATAATGCCGCGTTCGTCCACGCCGGTGCCTTCAAAGCGCAAGGTCAAGCCGAGTTCGGCAGCAGACCAGCGAATGAAGTCACGCACGGAGTACTGCACACCGGTTGCAATCACGAAGTCTTCAGGGACGTCCTGTTGCAGCATCATCCACTGCATGCGGACGTAGTCCTTGGCGTGGCCCCAGTCGCGCAAGGCATCCATATTGCCCATGTATAGGCACTGCTCAAGGCCCTGGGCAATGTTTGCCAGGCCGCGTGTGATCTTGCGGGTCACGAACGTCTCGCCACGGCGCGGTGATTCATGGTTGAAGAGAATGCCGTTGCAGGCATGCATGCCATAGGCTTCGCGGTAATTGACCACGATCCAGTAGGCGTAAAGCTTGGCCACCGCATACGGCGAACGCGGGTAAAAAGGCGTGGTTTCCTTTTGAGGCGTTTCCTGCACCAGGCCGTAGAGCTCAGAGGTGGAAGCCTGGTAGAAACGGGTTTTCTTCTCGAGTCCGAGCAGGCGGATAGCCTCAAGAATACGCAGGGTGCCCATGGCATCCACATCCGCGGTGTACTCAGGCGACTCGAAGCTCACGGCGACGTGGGACTGTGCGCCCAGGTTGTAGACTTCGTCAGGCTGAACTTCCTGAATGATGCGGGTCAGGTTCGATGAGTCGGACAGGTCGCCGTAATGCAGGATGAAGCGCTGATTATCAACATGCGGATCCTGGTAGATGTGATCGACACGTTGGGTGTTGAAGGACGATGCACGTCGCTTGATACCGTGGACTTCGTAGCCTTTTTCCAACAGCAACTCAGCCAGATAGGAGCCGTCCTGGCCGGTGATCCCGGTAATCAGCGCTTTTTTCAGGGTCATGTCTACGTCCTAGAATTCTTTGAATATTTAGTTAAATCGAATTAAGCATGCTGCTAATGACTTCGGGCATTGTCGACTGGGCTTTCCATCCCAGAACGCGTTCGGCCTTGGCCGGGTCCGCACGACTGATCAACAGATCTGTGGGTCGAAAGAACTCTCTCGATTGGTCCACGTAATCTGTCCACTCGAGGCCCAATTGAGTAAAAGTTTCTGCTACGAAGGCTTCCAGTGTATGGGTCTGGCCGGTAGCGATCACGAAATCACTTGGCTCATCACACTGCAGCATTCGCCACATGGCATCGACGTACTCTGAGGCGGCTCCCCAGTCACGTGCTATATCCAGTCGCCCAAGCGTTAATCGCTCGTCGGAACCCGTAGCAATGCGTTTGGCTGTAGTTACAATTTTTTGTGTAACAAACCTGGTCGGGCGTAATTCGGATTCGTGATTGAATAAAATACCGGTGCAAGCGAAAAGATTATAAGCCTCGCGATAATTATCGACCAGCCAGAAAGCGGAGGATTTAGCTACCGCATAAGGGCTGCGAGGATGGAACGTCGTATTCTCCGACGCCGGCTCGCCATTAGTGTCGCCAAAACATTCGCTGGACCCTGCCTGATAAAAACGAATTGGCCGCTCCGTCATCCGGCAGGCCTCGAGCATGTTCAGCGTCCCAAGGGTGATGCTTTGAATTGTTTCGGCGGGTTGTTCGAAAGACAGCCCGACAGATGATTGGCCAGCCAAAAAGTATACTTCGTCAGGCTGGCTGCGCTTTAGCGCCATAAACACGCTGCGAAAGTCTTCCGGCACCATCGACAGGAGCGTTAACTTCGAGGCAATGCCCAGCCGCTTCAGGTTGGCGAATGAAGAACCTTGCGCATCTCTGGAAGTCCCCCAGACGGTGTAGCCCTTATCGAGCAGGAGCTTCGCCAGGTAAGCGCCATCCTGACCACTCACGCCACAAATCAGGGCTGTTTTTTCTGAATATTCCAAAACATTACCTTTGTAAGGACTGGTAGATCGCCAAGGTTTCCTGGGTGCAGCGCTGCCATGAGAAATGCTTCAATCGCTCATGGCCGAGCTCAACCAGCCTCGCGATTTCATTGT
Source organism: Pseudomonas sp. D47 (assembly GCF_045447305.1). Classification (NCBI taxonomy): domain Bacteria; kingdom Pseudomonadati; phylum Pseudomonadota; class Gammaproteobacteria; order Pseudomonadales; family Pseudomonadaceae; genus Pseudomonas; species Pseudomonas sp. D47. Next base: position 24,961 of record NZ_JBJGXU010000026.1, on the reverse strand, counting down.
CAGAGTAAACCACTCTTTCTATCGCTCCGGCCATTTCGTCGCCATTGAGCGGGTCGAACAAGACGCCGGCATCGCCAATAACCTCGGGCATTGAGCTTGTGCCACTGCTGATGACGGGGCAGTCGTGCGCCATGGCTTCCAAGGGAGGAAGGCCAAAACCTTCATAAAGAGAGGGATAGACGAAGGCTTTGGCACCTTCATAAAGTTGGCCCAGGACTGCGTCATCGCCACCGACTTGGCGTAATTGGCCGGCAGAAAAGCCGAGCTGTTTAGCGTGCTCCAGTTCGCTTGCCGAAAAAGCGCCGCCGCCGAAGGCGACTATATCAAAGTCGGCTTTTAACCGATGTGAGCTCGCTACCGCGTCAAGTAACCCTAAGAAGTTCTTGTAGCCGTGACGACTTCCGACATACAGCAGATACGGCTTGGTGGATGGGCCGGCAACTTCCTGCGAGGCGCGCTTAAATTGTTCGAACCCCAAATGGACAACGGACAGTTTGCTTTCGGGCACCGCAAACAGTCGCATGAGGTCCTGTCGCGTACTCTGCGAAATACAGATCACGTGGTCAGCTCGCTCAACGGCACGTCGCTTTAACTGCGTTGTCTGGTCCCGAGCCGAGAAGTTTTCGGGATACAACTCATGGATCATATCGTAGACCGTCAATACGACCGGGCAGCCTTTGGGAACGGCGCTGAAGCGTGAAAAGTAGGTTTCATGAGCCACCTGAGGCCGCCAGGCACGCATTGCGTTGTGACCCAGTAGATGGTTGTAGATCAACGCCAGTCTTGTCGTGCGAGGTGGGTATTGTTCGGCTTTGCGGCCGTGAACGATACCTTCGGGCAGATCCTGCAGATAGAAGTTGCGGTGCAGCGGCGAGAAAATGCCCACCTCGTTGCCGGTGACGGCCATCTGCTCGGCAATCCGAGAAAAATAGCGAGAGATACCGCCGTAGTTTTGCAGGCAGAATATCTGGTGATCAAAAGCAACGCGCATTTTTATTTTTCGCCCTGTGAAAAATAAGATCTTGATAGACCAAGAAAGTCGAGGTGCGCCCTGTCTACGTCAGGGCAGCTGTGTACGGTTAAGTGGGGGTCTTGTTTCACAGTGACTATAACGTGTTTCTCCACTCAATTTTTCGACCGGTAAAGCGGAAAGTAAAGATGCGAAGCCCAACGAGTACATAAGTCACTCCGAGAGAAAACGCCATCGTCAGCAGGTTGTTAAAGGCTAACGTATCGAACAACATCTTCATTGCCAGCAGCGAAGAAAATGCGATCGCAGCGGGTATAAGTATGGCCTCGGCATACCATGTGCTGGCTGGCCTGACTTTTAGTTTGCGAAAAATGATGGGTGAACATATCGCGACGTAGCCAACGTTCAGAATCAGCCAGGGCCATGCGCTTCCGTTCAGTCCGTAGTGAGTGGCTAGGTAGTACGTCAGTGGGACCATAAAGACTACTGCCGTCGCATTCTGCCATACGCTAAAGCGCGTCCAGCCATGTGCCAACTGCAGCGCATAAGGCATCTGCATGAACGAATAGAGCATTGTCCCAATGGCGAGGACCATCAGTGGAGCGTTAGCCTGCGTGGCGACGGTTTCGTCCCGGGTCCAGAAAAGCATCAAGGGGTGGCTGTACATCGCCACCCATAGAGAGAATGGAATGACCAGCAATGACAGTACCTGGCTGGCCCTGGTGAACGTGTGAAATGTGTCGGCGGTATTTTGAGCCGCGACGAGTGAGACCAGTTTGGGGTAGTAAACGTTAAATATTGGAGAAATCAGCCTGAATGCCACTGAGCCGACAGTCCAAGCGAGCATGTAACATCCAAAGTCTTTTAAGGGTAATATTTTCGAGAGAATGATTTTATCTACTTGCATTAATAAAAACGCAAGAATGTTGGTTATACCTACTCCGGCTGCAAAACCGCCCAGGCGCTGTATAATATCGAGGGAAAATAGTCCTGCCTCTTTCCACTCCGGCAGACCGTTGACCAGCTTCATGCGCAATACCAAGACGGTGGCCAGGCTATTGATGGCCTGCCAGATCAGAAACGCTTCTACCGTAGGGGAAACGATCCATAATACTAAGGCTGCACCCGCCGCGCGCGTGGTTGCAAAAAAAGAACTGATAGAGTTTAGCGTAACGTGCCGTTGAAGGCCGATGAGGCTGCCGTAGTACAGTGCGATAGGGAACTGCAATAGCAGCGCAATCCCCATTATTCTGAGTGATTGAGTGATCGATTGGATTTTATCCAGGCTGACCGTAAGCCAGTATTCGGCAATCATCGGGGCCAGCAGTATGACGCCTGTGCCGACAGTGATCGCCACTCCCCAGAAGATACACTCCACGCTTTTAAGCGTAAGAATGACCTTTAGCCTTTCGGCTGCTGATGCGGTTTCATACTTGGAGGCCTCTCGGGTTGCGACGGCTCCAAAGCCGCCGTCAAACATCGTCATTGCTGAGGAAAGAATGATAAAGAAACCAACTAGCCCGTAACCTTCTACGCCAATAAATTTAAGGTACAGAGGAACAAAGCAGATGCCCATAAAGGCGATCCAGCCTTGCCCCAGAAAGTTGGCGGATATGTTTTTAAACAAAACACTCATTCGCCGTAACCCCCAACACCCCAGCCAAGCAGGCTTGATGCATTCGGAAACTCAATGAAATCGAATGAGGGTTTCGATTGTGTTCGCGAAGTGCTTTTTGAAGACATAACCCTTAGTCACGGCAAGTAATGAAACGATTGATTCATTATAAAAATAGATATTGGCGATGTGGCAGGGGCGAGCTGGCAATTTTCAGAAATAGGTATACCTGACTCGTCCACCAAAACTGTCGCCCTCATGGGATACATTGCCTATCAACGCTTTTGAAACCGCTCAACCCGCTGGAGCATGGCAGTGACCCATGTTATACGGGCGCTACAGAAGGTTTGGCAGGCGGGAAGCCTAGCATGACCTCGACGCATTAAACAGATCTACGGCCCACGCAGACTCTTGAATTCACATGTAAAAAGGCCGTCGGCAGCGATGGGCGATGGCTGATCTCTCGCAGGCTTCAGAGGCTCTATCCAGCGCGTCGTCCTGCTCCTGAAGATCAAGCCTTATGATGTGCAATTCAGATTCGTCGTACAGAATTTCTGTTCTCTGCCGATGAGTTGGCTTCGCCCAAAACTGCTATTACTCCCTACCTGCGTTTCAGGTGGTGGTCAACTTGGCGTATTTAGCGCTCGGCATGGGTTGAATGGTTATACAAGGTTCTGATGAGTGTATAGGCGTGCTCTGATTCTGCGGCGTTTCGGGCTTCAAGTGGTACCCTAGGCGCCCTCACGATTTTCTGGCTTAGGCGTGAAGGGCATGGCGTCGCTACAAACGTGCGCTGAGTGCGAACCTTTGGGCTTGAGCTAACGGTCTCGGACCAGTCGGTGCGTGTGGAGAATGGCGACGTGGGTCTGTAATAGGCCGCCTCACACTAGTTTTGTTGGTTGCTCCTTTCATCGCGAGAACTCGTGGTGTGCACATTTGTTTGGAAAGAAGATGGAGTTACATTTTGATATGTATAGGTGGCTGGAGAATGCGGGTTGAGTCATAAGAAAACATTCTTCGTTACCGGGGCAAGCGGCTTTGTTGGCGCCGCGCTCGTAAAGCGTCTGGCATCGGCAGAAGATTGTCAGGTGCTTGCACTTGTTCGTCGTGACGGTGTGGAGCTACCGCCCGCAGCGACTCGGGTACGCGTAGGCGAGGACTACCTTGGCGCAGAGAACCTTCCTTTAGAAGGAGTGGATGTGCTGGTTCATTGTGCTGCGCGCGTTCACGTTATGTCGGATGCTTCAAGCGATCCACTTTTGGAGTACCGCAAGGTCAATGTTGAAGGCACGTTGAGGCTGGCAGAGCAAGCCGCACGTGCGGGCGTCAAACGCTTCATTTTCATCAGCTCGATCAAGGTCAATGGAGAGGGCACGCGAAAGGGGGAACCCTATAAGGCCGATGACCTGCCTGCTCCTACAACCCCATACGGCATCTCCAAGATGGAGGCTGAGCAGGCGCTTCGGTTGTTGGCACAAAGGACCGGCATGGAGGTCGTTATCATCCGTCCAACCCTCGTGTATGGGCCGGGCGTAAAGGCAAACTTTCACAGCATGATGGTCTGGCTGAATAGGGGCATACCCCTGCCACTGGGGGCTATTAACAGTCAGCGTAGCCTGGTTGCGCTGGATAATCTGGTTGATCTGATTGTGACGTGCCTGCACCATCCCGCCGCTGCCAACCAGACATTCCTGGTGAGCGATGGTGAAGACATATCAACCACTGAGCTGTTGACGCGTATTGGCGTGGCGTTAGACAAGCCGGCGCGGCTGGTGCCTGTGCCCGCGGTGTTATTGCGCTGGTGCGCGCGGATGATCGGCCGTAAAGGTATGGGCCAGCGTCTATGCGGCTCTTTACAGGTTGATATCCAAAAAACGCGTGACCTCCTGGGATGGACACCTTCCACCACGCTAGCCGTTGCTTTACGCCAGACCGCTGAACGTTTTCAGGGAAAATTGAAGTAGTTGGTTCGTTTTAATAAGAGCCGCAATTGGAGCCGTTGATGAACCACGTACTGTGGCTTGCGCCCGTGATCGCAGGCCTTTCACTTGTATTGACATGGCTTTTGCGACGCTATGCGTTGGCCCGGAGTTTGATAGACATACCTAACGCGCGTAGCTCCCACTCGGTCCCGACGCCCAGAGGCGGTGGCGTGGCTATTGTCGTGAGCTTTCTGGTGGCACTGCCGATTTTGTTCGTCGGTGGTGAGTTGCCACACGCTGTGTTTTGGGCGCTTATGGTGGCAGGGGGCGCGGTCGCGCTGCTTGGGTTTCTCGACGATCATGGCCACATCGCCGCTCGCTGGCGTTTGTTGGGGCATTTCAGTGCTGCAGCGTGGGTATTGTTCTGGTTAGGTGGCCTGCCAGCGATCAGTTTGCCGGGAATAGTTATTGATCTAGGTTGGGTAGGCCACGTCCTCGCTGTGTTCTATTTGGTGTGGATGCTCAACCTTTATAATTTCATGGATGGTATCGATGGTTTGGCCAGTATCGAGGCGATGTGCGCATGCCTTGGGGCCTGCCTGGTTTATTGGCTTGCCGGCTATCCGATCCTCATCTGGGTACCGCTATTGTTGAGCATGGCAGTGCTTGGCTTCCTCTATTGGAATTTTCCGCTAGCGAGAATCTTCATGGGGGATGCCGGTAGCGGTTTCCTGGGCCTTATTCTTGGAGGGCTTTCCCTGGCTGCGGCATGGCAAGACACGAATCTCCTGTGGGTGTGGTTGATTCTCTTGGGCGTTTTTATTGTTGATGCGACCTTCACGTTGAGCCGTCGGCTGATACGCGGCGACAAAGTCTACGAAGCTCATCGTAGTCATGCCTATCAGTTTGCATCTCGCCAAGTGGGTGGGCATTTGCCGGTGACGCTTTCAGTGTTGGCGATTAACCTGTTTTGGTTGACGCCCATCGCCATTGGTGTAGGTGTATTAGGTCTCAATGGCTTGCTTGGGCTGGTTATTGCTTATATCCCGCTGATTATTCTGGCGGTGAAGTACAAGGCGGGCAAACTGGAAACATGATGAGGCATTTCCGGTAAGCGGGCTTTGGCGTCACGCAGCCCGTACGAGGTGTTTAAGTCAAGTTTGCAGTGTGGCGGCAGGAATAGGAGCAGCAAAGGTGTTTGAAGGGTTTATGGGTAGTATTCGGTCATATCTGTTAGGCCTTCCTCGGCGAAGGAAGCGTGTCTTGCAGGTCATCACAGACGTTTTTCTGGTCTGGATTGCTCTGTGGATGGCGTTCGTCGTTCGCTTAGGGGTGGACGATTTGATCAACCCTGTGACACAGCACCGATGGTTGTTTTTGAGCGCTCCGGTCGTGGCCATCCCGCTGTTCATTCGTTTTGGAATGTACCGTGCTGTCATGCGTTACTTCGGTAACGATGCCTTGATCGTGATAATCAAAGCGGTCAGCCTTTCATCCCTGATACTTGGCGTAGTCGTTTACCTCTACAGTAATCACCAGACTGTCGTACCTCGCTCGATCATTTTCAATTATTGGTGGCTGAGCTTGATATTGGTGGGTGGCCTGCGCTTGGCCATGCGTCAGTATTTCCTGGGGGATTGGTTCACGGCGGCGCAGCACGTGCCCTTCACCAGCCGGGAAGACGGCCTGCCACGCGTTGCGATTTACGGCGCGGGTGCTGCTGGTAATCAGCTGGTAGCGGCATTGCGAATGGGCCGCGTCATGCGGCCGGTAGCGTTTATCGATGACGATGACGGTATCTCTGATCGCGTCATTTCGGGCCTGCAGGTTTATAAACCCAGGCATATCCAGCGAATGATCGAGGCAACCGGCGCGCAAGAGATTTTATTGGCCATACCGTCCTCCAACAGAGGGCGGCGGCGAGAGATTCTAGGGTTTCTCGAAGGTTTCCCATTACATGTGCGCAGCGTACCCGGCTTTATGGATCTTGCCAGTGGGCGTGTGAAGGTCGATGACATCCAGGAAGTCGATATCGCGGACTTGCTGGGGCGCGATGCCGTTCCCGCGCAAGAGGAGCTGCTGGAGCATTGCATCAGGCGGCAAAGCGTCCTCGTAACGGGGGCGGGTGGCTCCATCGGTGCTGAACTGTGCCGGCAGATTCTGACGCTGAATCCAACGACGTTGTTATTGCTGGAGCACAGTGAGTTCAACCTCTACAGCATCATGTCCGAGCTGGAGCAGCGCATTACCCGTGAGTCGCTTTCCGTACGCTTGCTACCTATCCTGGGGTCGGTGCGTAACCCGCATAAACTCCTGGACGTCATGAAGACCTGGCGCGTAGACACCGTTTATCACGCGGCAGCCTATAAACACGTGCCCATTGTTGAGCACAACATCGCCGAAGGCGTGCTGAACAACGTAATGGGGACGTTGAATACCGCCCAGGCCGCGCTGCAGGCCGGTGTGTCCAACTTTGTACTCATCTCGACGGATAAGGCTGTGCGCCCAACGAACGTCATGGGCAGCACCAAACGCCTTGCCGAACTGACGCTTCAAGCCCTCAGCCGTGAGCTGGCGCCGGTGTTGTTCGGCGACAAGACCAATGTTTCGAGGGTCAATAAAACCCGTTTCACCATGGTTCGATTCGGCAATGTACTGGGATCTTCCGGCTCGGTGATCCCGCTGTTTCACAAGCAAATCAAGTCAGGTGGCCCGATCACCGTCACGCATCCCAAAATCACCCGCTACTTCATGACCATTCCCGAAGCGGCGCAGTTGGTCATTCAGGCCGGTTCCATGGGCTTGGGGGGCGATGTGTTCGTGCTGGATATGGGCGAGCCGGTGAAAATCGTAGAGCTGGCAGAAAGAATGATTCACTTGTCCGGCCTGAGCGTTCGCTCCGACAAGAACCTTCAGGGTGACATTGCTATTGAGTTCACTGGTCTACGTCCCGGCGAAAAGCTTTACGAAGAGTTACTGATCGGCGACAACGTAGTTGCCACCCAGCACCCGATGATCATGAGCGCCAATGAAGATCATCTGTCATGGGACATCCTCAAGGCCAAGCTGACCGAACTGCTGTCTGCCGTGGATCAGGACGATTACACCCGCGTTCGCCAGATCCTGCGCGACACCGTCAGCGGTTACTCCCCTGACGGCGAAATCGTCGACTGGATCCACCAGCAGCGTCGCTTGGAACCTTGATTTAACACGCTGTTACTCAAGCGTTTTTGACGAACGCCCAACATGACCTAAGTTTGAGAAGCAGCTTCGGAAAGCTGCTTTTCTTCTACCGATGTCATGGAGCGTCACCAATGCAAAACACTTACATCTCTTCGCTGATCTTCGCTTTACTCACCACGCTTTCGGTTGCCGTCAACGCAGCCCCTTCTATCAAGCCCGAAGCCCCGACCCCCATCACCGCGCAGATGCCCAAGGCCGAGCAGTCTGCCCAGGTCAACCTGAACGCGGCCGACGCCGAGACCCTGCGACGTGACCTCTTCGGCATCGGCGCGGCCAAGGCCAAGGCGATCATCGCCTACCGCGAAAGCAACGGCCCGTTTACGGCCGTGGATGAGTTGTTGGAAGTAAAGGGCATCGGCAAGGCGTTGCTGGAGAAAAATCGTGACAGGCTGGTGATCAATTGAGGATGTGAAAGCAGCTAAGGAGGCCGGTCACTGACCGGCCTTTTCATCCTCTGCAACCTGCGCTTTCAAACTGGCGCGTACTACATTCATGATCTGCGTCGCCAATTGCGGGCTCTCGACACTCCTGGCCAGTACCAGAGCACCTACCAGCGTCGACATCATCACCAGGCTTTGTTCATCGGCATTCGCGTTGCCCAGGGCCGCTTCGACCTGCTTCAACCGAGCACCCAGTACCGCATCGGTGGTCGAGCTATGTTGGCCTCTGAGGCCCAGTTCCGAAGACATGGTTGGCACCGGGCAGCCTTCTGCCGGTGAGGCCTTGTGCCATTCAGACAGGTAGCTGTCGATGAACGCCTCCAACGGCCGCTCCTGGCTGAACAGCATTTCGCAATGGGCATCCAGTTCCCCGGCAGCAGCCTGCAGGGCTTTTTCCACCAGATCATCTTTGGATTTGAAATGTGAATAAAACCCGCCGTGCGTCAGGTTCAACGCTTTCATCAACGGCTGCAGGCCGGTGGCGCCGATACCGTCGCGGCGAAAACGCACGGAGGCTTCCTTGATGATGCGTTGATGGGTCTGGGCTTTATGGTCTGCTGAATAACGCATAGGACTGCCTCGTGAACCAGTGTGCATTTTAACGGGTAAACCGTTTTACACATCCAAGCAACCCTCGGCGATCTTGGCATGAAAAGTGTTTATGCCTTCAGCAGAGATTGTTCAACAATCATGAGGTGGTCATGACGCTCAGTTTGTCTTTAGCCGATCAGATTGCCCTGGAACTGCGTGCCGACATCATTGCTGGGCGGCTGTTACCAGGGATGGCGTTGGTCGAGGTTGATCTGGTCAAGGCCTACAACGCCTCGCGTAATACGATCCGCGAGGCGCTGCATCGTCTGGGGCAGGAGGGGCTCACTCGCTACGTGCGCAACAAAGGTGTGATGGTGCGGCGGCTGGAGCGCGACGAAGTGCGTGATCTGTTCGTCGTGCGCCGAACCCTTGAATTGCAGGCCATCGCCCAGAGCGCAGCGTTGACCTTTGATCAGGCCGAGCGCATGCAAAACGCCATTGAGGCCACCACCCTGGCCCGGGAGCGTGAAGATTGGCGCGCCGTGGCGACGCACAGCCTGGTGTTCCACCAGCAGGTTGTTGGGCTGATGCGCAGCCCATTGTTTGATGAGTTTTTCGCCCAAGTCATTGCCCAACTGCGGCTGGTGTTTTGCGCGGCACCCGATGAGCAGCGTTTCCAGGCGCCCTGGTTGGAGCGCGATCGCGAAATTTACGAATTATTGGCCCAAGCGGATAAACCGGCGGCAGGCCAAGCGATGAGCCTGTACCTGGATGATTCACAGCGTCTGACATTAAGCCTGTTTACCTAACCCTGATCGAGGATCTTCACCATGTACAAAGACTATCCCGCCGCTTACCAGGTCAGTAAGGGGTCGGCGCTGCAGGTGGACACGGCGTTCTACGAACGCATTCGTGACCAGGCGGATAAACGCACGTTAATCGAGCAGTTTGAAGTGCCGATTCGCACGGGCAGGGCATGGAAGGTGCCGGCCGGGCATGTGTTCCGTGTCACCACGCCGGTGGGGCCGCAGGTCGGCGACTTCAATGTGTGGAACGCCAACGACCCGCGCGAACGCTTGTGGGCGGCGCGCACCCGCCAGTTGCAAGGCGCGCATGTCAGCACCCATGACCGGCTGTGGTCGAACCTGCCGTTTCTGCGGCCGTTGGTGACCATCACCGATGACAGCCTGGCGAGCTACGGCATCGATGAACATGGCGGGCGCCTGCACGACTTGCTCGGTACGCGCTGCGACCCGTATGTGAACCGCATGCTCACCGGCGAAGACTTTCATCACCATTGCCATTCAAACCTGACGCGCGCCGTGCTTCCCTACGGCCTGACCGAATTTGATGTGCACGACGTGCTGAATATCTTCCAGTGCACCGGCCTCAATCACGACGACATGTACTTCATGAAAGCCTGCCCGGCGCAGAAGGGCGACTACTTGGAGTTTTTTGCCGAGATTGATGTGCTCTGCGCACTGTCGACGTGCCCGGGCGGGGATCTATCGTTGCCGATGTGGGGGCCGGACGCGCAAGACCCGCTGACGGTGTGTCGCCCGCTGGGGGTGGAGATCTATCGGTTGGAGGATGAGTTGCTCAAAGGCTGGAGCCAGCCCGAGCGTGCGGCCTATAAAGGCCAGCACGGGTTGCATATCGCCAAGGCGGATTGGGAGTAGCGGCAGGTTCAGCGGTCTTGTGCGTCTTTTGAGTCCGCTTGTGCGTTGCGCTCGGCCACGCGCTTGCGCTGTTCGTCGGTGAGTTCCACCTTGTTGGCGCTGTCACGCAGCATCAACAAACCACCGACGATCGAACCGATCGCGACCACTAAAATCAACCAGGCATACCACGGCATAGGGCTCTCCTTGAGGCAGCAAACCGTGGGTAAATTTCCCACGGTCATTGCTGCTTTGAGTAACGGGCGTTCTTAGTAGTTCATTGTAGGCCCGTTCCTGCTCAAGGTCTTAAAGGCCAGTCAACATCGCATCCGCCGGTGCATCGGCACGGTCTTGCGCGGTCAGCTGGAAGTAGATGAACCCCACCAGCATGAAACCGAGGAATATCAGCCCGATCAGTGCGTTGAACCAGGCCATTGCCACCAGGCACACCACCGCCAGTACCAAAGCGATGCCCGGCACGATTGGGTAGCCCGGCGCACGGAAGGTGCGCTCCAGCAGCGGTTCGGTCTTACGCAGTTTGAACAGGCTGAGCATGCTCATGATGTACATCACGATGGCCCCGAACACTGCCATGGTGATCATGGCGGCGGTCAAGGTCATGCCGCCCAGGTTGATCAGGCCGTCGCTGTAGATCGCCGCGATGCCGACCACGCCACCGGCGATGATTGCTCGGTGTGGAGTCTGAAAACGCGACAGTTTGGCCAGGAACGATGGCAAGTAACCGGCACGGGCCAGGGCGAAGAACTGGCGCGAGTAACCGAGGATGATGCCGTGGAAACTCGCCACCAGGCCGAACAGGCCGATCCACACCAGCATGTGCAGCCAGCCGGAGCTGTCGCCCACCACGGTTTTCATCGCTTGCGGCAACGGATCGTTGATGTTCGACAGGGTGCGCCAGTCGCCCACGCCGCCCGCGAAGAACATCACACCCATGGCCAGGATCACCAACGTCAGGATGCCGCTGATGTAGGCTTTTGGAATGGTGCGCTTGGGGTCTATGGCTTCCTCGGCGGCCATGGCCGCGCCTTCGATGGCGAGGAAGAACCAGATGGCGAAGGGAATCGCCGCAAACATCCCGGCAATGGCTGGCGCGCCGAAGGTATCGGAACCGGCCCAGCCATTCAGGGCGAAGTTGCTGAAGCTGAAAGCCGGCGCGACCACGCCCATGAACACCAGCAATTCAGCGACGGCGAGCACGCACACCACCAGCTCAAAGGTGGCCGCGAGCTTCACGCCGACAATATTCAGGCCCATGAACACGATGTAGGCACCCACGGCCGCGTGTTTGGGGTCCAGGGCCGGAAACTGCACATTCAGATACGCCCCGATCGCCAGGGCAATAGCGGGCGGTGCGAAGACGAATTCGATCAACGTCGCAAGCCCGGCGATCAAGCCGCCTTTCTCACCAAAGGCGCGACGACTGTAGGCAAACGGCCCGCCAGCGTGAGGAATCGCGGTAGTCAGCTCGGTGAAACTGAATATAAAGCAGGTGTACATGGCGGCGACCATCAGTGAGGTCACCAAAAAGCCCAGCGTACCGGCCACGCCCCAGCCGTAGCTCCAGCCAAAGTATTCGCCGGATATCACCAGCCCGACGGCGATGCCCCACAAATGCAGGGTGCCCAAGGTGGGTTTGAGTTGTGTGTTCATCATGTTGCGCTCCCTGAACGGTTTGGAATGATTCAGGGTGTTGCAGCGGCCATGCCACTGCGCGATGCGGTGTCGTAAAGGCGCCGAACTGTCGTCAAGGGAATGGTTTGGCGTTTGAAAATTGCCAGCGTCGCACCAGATGGGGGCGGTGGCGACCTCGCCGCCGCCATCGCGGGCAAGCCCGGCTCCCACATTTGATGAGCGCTCACCTGGGCAACTCGGTCCAGTGTGGGAGTCGGGCTTGCCCGCGATGAGGCCCACCCAGTCGCCGAAAACCCTCCTGTAAACCCCGCATAAACCCACTCTTTACGCCGTCTTTACGCCCCGCCCCTGCCGTCGCTCTCGTTCCTTTACGCCACTCCTGCGGACAATTGCCCCACACGCGGCAATCGCCGCAAAACGGAGAGACTTCCATGAGCGTTCTGGACGGGGTGTCACTGCTATTGGCCGTGGCGCTGTTCATTTATCTGCTGGTTGCGCTGTTACGCGCGGATCGGAACTAGGAGCAGGCTATGCACAGTTATGACTATTGGCTGATCATCGCCTTCTTTGCCGTGGTGCTGGTGCCGGCACCGTTCCTGGGGCGGTTCTACTACAAGGTGATGGAAGGTCAGCGCACTTGGCTCACGCCAGTGCTCGGCCCCGTCGAGCGCGCGTGTTATCGCTTGTCGGGCGTGGATGAACATCAGGAACAGAGCTGGCAGAAGTACATGCTGGCGTTGCTGGCGTTCAACCTGGCAGGTTTTGTGTTGCTGTTCGCGATCCTGCTGTTCCAGGACTACCTCCCACTGAACCCGCAGAAATTGCCGGGCCAGGAATGGACCCTGGCCTTCAACACCGCGGTCAGTTTCATGACCAACACCAACTGGCAGAACTACAGCGGTGAGGCGTCCCTGAGCTACCTCAGCCAGATGGTCGGCCTGACCGTGCAGAACTTCGTCAGTGCCGCCACCGGCCTGGCCGTGCTGGTCGCCCTTTGCCGCGGTATCGGTCGCAAATCCACCAAGACCTTGGGTAACTTCTGGGTCGACATGACCCGCGCTACCCTCTACGGCCTGCTGCCGATGTGCCTGGTGTTTGCGCTGTTCCTGGTGTGGCAGGGCGTACCGCAAACCTTCGCTCACTATGTGAGCGCCGTGACGATGCAGGGCGTTGACCAGGTGATCCCACTGGGCCCGGCTGCGAGCCAGATTGCAATCAAGCAACTGGGCACCAACGGTGGTGGTTTCTTCGGCGTCAACTCGGCGCACCCGTTTGAGAACCCGACCGCTTGGGCCAACCTGTTCGAGTTGTCGGCGATCATCCTGATCCCGGTGGCGCTGGTGTTTACCTTCGGCCATTACGTGAAAGACCTGCGTCAGAGCCGGGCGATCCTCGGCTGCATGCTGGCCCTGTTCCTGATCGGCGGCGCGACCTCGTTGTGGGCCGAATACCAGCCCAACCCGACCCTGAACAATCCAGCCGTTGAGCAAGCCGCGCCGCTGGAAGGTAAAGAAGTGCGCTTCGGTACCACCGCCACTGTGTTGTGGTCGGTCACCACCACGGCGGCGTCCAATGGTTCGGTCAACGGCATGCACGACAGCCTCAACCCGCTGAGCGGCATGGTGGCGCTGGTCAACATGATGGTCGGCGAAGTGATCTTCGGCGGCGTCGGCGCCGGTATGTACGGCATGTTGCTCAACGTGTTGATCGCGGTGTTCCTCGCCGGCCTGATGATCGGCCGCACCCCGGAATACCTGGGCAAGAAGCTGCAGGCCAAGGAAGTGCAATTGCTGGTGGTGACCTTGCTGGTCATGCCGGTGGGCACGCTGGTACTGGGCGCCATCGCCGCCAGCCTGCCTGGCCCGGCGGGTGCCATCAGCAACCCCGGCCCTCACGGTTTCAGCCAGTTGCTGTACGCCTACACCTCGGCCAGTGCCAACAACGGTTCGGCGTTCGGCGGCTTCAGTGGCAACACCACGTTTCATAACCTGATGATGGGCCTGGGCATGTTGATCGGCCGCTTCGGCTACATCCTCCCGGTACTGGCCCTGGCCGGCAGCCTGGCGATGAAAAAGACCGCACCGATTGGCCAGAACAGCTTCCCCACCCATGGCCCGCTGTTCGTGACCCTGTTGACCGTGACCATTTTGCTGGTGGGCGGCCTGACTTTCCTGCCGACACTGGCACTGGGCCCAATCGCTGAACATTTGAGCATGGGCTTCTGAGGGATATGAAAATGAATATGCCTGCAAAAAATGCGGCCCCTGTGACAACCCAGGAACCCGCCAAAACCGCCATCTCCGCCCTGTGGCGCCCGGCGCTGATCCAGGCGTTCGTCAAGCTGGACCCGCGCCAACTGCAACGCTCGCCGGTGATGCTGGTGGTCGAACTGACCGCCATCCTCACCACCGTGTTGTGCTTTGTACCCGACGTCAACGTGCCGACGTTTGTCGCCGTGCAGATCGCCGTGTGGCTGTGGTTCACCGTGCTGTTCGCCAACTTCGCCGAAGCCTTGGCCGAAGGTCGCGGCAAGGCCCGCGCCGACAGCCTTAAAGCCGGTAGCGAAGGCCTCAGCGCGCGCCGCAAAGAGGCCGACGGCAGCTTCAAAGTCGTGCCGGCCACCAGCCTGCGTAAAGGCGACGTGGTACGCGTCACCGCCGGGGAAATGATCCCCGGTGACGGCGAGGTCATCGAAGGCATTGCGGCGGTTAACGAAGCGGCGATTACCGGCGAATCCGCGCCGGTGATCCGCGAGTCCGGCGGCGACCGTTCGGCCGTCACTGGCAACACTCGGTTGGTGTCGGACTGGCTGCTGATCCGCATCACCGTCAACCCGGGCGAGTCCACGCTGGACCGGATGATCGCCCTGGTGGAAGGCGCCAAACGCCAGAAAACCCCCAACGAAGTCGCGCTGGATATCTTGCTGATCGGCCTGACCCTGATCTTCCTGCTGGTGGTGGTCACCTTGCAGCCGTTCGCCCACTTCGCCAATGGCAGTCTGCCGCTGGTGTTCCTGGTCGCACTGCTGGTGACGCTGATTCCTACCACCATCGGCGGCCTGTTGTCGGCCATCGGTATCGCCGGTATGGACCGCCTGGTGCGCCTCAACGTGATCGCCAAGTCCGGCCGCGCGGTGGAAGCGGCGGGTGACGTGCATGTGTTGCTGCTGGACAAAACCGGCACCATCACCTTCGGCAACCGTCGCTGTGCTGCGGTGATCGCCGCGCCTGGCGTCAGCGGGCGTGACCTGGCTGAAGGTGCGCTGCTGGCCTCCCTGGCGGATGACACGGCGGAAGGTAAATCCATCGTCGAATACCTGCGGGCCTTGCACCCTCAGGCAGAGCCGAGCCTGGATCAACTGACCTCAGTGCCCTTCAGTGCTGAAACGCGTTTGTCGGGTGTCGACTACCAAGGCCGTGTGTTCCGCAAAGGTGCGGTCGACTCGCTGCTGGCGTTTATCGGTCAACAACGTCGTGACCTGCAGCCGGCACTCTCGCGGGAAATCGACAAGATCGCCCAAAGCGGCGGCACACCGTTGCTGGTGTGTGCCGATGGCAAGCTGCTGGGTGCGATCCACCTCAAAGACGTGGTCAAGCCTGGCATCCGCGAACGTTTCGCCGAGCTGCGCAAACTGGGGATTCGCACCGTGATGGTGACGGGCGATAACCCACTGACCGCTGCTGCGATTGCTGCTGAAGCCGGTGTGGATGACGTGTTGGCCGAAGCCACGCCGGAGAAAAAACTCGCGCGCATTCGCCACGAACAAAACGACGGTCGCCTGGTTGCGATGTGCGGCGACGGCGCTAACGACGCCCCGGCACTGGCCCAGGCTGACGTTGGCATGGCGATGAACGACGGCACCCAAGCGGCCCGTGAAGCGGCCAACATGGTCGACCTCGACAGCGACCCGACCAAGCTGCTGGACGTGGTGCAGATCGGCAAGGAATTGCTGGTGACCCGCGGGGCGCTGACCACGTTCTCCATCGCCAACGACGTGGCCAAGTACTTCGCGATCCTGCCGGCGTTGTTCGCCTCGATCTACCCGCAACTCGGCGTGCTCAACGTGATGCACTTGCAGAGCCCGCAGAGCGCGATCCTCTCGGCCATCGTGTTCAACGCGTTGATCATCGTGGTGCTGATTCCCCTGGCGCTGCGCGGTGTGCGCGTGCAGGCGGCGAGTGCGGCGGCATTGCTGCGTCGCAACCTGCTGATCTACGGGCTCGGTGGGATCCTGGTGCCGTTCGTGGGCATCAAGGCGATCGACATGCTGCTGACTGCGCTGCACCTGGTGTAACCCGGATCGTTCCCACGCTCCGCGTGGGAATGCCGCCCCGGACGCTCCGCGCCCGGCGCTGATAAACGAATTGAGGAATTTGAAATGTCCACCATGATCCGCCCGGCCCTGAGCCTGCTGGTACTCATGACCCTGATCACCGGCGTCGCCTATCCACTGGTCGTGACTGGCGTGGCGCAAGTCGCCTTTCCTGACCAGGCTAACGGCAGCCTGGTGCGTGATGCCGACGGCAAAGTGCGCGGCTCCAGCCTGATCGCCCAGGATTTTACCGGTGACAGCTGGTTCCATCCGCGCCCCTCGGCCGGCGCGTTTGCGACGGTGTCCAGCGGCGCGAGTAACCTGAGCCCAAGCAACCCGGCGTTGGCCACGCGCATCTTTGATGATGCCAACAAGCAGTTGGTGCCAGGCCAGGGCCCCGTGCCTTTGGCATCACTGACTACCTCCGGCAGCGGTCTTGATCCACACTTGCCACCGCAAGCGATTGCCTATCAACTGGCGCGAGTGGCGGCGGCCCGGAATGTGCCGGTGTCTACACTGCAGCGCTTGCTCGATGAGCACATCGAAAGCCCGCTGGTGGGGCCGCCGGTGGTGAATGTGCTGGCGCTGAACATGGCGCTGGAAAAGTTGTAAGCCGTGGTGCCGTTATTGCGGGCAAGCCCGCTCCCACAGGGGAATGTATTCCAACTGTGGGCGCGGGCTTGCCCGCGATGGCGGCCTGAAGGACCCCAAATAAACACCTGAAGGAACCGCAAAGCATGAGCGACTCCGGCCGCGCCGATGCCCTGTTAGCCGATCTGCCACGGGACGGCCGTGGCCGGCTCAAAGTCTTCCTCGGCGCCGCGCCGGGCGTGGGCAAGACCTACGCCATGCTCCAGGCCGCCCACACCCAGCTGCGCCAGGGCGTGCGGCTGGTCGCCGGGGTAGTCGAAACCCACGGCCGCGCCGAGACCGAGGCCTTGCTCAGCGGCCTGCCGCAACAACCGTTGGTGCGCACCGAATACCGCGGTGTAATGCTCGAAGAAATGGACCTCGACGGCCTGCTCGCTGCCAAGCCCAAGCTGGTGCTGGTCGACGAACTGGCCCACAGCAACGCCCCCGGCAGCCGCCATGAAAAGCGCTGGCAAGACATCCAGGAACTGCTGGCCGCCGGCATCAACGTGTTCACCACGGTCAACGTCCAGCACCTCGAAAGCCTCAACGATCAAGTGCGCGGTATCACCGGCGTGCAAGTGCGCGAAACCCTGCCGGACTGGGTGCTGCAAGAGGCTGACGAACTGCTGCTGATCGACCTGCCATCGCGCGAGCTGCTCGAGCGCCTGCGCGACGGCAAGGTGTACGTGCCGGAGCAGGCCCGGGCGGCCATCGACGCGTTTTTCACCCAGACCAACCTGATGGCCCTGCGCGAGCTGGCGATGCAGACCGCCGCCGCCCACGTCGATGACGATTTGGCCCAAGGCTATCGCCAACTCGGCCAGGCCGCGCCGGCGGTACGTGGGCGGTTGCTGGTGGGCGTGGATGGCGATGCGCAGGCCGAACGCCTGGTGCGCCACGCCAGCCGCGTGGCCCAGCGTCGGCATTTGCCCTGGAGCCTGGTGCATATCGATAGCGGCCGCGCGCGCGATGAGCAATCGCGCCTGCGTCTGCAAAATGCCCAGCAACTGGCCGAGCGGCTGGGCGGTGAAGTGGTGTTGCTGCGGGCCGGGGAGGTGGCGAAGACGCTGATCCAGCACGCCGCCGAACGCCGCGCCAGCCTTGTGTTGGTGGGGCAGTCGCGCATGCGTTGGCGGCGACGGTTGTTCGGCGGTGGGCTGGCGGCGCGCTTGCTGCGCAATGCACGCGGTTTGGAAATCAACGTCCTCGACAGCGACGACATGCCCGCGTCGCCGCGCCTGCCAGATGTACGCGGCTTGGTGTGGTTCGACTACGGCTTGGCGGTGGTCGCGACCCTTGTGGCGGCGGCACTGGCCTGGGCGGTGGCCAGCGTGTTGCCGCTGCCGAATATCTCCCTGGTGTTTCTCGCGGCGGTATTGCTGGTCGGCGTGCGCAGCAGCCTGGGGCCGTCGCTGCTGTGTGCGGCGCTGTCGTTCCTGACCTACGATTTTCTGTTTATCCCACCGAATTTCTCCTTTGCCATCCAGCGCGAAGAAGATGTGCTGACCCTGCTGTTTTTCCTGCTGATGGCGGCGTTGACCGGCAACCTGGCTGCGCGCCAGCGTCGGCAGTTGCAGGCCCTGCGCGATACCCAGCAAGAAACCAGCGAACTGCTCGACCTGTCGCGCAAACTCACCGCCGCCACCGATCGCCAGGCGGTGATCAGCGCGGCGGCGCATCACCTGGAAGGCTGGAGTGATTTGGACTTGTGCTTGGTCAATCGTGACAGCCAGGGCGACTGGAAGGTCGAGACCGGTTCGCCGCTGAACCTCACTGAATCTGAACGCGCCGCCGCCGATTGGGCCTGGCAGCACGACCAACCGGCGGGCATGGGCACTGGCACCTTGCCGTTTGGGCGCTGGTGGTGGTGGCCGTTGTCGGGCGAAGAGGGGCCATTGGGCTTGCTCGGTGTCAGCCCCAAACCAGGTCTGGAATTAAGCGGCCAGCGCCGTCGTCTGCTCACCGCATTGAGCCAGCCGCTGGCGCAGGCGTTGGCGCGAGCGCAATTGGCGCAGGAATTGGAATCCGCGCGTTTGCACGGTGAGACCGAGCAACTGCGCAGCGCCTTGCTCGCGTCGGTGTCCCATGATTTGCGCACGCCGCTGACCTCGATGCGCGGCAGCATCGACAGCCTGTTGGCTCTCGGCGAAGCCATTCCTCTGGAGGATCGCCGCGAATTGCTCGAAGGCACGCGTGATGAAGCCGAGCGCCTCGACCGCTATATCCAGAACCTGCTCGACATGACCCGCCTGGGGCACGGCGCGCTGAAGCTGGCGCGCGATTGGGTTTCGCCGGGCGATATCGTCGGTAGCGCCCTGGGCCGTTTGCGTGCAGTGCTGGCGCCGCTGCAGGTGAAGATCGACGTGCCGGCGGAGTTGCCTTTGCTGTATGTGCACGCCGCCTTGATCGAGCAAGCGCTGGTCAATGTGCTGGAAAACGCCGCGCGTTTTTCCCCCGCCCAAGGCCGTTTGGAGGTCAGTGCGGGCGTGGCGGATGACCAACTGTTTTTTGCCGTGGCCGATGAGGGGCCGGGGATTCCCGAAGACGAGCGCGCGAAAATTTTCGACATGTTCTACACCGCCGCTCGCGGTGATCGCGGCGGGCAGGGCACGGGCCTGGGCCTGGCGATCTGCCAGGGCATGGTCGGCGCTCACGGTGGGCGCATCAGCGTCGCCGACGGCATTGAAGGGCGGGGCACCTGCATCACCTTGTTCCTGCCATTGCCGACTCAGCCTGGCCTGGAACGCGAGGCTTGAGCTACCCTCTTTTCTCCACGGATTTTGATTGGACACCATGAGCCAGACCGCGACGATTTTAGTCATTGATGACGAACCGCAGATCCGCAAATTCCTGCGTATCAGCCTGGCCTCCCAAGGCTACAAGGTAATCGAGGCCGGCACCGGCAACGAGGGCCTGGCACAAGCGGCATTGAGCAAGCCGGACTTGCTGGTGCTCGACCTCGGCTTGCCCGACATGGATGGCCAGCAGGTGCTGCGCGAGTTTCGCGAGTGGTCGACGGTGCCGGTGCTGGTGCTGTCGGTGCGCGCCAGCGAGGTGCAGAAGGTCGAAGCCCTGGACAGCGGCGCCAACGATTACGTGACCAAACCGTTCGGTATCCAGGAATTTCTCGCCCGCGTTCGCGCGTTACTGCGCCAGGCCCCGGCGGGGGAGGCTCAGGAGGCCGCCTTGAGTTTTGGCTCGCTGACGGTGGACCTGGCTTATCGCCGCGTGCTGCTGGACGGTGTCGAGGTGGCGTTGACCCGCAAGGAGTACGCGGTGCTGGCGCAACTGGCGCGGCATCCGGGCCGAGTGATTACCCAGCAGCAATTGCTCAAGGATATCTGGGGGCCGACCCACACTGAAGACAGCCACTACCTGCGTATTGTGGTGGGGCATCTGCGCCAGAAGCTGGCGGATGACCCGACTCAGCCACGGTTTATTGTGACCGAGGCGGGGGTGGGGTATCGGTTGTTGAATGCCTGAGTCTGGCGGCGCCCGCGCAAGCCTCATCTCAGGCAAGCCCGCTCCCACCTTTGAATGTGTTCACAGATCACACTGTGGGAGCGGGCTTGCCCGCGATAGGGCCATCAGCCACAGCACAAATTTCAGCCCTGCTCACTCTCATACTTGTCCAATGTATCCCTGGCAATTTCCCGCCCCAAGGCGATCAACTCCGGCGCCTTGTAGAACTCGAAAAACCGACACACCCGCTTCGGCACGTTGATCAGCACATCCGGCGGGTAACCGGCGATCTTGTACTGCGCCAGTGACGTTTGCATCACCTCAAAGCTCTGGTTGATCAGGTCCAGCAGTGATGCCGGGCCGACGTTGTCGATGATGAACGAACCGGTCGCCGATTTCGGCGCCCCAGCTTTTTCCGGCGCGGCGGCAGGTTGTTGGGATTCGGGCTCGGCCGACTCCAGCCACGGGTTGATCTCGGCGGCGTGGGCGTGCTGGAGCGCTTCCTGCTCGAGCTTCATTAACTGCTCGGCTTGTTTGCGTCGAAACGGCAGGTGCGACCCTAACGACCGGGCCAAGCTGTTGAAGCGGCTCTTGAACGCTGGCGGGCGTTGGATCACCGGCAGTTGGTAATGTTTTTGATTGGTGGCGTTGAGGTTGACCGCGATGATCAAGTCGCAATGGCTGGACACCACCGGCACGATCGGTAGCGGGTTGAGCAGGCCGCCGTCCACCAGCATGCGGTTGCCCTGCATCACGGGGGTGAACAGGCTGGGAATCGCGGCTGAGGCGCGCATGGCCTGGTGCAGACAGCCTTCCTGAAACCAGATTTCCTGCTGGTTGGTCAGGTCAGTGGCCACGGCGGTGTAGGGAATGCGAAGTTCTTCGATATTGATCTCGCCAACGATCTTGCGGATTTGGCCGAAGACTTTCTCGCCGCGAATTGCCCCCAGGCGAAAACTCACGTCGACTAGGCGCAGTACATCCAGGTAGTCGAGGCTTTCGATCCAGTTTCGATACTCGTCAAGCTTGCCGGCGGCATAAATCCCACCTACCACGGCGCCCATGGAGCAGCCGGCAATACAGGCGATGTCGTAGCCGCGGCGTTCGATTTCCTCGATCACGCCGATATGGGCGTAGCCCCTGGCCCCGCCGGAGCCCAGCACCAAGGCAACACGCTTCTTCATTGTCCATGTCCTTACCAAAGCAGGTGCCCACAATGCACCCATTGAGGGGGCGGCTTCAATCTTCGCTGAGCCTTGTAATATTTTTCGAGGATAGCGAGCAGGCTCGGGTATGCTCTGGCGATAGGTGCTTCTGATTTCAGGCGGCGAACAAGGCACTTTTCCTTGTGGGCAACGTCTACACCGTACGACTGTTTTTCTTTTTTTGAGGTGTCTTTGATGAAAGCCTGGATGTGTGTGCCTGTGATCGTGTTGGCCCTGGCCGGTTGTGCCGGGAAAACCGCGTACCGCGATAGCTGTGGCACGCAACTGGATGCAGCGTGGCATGAGCTGGACCTGGCCAAGGCCGAAGGTTTTGCCGGCACCGTGAGCTACTCTAAAGCCTTGTCCTTGTTGACGGGCGCCAAGACCCAGCAGCAATTTGAAGCGTTTGAAGGCTGCTCCAACAAAGCCGAAAAAGCGCGGTTCTATATTCGTGAGTCGCGCGCCGGGCGTTGATCGGTCGCGTCAACCAGGATTATTCATCGTCAATGGAGGAACGGATGTCAGCTTTGGTCGATCAGTTAGTCGCTCAGGTCATTGGCCTGGAAGTAGGGTTACTGAGCTGCCAAGCTCGCCTCGCCGCTGTCACCGACGATGAAGCCTTGCACGACTTGCGCACCACCGTGCGGCGCCTGCGCAGTTTGTTGCGGCCCTTGCGTGGGTTGCCGGGTGTGGAACACGTTGAATTGGCCGCCAGCACGGTCGGCCAACTGACGACGCCGCTACGCGACCGCGAGGTCCTGGCGGCGTATCTGCATCAGCACGGCTACCACGAAGCGGCGGATCGGCGCATGCGCCTGCAACCCGACGCCTATCGCCACGTGGCGCAAAGCCCGGAAGTGGCGCACCTGCTGCTGATCCTCGATGCATTCCCACGTTTTATCCGCGCCTCCCAACACCAGAAATTACTCAAGGGCCTTCGCCCGCGTATTCAAAAGCGACTGGCCAAGCAATGGCAGAAGCTCGATGAAGCCCTCAAAGACCCAAACCATGATCGCCACCGCCTGCGCTTGCTGATCAAGCGCGTGCGCTACGCCGCTGAAGCCTATCCCGAGCTGGACAAGCTGCCTGCCAAAGCCATGTCGCGCCTCAAACTAGCCCAAGGCGCCCTCGGTGACTGGCATGACTGCTGGCAATGGCTGGCGCAGGCCGGGCACCAGCCGGATTTGCAGCCGTGCGTTCCTGTATGGCATCGCACCATGGCCAAGGCGGAAGGCCAGGCAGATCGGGTACTGGACAAACTCCGCGCGGATTGTTTCTAGCCCGGTCCGGTTTTTGGCCGGAATGGGCGCTGTACCTAGCCAGCTCGATGGTTAAGATCGCCCCATCGGTTTTCTAGATGTGAGGTCACCATGCGCTTTAGTAATTTGCTCGACGCTGCCCGTAGCAACCCGTTGGATGTCACCATCCCCGCCGAGTGGGCCCAGGGCCGTGCGACCTTTGGTGGCCTGGTTGCCGCGCTGCAATATGAAGCGTTGCGCGCCAAAGTGCCGGCAGATCGCCCTTTGCGCTCATTGGCCATCACCTTTGTCGGTCCGGTTGCGCCGGATGTACCGGCCAGTTACCAGGTTGAAGTGCTGCGCGAAGGCAAGGCCGTCAGCCAGTTGCTTGGCCGCGTGACGCAGAACGGTGAAGTGGCGACGCTGGTGCAGGCCAGTTTCGGTGCGCCGCGTGAGTCAGTGATTGATGTGGCGAGCGAGGCGCCACCTACGTTCAAACACTGGGACGAATGCCAGGAACTGCCCTACATCAAGGGCGTCACGCCGGAGTTCATGCGCCACCTGGCGATGCGCTGGAGCGTCGGCGGCTTGCCGTTCACCGGCAATAAATCCCGCGACATGGGCGGTTGGGTACGCCTGCGCGGGGACGTGAAGGAAGAACCGCTGACCGAGGCGCATATCCTCGCCCTGGTCGATGCTTGGCCACCGGCCTTACTGCCACACCTGACCAAACCGGCTCCGGGCAGCACGCTGACCTGGACCATCGAATTTATCCAGCCGCTGCAAGACCTGACCACCCTCGACTGGTGCCAGTACCACGTCAACATCGAGCACGCCCGCGACGGCTACGGCCACGCCGCCGCTGCGCTGTGGAGCCCGACCGGCGAACTGATCGCCATCAGCCGCCAGACCGTGGTGGTCTTCGCCTGAGCCTCAGAACCGCTGGCTGCCCTGAGCTTCCAGCTTGCGCCCGTGGCGCTGCAGCGCCACGCCTGCCAACACACCGACTACACCGACGGCGAAGCTGGCCAGGCTGAGGCTGAACACCCCGGATGCGATCAACAGAAACCCGATGATCAGCAGCGGTACGGCAATCAACTGCAGCCCCAGGTTGGTAGGGTGCTGATGGTTTTGTGGGGCGTTACGCCATTGCCAGGCGGGGAGATAGGGGTGACGTTTGCCCATGATGGTGAATCCTCTGTCCGTTGAAATAGCTTGGACAGAGTTTAGGTTGGGGGTGGTGGGGTGGCGAATTGGGGTTGGCTATGGGGGCTATAGTGGCTGTCTACTTTGTTTGCATAACCATGATCCAATGGGGCCGGATCAATCAGATTACGCGCACCTCTTCTCGCATTAGTAGCAAGCTGAATCCGGGTCGTTGAAATATACAGATGGCCCACAGAGCGAAATATATTTCGCCTTGAACTCAATTGCTGAAGTTGCGGACTTTGCTTGCAAAGCATAAAAGTTTTCGTGTTTGGTTATTACCATTTTTAGTGGTTCCTTAGTAGGGATATTGCTGATTCTAACGTCGCTCAGACCTCCGCAATCTAAGCCTATCCGGCATGTATTGAACTCCTCTGGAATCCACTTTTTTGGTGGTGCGTCAGGAAGCTCTGAAATGTCGAAGCCTAAACCGATATTGGGCCTGTCATTGTCAATTGTCACAGAAAAAAGTGTTATTTCGCCTATTTCTACTGGATAGGTAAATACCTTGTTGAAGAAAATAGTATCGTCTAGTTCGTTCCAATGCTTCATTTCTTGCCTCGGAAGTAATAGTGGGCTTTGCCACCGTCTAATTTTCCAGTTCTGGGCCAGTTTTTCGGTCTAAGGTTGAAATGTGATGTTTGATCACCCTGTCCTTCAGGTGCGGAAAATTTGTGTCCAGCACCATGATCTTGAATCAGAATTTTAGAGCCGTTGGCGCGGGTGAATTCATACTCTCGCGTCATTATTGGCCGGCCTCGCTCATCTAGAACTTCATTATTTTGCTTGTCCCTCATTGATATCATTGAATATTGCCTTGTCTTCCCTAGTCTAGGATCGAGCACTGGGTCTGGGTGTTGCGTACGCGGAACG